>NZ_PSYW01000001.1:1200000-1554043 GCF_003383095.1 Haloferax sp. Atlit-12N
TGAGCCTCGCACCATCGAAGCGTGCGGGCGAACGCGCCGAAGCGGACCAGATCCAGCGCGTCGACGGCTTCGAAGCCGCGCCGAAGAACGGAGACGACGGGCAAGAACTCCCGTACGACATCGTCTGCGTTCGCGCGGTCTGGCCCTCGCCGGACCTTCCTTTCGTCGGCGTTCTCGTCCTCGAACAGGGCTCCGAAGTCGAGTCCAAATCCTGCGCGGTCGTCATCAACGAGTCGCAGGATCGCGGTCGCTACTACCTTCGGAAGAAGCAGCACGAAGCGCTCGTCGAACTCGGAGCGTTCTATCTGTTCACCGTCCGCGACCCGAACACCGACGAGGTCATCGCTGCGAAAATCGTTCCCGCGACTTCGGTCACCGACCTCAACTTCTCATGGATCGAGGCGGAGGGGCGCGCGACCTTCGGACAGATCACCTGGACGCAGATCTTTGACCGCGAGGAGGTCGAGTCCCGATGAGCGTTCGCGGCACCTACTTCACCGCGCTCGCGAACGAGGATGTCGTTCCCAGCGACCGCGCGCGAGTCTTCGCTATCGTCCGCGACGTTCCCGAGTGGGCCGACGACCTCGTCGACCGCGCGCTCCCACACCTCGCACCGCCCGAGTCTCTTGAGCACGCGCGGGCTCGGGTCGAGGAGGCCGCCGATGCAGACGGCGTCGACAACGCGCTCGCAGTCTCGTGGCAGTCGACGGACTTCGAGACGCGCTTCCGGAGCTACCTCCGAACCACCGGACCTCGCGAAGTCCTCGCGACGGTTCAGTCCGACGCCGACGAGCGCCCCGTCCTGCTCGTCTCGTGGCGTTCCGACGACCGCTACGACCATCGCCGCATAGTCCTCGAAGAACTCCAACAGCGGACGCAGGACGGCCCCTGTGACGACGGACGCCACGAGTGGAGTCGTGGGTCGGTCGTCGGGGTGCTCGTCTGTGACATCTGCGGCTACTCCTCGCAGTCCGTGGTCGACTGGTTCGACCAACCAGTTCGCGTCGCCTACGGAGGTGACCGCCGGTGAGCTTCACTCGACAGATTTGCGAGTGGGAGGAACGACCGTACACGAGCTACGATCGTCGCCGTGCAGTCGTTCAACACCGGGTCGTCTTAGAGGTCTACCGAGACGGGAACAGCGACATTCGCCACGAGGTCCGCTCAGACTACGAAGAAGCCAAAGAGTCTGCCGAGTGGTCGCTCTACGAAGCCTACGAGATTCGCGGTAGCCGTGTCGATTACGTCGGAGGTGACCGCCGGTGAGCGACGATACCGGCGAGGTCGTCGCGGAGTTCTCTGTCCTCGACGACGCGGACGTCGTCACATCGAGCGACGAGGACACCATCGCGTCCGCAGTTGACAACGGATACGAGCCCGGCTCGACCATCGACGACGACCCCGAAGACGTCGAGTTCGAGATGCCCGAGTTCGTCGCGGCGTGTCGCTACTGCCAGACGAGCTTCGAGACCGAGGAAGCCGCGCTCGAACACGAGTGGAACTGCGACCTGGAGCCGACTGGCGAGTGTCGCTTCTGTGGCGGTACCCACATCCGGAAGGACGTTCGCGAGGACCACTTCTACGCCTGCTCGGAAGCGGAGGCGCACGAGCGGAAGCTGAAACGCGGCTCCCGCGCTCGGACGATGCGCGGACAGGATTCGAAGACCGCCGTCTCGGGCCTTCGGAAGTTCCTCCTCCCGCAGCCGCACGAGTTCTCGGCGTACCTGAAGTGGGCCGAATCGCTGTCGACGTACTTCGGCCTCATCTCGCTGTACAAGATGCACGACTTCGAGGAGTACGGGAACCTCCGCGCCGGCATCGAGTTCGGCGGAGAGGAGTGGAACCTCGAATTCGGTTACGCCGACGATCCGAAAATTGCGGTTCCCGACGAAGATACCGACCTCGGTCGGTGGGATTGGCGTCTCGAGGGCGATACTGTGCCCGAGTTCATGATACGACTCTATCCCGAGACGTATCCGTCGTTCCAAGAGGCGAAGGACGACAACCGAAAGCGTGCGTACTTCCGCGTCCGTCCGCGCTGGCCCGGTGTGAAGTCGAAGAGCGGGAAGAACATCTCGAATCCGCACGACATCCTCGGCGTCGACGTCGAGACGCGAGGGAGCTACTTCGAGTTTGACGAGTATCCGAGTCTCCTGTTCGAGGCGCTGCGCGAGCTTCGCGAGCGCCAAGACGAGTTCGGTTGGAACTCGTTCACTGGAATCGACTACGACGCGCTCCATCCCGAAAAGGTACACAAGTCGTCGAACGTGACCGACGCCGAGCTGTACGTCCGCGCGAAGAAGGGCGAGACCGGTCGGGTGTTCGCGCTCGACGGGACGCTTCACCGCATCGCACTCATCCTCGGCGGCGAGCGCAGCGGCTATTCGAAGACTGTTCGCGACGACCGCGTCTGCGAAGGCTGGTATCACACGTCCACGGTCTGCGCGATGCGCGCGGCCGAGATCGTCGGTGGTCACGAACTCCCGAAGGAGTTCAAGCACTACCACGTGAAGAACCCGGACGCTGTCGCTGGAACACCGCTGGAGAACCCGAAGATCGGTGTTTCCTATCAGAACTCGCTGTACGACGACACCCTCCGGTTCCACGACGTCGACCAGCTCCACAAGGAACTCGACGAGGCGCTGCTGAACGTTCTGAACTGGTCGGACCTGCCGGTGACGCCTGACCACCAGATGTACGTCGCGGACGACTACTTCGCCGTCGAGGGCGAGGCGCGAATGGCGAAGGTCGCCGACAATCCGCTCCCGCGTATCGCTCAGCAGCAGGAGGACGAGATTCGGATGTTCGCCACCGCGGGGAACCTCGTGGAGACGGACGTCGCGATCACCGAGGAGCTGGTGACTGACGGCGGCCACATCTCGCCGGCCGACCTCGCCGAGCGGATCGGCGTCCACATCGATACCGTCTATCGCGCGCTGAAGCGACTCGGTGATCTCGTGATTCACGATTACGGCAGCGTCGAGCTGGCCTCGAAACACATCGCGAACGGGATCGTCGAACACATCGAGTCCGCGCGCCGGACTGTCGAAGCCACGATCGAGGAGGCTACCGACGATATCATCCGCGCCGACACTTACGGCCACGAGAACGACCCGTGGTCGCGATGGCTTCGGAACTACGTCGTCGATCGGAAGGATGGCGAGTACCGCGAGCGCCTCGAACTCGACGATCAACCTGACCGCAACGACATCCGTCGGATCATCCGCTCGGGTGCGATGACCTGGGCGGAGGTCACCGGCAACGACATCGAAGACTTCGCTCGTGAGTTCGAGGTCGAGGCCCGTGCCCGCAGCTCGGGTCGTCGGTTCGAATACCTCCTCGGTGATCTGCTCGGTCTCGTCGGCTCGAAGAACGTCGTCACGCTCGCCAGATAGCTGACGACTCCTGAGTGGCAACGCTGTTCTCTGACGTTAGTCCCGGCAAGAATGTCTGTGTTTTCAGGACGTTAGCGACTGCATTTTTCTTGGCGCCGTCTCGCCTCGACCAGCGCCGCAACCGCCGTCACTCCGAATCCGGGGGGACCCCCCTGATTCTCCGTTAGATGTGTGGCTAAAGAGCCACACTTCAAGATTACCGGAGCCTTCGCTGCGCTCAGGCTCCAGATGAAACAGATGAAACGGGGGTCGCCGCGCCTACTCGGCGCGGCTTGCCCGCGCGAAAAATTTAGACGTCGATTACTCCAAAGCGAGGTGAGCCATCGCCCTGGAGGTGACGTGGTCCGGCACGGGTCCGAGGTAGTTTCGACGGAACGTCTCGCGCCCGGAATCGGTCATCGCCCACCCACCCCACGCCATCGTCAACTCCTCAGCGATAGGGACACCCTCGAACGCGAGTGAGTAGAACGTATCCGTCGCCCACGTTCGTCGAAGGTCGTGCATCCCGAGGTCGTGCCACCGGTCGTCGTCGAGGTCGTCGGCCAACTGTTCTCGCGCTTCGGCAATCCAATCGCGAAGCGAGCGAGTCGAGACATCGACCACCGGTTCGTCAGCTCGCAATCGCGCCGCGGACTTCAGGTACTTCACGCGCTCGCGGAGACTCCGCGAGACCGGCGTGTCCCGAGCGCCGCTCTTGCCGTCGGGGACACTCAGTCGCCACTTCCCCTCATCGTCGAGGCGTTCGAAGTGTCGCGGCTCCACGTTTCGGACTTCGTCGCTGCGGAGACCGTGGAGTGCGAGGTCCAGAGCGATACGCCGCCGTGGGTATTCGTCCTCGACGAGCGAGAGGAGTTTCTCTTGTTCCGCGCGTGAGAGCCACAGTCGCTTTCCTGACTTCGATGGATATGGGCGTACCTGCATGGTTCCAGTTCTGGTAGTTATCTCTGTTTCCCGGAACCTTAGCTAGTTCGGTCGGGCTGATCTACTCGGAAAAGACGTCGATTACGCGTCGTCGAGGAGCATTTGGTTACGAGAATAGTCGGTTCTCGGAAGCGGTCGCACCGAACTCATAAGCGGACCTCCCAGTACCCGAACCGCTCGACGAACACCATGTAGTAAATCACGAGCAGAATTATCGCAACGAAGACAAGCGCGAAGAGTCCCCATGGCAACGAACTGAACACCGACGCCGAGTCGAGCGTCATTCAAACAACTCCTCAGTCAGAACTTCGTCGTAGTCACAGAACTCGTAGACACAGGTTGCCCTGACTGCTGTCTCTTCTCTGTCGAGCTCTTCATAGTCGAACCTGTGCCCGAACAATTTGTGCTGAACTACACCGAGGAGTCCATCAGACACTGTGCATCACCACGCTGGCAACACCAACCCAAAGAAACGTGCCTAAAATGGCGCAAGCCCACTGTCTCCAGTCCGTCGCGCCAGTTGGCCCGACCATTTCTCCCGCGAAGTGTAGCGGGCCGAGTAATACCATGAAGACCCATCCCACGGCATGGTAGACACGGGATTGGAGCTTAGACATGGCCAGGGAACCCTCCTGCGACGCCCCAGCCGACGAGAGCGATTGTCGAACCGACAAGTAGCGTACCCGTGTACCACTGCGGCACTCCGAGGTCGACGAAAAGACTCGCGAACGCGACACCGACTGAGAACAGGCACGTGAAGCCGATAACAATCCCAAGGTGCCAGAAGTCGATTCGCTGGTTTTCCTCAGTCAATTTCAGTCACCTCGACACGTGGGTGCAGGAAGTAAATACCCCAAACTGCGAGAAATAGCACACCAGACCCACCTGCGACCTCGATTGAGATTAGCTTAGCGACCGCCACCAACACGAGAACGGTCACAAGCATCGCAACACCCAGTTGATTGCTTAGGTCAGAGGAATTAGAGTTCATCTTCGACACCTCTCGCGTCTGCTTTGAGGATACAGATCATGCACGCACCGTCGCCGTCGACGTGGGGGCAATCCACAGTACCCTCTTGCTCGTTAGACATCCGGCTCATCCTCCATTAGCTCGTAGAACCGACACGGGACCGTGTAGCCGGCGACGAACGCGACAAGAGCAATCGAGATGCCTGCCATGTAGCCGAATCTCGCGGCTCTCAGCCAGAACACCGGTGCGTCCGTCAGGAACATCAGGCTCGAAACCGACACCAGCAACAAGCCTGCATAAGAGAAGCCGATGCAGTACCCTCGACATCCCTCGGCGTACGGCATCTGGACCAACAGTTCTCCGTCGTCGTCTTCGATGACTTTAGCCTCGCTCATTTGAACATCACCCAGAACTCGTTGAGGACGATGGTTCCAAAGAACAGAATCATCAGTAGAATCAGGAAGATTGGGAACGACGTCGCCTGCGCGCGTGTAGACTCATCGAACTCCTCGCTCAACTCTGACTTTGACGAAAGCGAGGACGAGCGCCATCGCGACCAGGGCGACCACGAGGTGGACGTCTTCCGACAAACCCAGCCAGTCGGCGACGACGTCGACGACAAGGACGACCGCGACGATGTTGACGAACGTCTCGATGACCGGGACGGTCGGGTCGGCATCAGTCATCGCCCTCCTCGATACCAACATTGACGAGATCGTCGAACGCGTAGGTTGCAGCTCCACTCGAGGAGACCAGCGTGACGACGAATCCGACGATAGCGAATGTGCCCGTCACAGTCGGTGCGATGCCGGATTGATAGCCGGTGTAGCACAGTACGATCACGCAGACAGACACGTACATCGTCACTTGGTACTGCCAACGCTCGAACCGTAGTGAGAGACTCGACGAACTCATCGAGAACCACCACCAGAACCCGAGAAAATCCCGAAATCGAATCTGACCGGGGGTCGCGCGCGCAGGCGCGCGCATAGCGCGAGTGCGCAAATATAGGCAAAAGTCAATAGGGGTGTGTGCTGTGTGTGAGTGTCTGGTCTCATCTCAGGCTTCCTCCGCGAATCGCTCTAAGTCGACGTCCGGTCTGTTTTCCAGAATCAATTTCACCTTCTTCGCATTGCGCATCGAAGCACCGTAGTGAACCTCGATGAGTTCAGACGCGATGTAGGGCTGCTTGTTGCCGCCGTGGATCGACACCACGCGGCCGATCCCCTCGTCGACGATCTCTTGGGCGAGTTCGCGCGGGTCGAGGTCGAGTTCTGACTCGTCCTCGTCGTCGTCAGGGTCGATTCGCTCATTCTTTTTCTTCTTGTCACGGCGTTTGAACACCTCCCAGAGTTCCGTGCCTTCGAGCGATGGGAAGGAGTCTCGCATATCCGGCTCCGGCCACTCGCCGGTCTCCCATTTTTCGTCGAGTGACTCACGGGAGTACCCACGGAGTTTCCCCCGCTGGTTTCGCGGGATTTTGAGTGCCGCGAGTGCTCGACGTTTTGCGAGCGTTGTCGGGATATCATCGTACCCCTGATACCCCAACATGATGAAATACTCGCTCGTCCGAACGTCGAGGAGATCTTTTTCGGCATCCTTCTGTTCGCTATCCATTGCATCGCGCTTGTAGAGTGCACGTGCCGCGTCCATGACCGGGATTGCAGACCGTTCTGGCGCGGTTGCCATGGTGCGCTTGAACTCGTCTCTCTCACCCCAGACGACGCGGTCCAAGACTGACTCGGGCGTCGGGTCGAGGCCGCGAACATCTTGCCAGAGCCACGTCAGTTGGTTCATCAGCGTCGACTTCCCGTCCCCTTCCTCTGCGATGACTAGGATGATTGCGTCGTACTGTTTCTCGATTCGCCGTTCGTGGATTTTCTCAACCCATCGCTGAATTTTCTCCATCTTCGTCACCTCATGTGAACATGGCCGAAGTCTCCGCCTCGACTTTGTCTTCGGGCTCTTCCTTCTGCGTCCGTCCGGCTTTCAAGTAGCCGATTTCCCACGCCGAGCGTCGAATGTCGAGCATGAACTCGTGCATCCAACCCGGCGACGAAGTCGTCAGCGAAACCGACTCGAACCGCTCGATGAATCCGTCTTCTCCGAGCCACCGGTCGAGAATCTCTCCGTACAGCTCGACGTCATCCTCGTCGTTCTCCATCTCTGGGATGAGACGGAACGCAGCCGCCTTGATTAGCGATCGAGCTTCGGCCGCGTCTTCTGCGCGGATTTGGGCGTCTTCAGCGTGCGCCGCATCGATATACGCCCACGCGTTGAGCGCGTCATCGACCGCACGAGCATAGCGGTCTGAGACCTTCTCGTAGTTCGAGTAGCCATCCCACCGCGTCCCACGCTTTTTGGGATTCGAGTCGCTCATCACTCCACCTGGGACTCCCACATCCGCATGAGTTCCTGATTCTCCACGTCGACCTCGTCGCCGTCAAGAACAGGGTGCAGTTCGAGGTACGGCAACGAATCGTCACCAGGGATGACCAGCTCTGCGCGCAAACTTCGAGACGGCTCATTCGGGAACGGTGCTGAGTCCAGTTTCTTCGAGATCGTCACGCGCACGTTCTCGTCGTTGCCTGTCACAGAGAACGACCCAAGCGACTTGATGACCGGACCATTTCGACGGTGTTTCGTCGATAGTGCCATGTCCAAGAAATTCTAGCCAACCGACGTAATACTTCTGAGCAATCTGTACAGATGCTGTACAACCGCTCACGTATTCATGTTCAAATTCTCAGAAATACTATATGTGGGAGAAATAAACGCCGATTTAGGAGGCACCCAATATGCTTGACTTCATCAAGATCACCGCCAAATCGGCGGTCGCAAACGCCCGGTCGGAAGACCGAGCACAGACCAACCTCGTCGGACTATTCATCGGCCTGATGATTGCGGCTATCGTCGCAATTCAGGTCTTCATCCCGGTCGTCAACGATGCAATCGCGTCGTCGAACGTTTCCGGAACCGAAGCAACGATTCTCGGACTGCTGCCGCTCTTCGCGGCGCTGCTCCTTCTGATCGCGCTCGCGTCGCCCCTCATGCGTCGCATCTAACCACCACCAGGGTACTTTATTATGAACGCAAAAGGGATTGCAGCAGTTCTGATTGCCGCTACGATAGCGGCGACGCTGTTCATGCCAATCTCGAACACCGTCTCCGGGAACACCGGCACGCAGTCGGTGGTCAACGAGACCGCTACTGCTGATGTCGGGACCGCGGTCGACCTCGACGGCTACGAGGTCGTCGTCGATTCTGAAACCGTCTACTACGACAACGGTACTGGCTGGAATACAGCTACTGCTGGGACGGACTACAGTTTCGACGACACATCCGCGAGCGTCACCGCGCTGTCCGGCGGAAGCATCGATGACGGCGCAGCGCTCCGAGTGAGCTACGACTATCAAGCGACCAGCGGATCAACGACCACTATTACCGGTCTCATCCCGCTGTTCGTGGCGTTGCTCATCCTCGGAGTGCTCGCCGCTAAAACCATGGACGGACTCTGAGGTAGCCCCATGCTCCTCACCGTTTTCGCCCTTTTATTGGCGCTCAGTATTGGCGTCTTCATCGTTGGCTACGTCACCGGCTATCACGAGATCGCACTCATCGGAGCGGTCATCGTCTTCGGAGTCGGCGTCATGGTCACCGGGACGACGCTTGAGTACCAGAGCGGCAAGACAGAGGTCGCCGTCGACGCGAACGAGACGCAGATCAATTACGACTACACGCCGGTCGAGACACCCACGCGGCTCCCACTTGGATCACTTGTCATGCTGACTGGTGGGGCGCTCGTTCTCCGGAGTCTCGACTCCTTCAGATAACCCATGACTCAACCAAAATCCCGAACCCCGAACATCCCTGACAAACATCGGAGTGGTGGCCCACAATCCAGTCTCGAAGTGATGGAGAAGGCCATCGAATCAACCGACAGAGACCAGTTCCTGTCGGACGCCAACCTCGGTCTCGGCAACTACAAAGACGCCGAGATGTGGCAGCAAATCGAGAGCTACAAGGCCGGCATGTTCGCCGAAGCGGCATTTTCGGAGACAATTCTCGAACGGGCCATCGACGAAGCAAAAGTCGAGTTGGCGCTCAACGGGTGGACCTTCTGGAGCGAAGACGAGAACCGCTACGACTGGAAGCCCCTCGAAGAAGTCGAGGGACACGATGAGGAATCTCCGGACGACATCCGCGAGCGAGGAGAAACCATCTGGCACGAGCTGCCAGACGCTGAAAAAGCCGCAGCGCTCGAAGACCTCGTCGGTCTCACGGGAGAATGGACGAACCCCTTCTACCGGATGATGATGGCTCGTCACGAGACATCGCGCTCTCGCGACGCCCGACTCATCGACAACATCTTCGGCCGCATCCGGCACGTCATCTCTGAGAACGACGACGGCAAGAAGAAAGGAGGAATCCTCAGCCGCAATCGGGGTGAGTCGCGATGAACGTCGCAGGTGGCGTCTCAGTCATGAATACAGGGATTCTGTTTGCCCTCTTCACCGAAGAGTTCGGTTCTGGTCCAGCCGAATACGCTAACGCGATCGTGCTCATCATGTTCGTCGGTTTTCTGTACATGATGTCCCCCCAACTCGAGTTAGTCCTCGACGACCTTCGGCAGATGGCTGACCGAGGTGATCGAGATGAGTAATCCAGACGAAGAAGCAGTCGCTCTCCCCGACGGACCAACCGCAAACGGACCCACAAAAGACGACGGGGTTGTGATGCCACCGGACGTTCGCCAGTCCCGATTCGGCTTCCTCGGGACTGCAATCAAGCAACGGCGGTACGAGCAGAAGAGGAAGAAACTCGCGAACAAAGGATACGTCGAGTGGCGACTTATCGACTCGCAGTTCCCCCGGCCGAAGTTCATCAAGCCGAAGGCAAAGGGCGGCGGGATGCTCGAATACGAGCATGACGGGGAGACCTATCTCTTCCCGCGAAACGCGATGATCCCCTCGGCACAGACCGGGATGTGGACAGTCTTCCACAAGAAAGGCCAAGCCGATCCGATAAACCTCCGCGAACCGGTTCGACACTCGATCGAGGCCGACACGCTCACGCAGTACCTCGAAAAACGCGTGACCACCAGTCCGCCCGGCCTCCTGTCGCGACTCGACATCAACCCGAAAGACCTCGTCATGTACGGGATGATGGCTATCGTCGCCTTCGCGCTTATTCAGGGGATGATCTGAATGTCGTCACAACGCATCTCACGAGATTCTCGGTTCATGCTCATCGCCGTCGATGAGCGTAAATCGAAGAGTCTCCCACCGGGAACACGGCTCATCGCACAGGCGCAGCGACTCGAAGACCTCTCGTCAACCATCGAAGCCAAAACCGGCGTTCGGAGGAGGGATAACGATGGGAATCCGTGACCGCCTCCGCTCGCAGGACGATTCGTACTGGGACCAGTACGAGGAGAGTCGCACTGATCGGATCAAAAAGCGATTCTCAGGGAGCGGATGGGACGATGACGGAGCTGCGCGACGGGCCGCCAAACGCGGAGCGGCAGCAGCGAAAGAACGACTCGAGAACGTCGACAGACGACGGATCGTCGAAGCCCTCAGACAAGCCGGGTCGGGTTCCCCCCGCCCGTCTCGCGGGACTGCAGAAGAACGTGAGATGGCCCAGCGTGCCGAAGAAGCCGCAACGGCCGGAGCGGTCGTCGATGCCACTTTCGACGGAGTAACCGCCCCTGAACAGACCGGCTTCTTCGCGATGGGACGTCGAAGTGATGGAGCAAGTGTCCAGTCTGATGGCACAGCCGTTGAAGACAACCAGCCCAGAGTCGACGACCTCGTCTACGGTGCCGGCGTGCCCGGACAAAATGACATGGGGAGCATGGGGCTCGATGTCGGTGTCGGGGTTGGTTTCAGACCTGCCGCCGACGACGACCAGGACGACGCCGACGATGAGGATCGAGGCATGTTCGAGTTCGACGACCCGTTCGGCGTTGGAGGTGGGTTCTGATGGGTCTTCGAGATGTCCTCAACTCCAGCGGTGGCGGCAGTGACGAAGACCAACAGGCCGCAGAAGAGTATGACGAGAATGTCCGCGATTCGCGAGACGATGCAACATCAACCTCGTCGTCAAGCTCGCCAGACTCATCGTCATCTTCGCGCGACCGAGACCGAGAAATCGTCGAACAGCGAAAAAGTCAGCGGCGGGGCGACCGGTACCAAACCGGCAATGAATCACCCTCGGGTTCGGACAGTAACACCACCACGTCGTCCGGGTCATCCACAAGCTCTCAAGACACGACAGACCGGCAGGCAGTCGAACAGTACAAAGAGGCCGTTCAAGACTCAAAAGAGAGACAGTCTGAGACGGTCGACAAAGGAACGACAATTCTCGCCGACTCTCCCAACAGATTCGAGACTGTCGAAGAGCGCCTGAACCAAACCACCGACCCGTCGAGAATTTCGATCACCGAGGGAGGTTCCAGTTCAGGAGTCGTTGCCGAGTACACGGCTGACGGCCGCGAGTATCGTCAAGAGTTCCGCTTTGAGGATCGAGAACGTCTCCAGAACCTCAGAGACAACGCTCGTGCGCGGAAGACCGACTCGGGAATCGAAATTCTCGACGCCGTTCGATACAACGATGATACCGATTCCTACAGGGACGAACGACAGATGTCTATCGTCGAAGAGACACTCCGCGACGACTTTGGAGAGCCTAACCGGATCTCTGTCACCCAGTCCGACCAGAGTGACGACGTCTACGTCGCGGAAGCGGAGTACGGCAACTCGACCTACACGCGCTTCTTCTCATTCGGTTCTCAGACCGAAGAGGAGCTGCTCGAGGCGTCCAAGCGGCGCAAGAAGGATCAGCAGAAGGTGAAGTCCACGACTGAGCAAGACCCAGTCCCAGAACAAGACACTCAGCTCACCAAGAGTCCGACAGGCCAGATTTCGACCCGAGAACGAGAGCGTGCCCGAGACGCTCTCGCAGACAAAGCCGGAGTCGGCGCGAGAGATGTGAAAATAACTGGCCGAACTGAAGACGGTGGCTATCGCGGGCTTGCAGTCGACTTTGAAGAAACCCAGCGAAAAGCCGTCTCAGAAGCCGTCGAGAGCGCCGACAGAGCGAGCGACGCAATTGATTGGGAACAGGCGGTGCAAGATCCCGTCGGATTCCTCAGGGGTGCTGGTCGTGAGCGCGAGGAAGCCCTGCTTCGCCCGATCTCGAAGTTCGGAGACGGTGCGAGAGAATCGATTGACGACATCAATCGCCGACTCACTCCTGGTGATGATGTCTACACCGATCGAGACCTTGCAAACGACATCGTTGGCGGGTTGAGCGATAACAAAGAAGGCATCGCGACCGCCGCGGCTGCGGGTGTCGTCGCTCCAGAGCCTGCGACGAGTGTCGGAGGTGCGATCACTCTCGGAGGAATCGCTGTCGCCGGACTCGCTGCTGACGCCGTCCTCAATCAGAACGAGGGGGAACTCGGAGTTCCCGAGGAGCAACAGCAGTCCGAGGTCGATGTCCCGGCAGATCCCGCATCCAGCAATTCCGAGGTCAACGTACCCGAGGACGGTTCAGCGTCGATGTCAGAAGTGGACGTTCCTGCGGATGGCACGATGCAGCGACCCGAGGTTGGCGTGCCCGACCAGAATGAGCCCGACGTTCTGACCATCTCGGCCGCTGAGCTTGTGTCTCGTGGTCGGCAAAAAGAGCGAGACGAAGAGGAAGAGCAGATCGACCCACTCGCGGAATCCATGCGTGAGATGGAACGCTCGCAGCGGCAGGGCTTCTCGAACAAGCCACCTGAGAGCTACGTCGATGTCGATGAGGGCGGCTACCAGTATCAAGACTGGGAGCCTGTCGAAATCATCCGCCGGGAAGAGGAGACTGCTGCGCAGCAGTCTGACGTCATGGACGCGGCACAGTCGACCCAACAGCCCTCGGTCAACGTCGACGTCGGGAGCTTTGGCGGGAGTTCGTCGCAGCCGGAAACCCTGCCGCTCCTCGACGATGCTCAAGACGCAGAACAAGACCTCGCAGAAGAAGTCGTCACAGACGTTGGTGCCGATCAACGAGAGTCTCAACGGCCTGACGAGGTGTTCGGCCAGACTCCAGGAGCAGATGTCGGAGTCGGCTCGGTGACCGTCGGTGAGATCGGCACGACCACAGCCACGGACACCGCGACTTCGACAGAGACCGCGACCCCCAACGGCTACGGTGCACCTTATCCAACGGCCTTCGCCGACGAGACACCCCCAGCCGACGGTTATGGCTACAGCTACGAGTTCACCGGGAGAAATCAAAGGCAGCGTCGAAGCGCTGGCGAGGGAACCAATTCTCGAGACTTCGGCCTCGGTCTTGGCGTCGATTCTCGTGGTTCTGCAGGGGACCGATTCGCATCTGGATGGTACGCTGAGACTGTCACGGACATCGCGACCACCGGACAGAGTGACGAAGATCCACTCACGCAAGCCGAACTCGCGGCCCTCGCCGGTGAAGGTCTCTCGTACGGTGAACTCCCGACAGCCGAGATGGTCCGAGGCGATCCTGAAACGAGAGAACGTATCGACGACGTCGAATCGCTGCTCGGTTTCGCGAACTCGGGCGACGGAGTTGACGACGAAAAAGAGACCGACAGCTGGTTTACCGGCTGGGGGAGGTTCTGATGAGCCCGTATTCGTTTCCACTCGCGATGTTCTCGTTCTTCGGGTTTGTCGCTATCATCCCGGTCTGGTTGTGGTTCCTCAACGACCGTCTTCCAGGCCTGCCTCTGGAGTTCCAGTTCATTGCGGGACTCGTTCTTCCCGCCGCGCTGCTTGTCTTCATTGGATCATGGATGCAGCCCGGAGGTGCCTGACGATGCGAGCCGAGTTGCAGCTCGTCGATGCCGTCATGGGATTCTTCGTCCTGGTCGCGATCCTCGCGCTCGCTCCGTTCACCTACCAGTTTATCGGCATGGTGTCGGCAGAGTCAGACCCGTTGACTGCACTCCTCATGCAGTTGATCCCTCCGCTACTCCTCATCGGGCTCGTCGTCTCAATCGGGGTGAGTGCCAGATGATGGGTTCGAGAGGCCGGATCACCGTGCCAGATGTCGTGTACACCACTGCGACGCTCGCGTTCGTCGGAGCACTTGCTCCGGTCTTTTACGACGGTCTTGACGCGAACGCGGGACAGTTGGGTACTGGAGAGGCCTTCCTTTTCCAGTTGATTGGCCCCCTTCTCGCGTTAGTATTGATGTCAGTTATCTGGTTCAAAGCGACGAGAGGTGTGTCATGAACCTTCGTTCCGAAGGTGCACGATTCGCTCTTGTCATTCTCGTCCTGTTGCTGGTGAGCGCTCCGGTTTTGGGAGCCACATATCAGTTCGAAGACTTTGAAGACGGCCTCGATGGATGGACAGAGAGCAGCGGCAGTTGGTCGATTACTTCGACATCCTACGAGGGCACTCAAGCAGTCGAATCCACATCTTTCGGCTACCTGAGGTCGAATGGAACTGCAAATTACACCGATGTTAATGCGACATTCCGTGTCTACCTCGAACCTGATGCAACGTCCCGATTCCGTCTTGGAGACGATGGCACTGACTATTATCGAGCGACCGTCGACCAAGCAGGGACTGTCGAATTTGGGGGAGTCTCAGATGGAGGGGTTACCGACAACACAACCACCGCCACAGTCCCCGCGGACGAATGGCTGCTCGGAGAAATAAGATGGCGCTCTGACGACGTCCAATTCATTCTCAAGGACCAAGCTGGGAATACGATAACGACACTAACCGAGCCACGCGAAAACGTTGGAACTGGTCAAATAACACTCATCGACCTCTCTGGAACCGTTCGTTTTGACGACATCACAACCGAGACTCGGAACCGCGATGCCACTATTTCGAACGCCACTCCATCAGCCGGTTCCCTGCAAACAGAGAGTTCGGTTGAGTTGTCTGCTGATGTTGCGGACGAAGACTTCGATATCGGTGCAACAGATACCGTCTACTTCCTAGATGGTACCGGAGCGACGATCTCGTCGACGACCGTCACTGAAAATCGAACTGTCACTGCCAACTGGTCGGGAGCAAATGCCGGCTCGAACAACTGGAGTGTCGTGGTCAACGAACCCGCTTCCGGAAACACATCATTCGGCCCGTTCAGCTTCGAATATCCGCAGAACCTCACCATTAAGAACGAGAGCGACACCCAGTTGCTCGACAACCTCTCTGAGCCAGTCACGCTACGATTTTACTACGAGAACGGCAGCACCGCAGAGGTTGTTGAACGACAGACATCAAACGGCATTGCGTCTCTTTCTGGACTCCCTGTTGACCGTTCGTTCGTGGTCGTTGCTGATGCACCCGGGTATCTCCCGCGTCGCATCTTCGTCAGCTCGCTCCTCGAACAGCAGTCAATCTACCTCCTGCCCAGCTCAGCACAACACGTCGAGAATCTTCTCACCTTGCAGGACTACTCTGGCGATTACGCGCCAGACGAGACTGTGCTTATCATCCAACGATCAATCAATGGGTCGTGGGAGACGGTTCAGGGGGACTACTTCGGTGCCACGGGTGAATACAGCGCTCAGCTGGCCTACAACGTCCGACACAGAATGATCCTCAGAAATACGCGAACGGGTGATCAGAAGGTCGTTGGACCGTACACACCCATTTCAGATGGCACGAAGAACATCAAGGTCACTCGTGAAGGAGACATCGAGCTTGTTCTCGACGCGCCTCGGGTCCTCTTTGATCCGTCGGTTGGGTCGGTTTCAGCCGTCAGCAACACCCAACTCGTCGTCACAGTCGACAACCAGAGTAGCGAACTCAGATCATGGAGTGTCGAGGTCATCTATCGTAACCAGACGGCGCAGGAAACGCTGTTCCTGACTAATGAGACCTCACCGGAGGGTGGAACGATTTCACCTGCTCTCGACCTCTCAGAGCGCGCAGGGGGGAACGTCACAGTCCTTGTCAACTACACGACTGAAGACGGACAAACGGGGCAGCGCTCTGAGACGTTCATCGTCCGCGAGACGTTCGCGAATCAGTATTCGCTCCTCTCTGTGCTCGGGAACATCGGGACGATGATTCCATCTCCGAATCTCTCGATATTCACGACGTTCATCGCAATTATCGTCTCAGTCCTTGCAGCGACTGGTGTCGCATCGGCGTTCCGCGCGAGCACCGAACTCGTCGGAGTCACCGTCGTTGGCACGCTGGCATTCTTCAGCATCATCAACTGGATCGGCGTCCCGATCGTGTTCGTCTCAGGAATGTCACTAATCGCGTTCGCAGCGCTCAGGAGGGGTCTGTAATGCGATTCAGTCACATCCTGCTGGTCTACTTCGTGATGGGCGCGATGATGTTCGGAGGCGGCGTCATCGAGTGGAATCAGTCAGGCGTCGTTGGCATCTTCGTCGAATACTCGCCCGGCGAGCAGGTCGACGTGAATCAAGACACTGCGAACGACCTCGAACGTCTCGGCGGTCCGATCCAAGAGGCAGCTGAGTCCATCGGTGGCGGGGCGCTCATTGCGCTCTGGAGCATCCTGTCGAACATCATCGGCTACCTATTCTGGCCGATAACGACATTGCTGAGTCTGAACGCTCCACTTGAGATTGTCCTTATCTTCGGTGGGATACCGACCGTCGCGTTCTTCGGCGGCATCATCACACTCATCGGGAGCACCTCATGATTCGACACACCCAAAGCATGCTCGTCGTGTGTCTCCTGGTCGCGACGATTGTCATCCCAGGCATCGTCGTCGCACAGGAATCGAACAACTCGACGGACATCAACGAAACCGCACCGTACTACGCGAACAACTCATCAAACGTCTCCGTCGACACGTGGCTCGAAGGCCGTTCAGATCCAACCCTCGACAACATCACGAACATCGCGACGCGGATCGGACCGTTCGTCATCGGCGGAGGGAGCACGAGTATCGGAAGTGCACAGGCTGGGGCGCTCGTCACCGGTCTAATGGTCCTTGCCGTCTTCCTCGGAGCAGTCATGGGGTCTGGCGTCGGATCGGCTGGAGGCGCGACGATCGCGGTCGCGATCGCCGCGGCTATCGTCCAAGTCGGTCTCGCACCGCAATGGATGTGGGCCATCGTCGTGCTCGGAGTCGGGATCGTGATGGCGACCGTCTCTATCCGCGCGTTCAGGTGACACCATGGATCCCCTCCCAACGTCCACCCCGCTCGACGCGCCAACGACCGCGTGCAGCGACCCGACGGTTGTTGTCGATGGAATCCCCGTGTGTACGAAGCAAGGCCCAGAGTGGCTTGTCAGGCTCATGTACGCACCACCAGAATGGCTCGGGCTCGCACTCAAGTTGCTCATCGTCGCAGTCGTCGTGTTGACAGCGCTCGGATACTACCGACACGGCGTCGACAAGCAGGTAATCCGAGAGAGCGCAGAGAACGGCGCGGCGTGGCTTCTCGTCCTCGCGCTTGCGACGACTCTTCGCGGGACCGGAATCGCCCCTGGTGGCTACTTCGCGACGGTACTCGTGGCTGGCGTCGGAGGTTTCGGACTGACGAAGCTCGGAGCCATCGTGATTGAGCGCCTCGACGAACGGAGGTCATCTGAGATTAGCGAGTAGAAAATCTGTACAGTCCCCTTCCAATCCCTGTCCAATTCCTCAGAAGTTATACACGTTTTAGAAAGCATTCCATCGGTATGCGAAGCCATCAGAATTCACAGAGGCGATAAGGCCATGAGCGACCCGGAACAGATTGTCAAACTTCTCGTGTCTGCGCTCATCGTCGCAGCGCTGATTCCAGCGTTCATGGGAATTAGTGGTCCGAGTGGCGAGGTCAGCTTCGAACCAACGCTCGGAAATCACACCGTCGATAAAACGACCCGCGAGATACCCGGAAGCGTCAACGTCGAGGCGACGACTGGCAACGCGCTCTACTTCGACGGCAGCGCCTCGGTCTCTTCGAACGCGGGCTCAAACATGACCAACGGGTCGTGGACAGTCTGCACGCTGGCGCAGCTCGATGAGAGCGCGGACGCCAACGCGACGTACTCCGCGTTCGCTCATGACAACGCGTCAGTTCTCATCGACTACGACCACGGCAAGTGGGCCGCGTACTACGACAACGGCTCCGCAGACGCCCGTGCGACTATCGATGCACCGTCGCCGAAAGACGGGCTGACGCCAGTCTGCGCGCGCTACGACGAATCATCTGAAGAACTCGTCGTCTCTCGCGACGGTCAAGTCTCGTCACCGGATGTACTCGACGCCAGTCCCAACACGCGGAACGCGACGTTCGCGTGGGTTGGGACGCTCGACGAGGTCCGGATCATCGGCGAGGACGTCAACAACTCGACCCTCACGGCGTACGCGAACGACCCGGTCCAACCGTTGTCGGTCAACCACCTCGGTCGAATGATGTTCGACGAGGGGAGCGGCTCGACCTCGACCGTCTACTACGACGACGGTGACGCGAACCTCTATCGCACGAGCTGGACGGGCGGCGTCGAAGGACCGAATCTCAAGCGTGGAGTCGATTACCAGCTGTTCGGTGACCCATTCACCGTGAAGGTCCTCTCGGGGAGCTACCTCGAAGGAGCACCAGTAGTCTGGGTGTCGTGGGGATCTGGCCTCCCACTCGACATCATGGACATTCTGGGTCTGCTGATGGCCCTGCTGCTGGTTGTCGCGTTCGGCAACAAAATCATGGAGGCCATGTGATGGACGAGAATCAGAACGAGAGAAATCAACAGTCAGACAGCGAGGAGAGTAGCTCGTCGGTCCCCGTGACTCGACGCCAAGTCATCGGCGCGCTTGCAAGCGCTGGTGTGTTCGGCTCGATCGCGAGCGGAGCGAGTTCGAACGAGGGTGACGGAATCACCGAGATAGGAGGCGGTTCGATGGCATCAGAAATAGGAGAACTACGAATCCAGCAGTTCCAAGGAACGTTCGCAGAACGACCAGACGCAGGCGTGGCCGACCGGGTCTACATCGTCGACGATCCAGGCCACGCCGAACACGGGGCAGTTTACTACGACGACGGCAGCTCGTGGACACTCCAAGATCGGAAGGTCGGAAAGCTAAGTGCAGAGAAGGTAGATAACACCGTCAGAGTTGCGGCATTTGATGGGGAGACAGGGGGGGAGAAAATACAGAGCGCCCTCGATGAAGCATCAACGCTTTCGGGGACGACAGAGGTGGTTGTGAGTGGTCGGGGACCAGATAGCCTGTCAAGTTCTGGAGCACTCTATTCAAGCGGATGGCGGCATAGCGGGCTAACAATCTCGGAGAACACCGTCCTGCGGCTTGTTGGTGGGGCATATCTCTTCTTGGCAGATGGGTCTGACAGTCGCTCGATAACAAATGCCGACCACACCAATCAAACGGAGAATATCCACATTATCGGGGACGGGAGTGCACACATCGACGGAAACGCGGCTAACCAAAATCCCACCAATTCCCCCGACCGTCTTGGGATTCAATTCGTTCGTATGTCCAATATCTCGGTGCATAATGTGGCCATCGGACCAACGCACGCATGGGCTTTAACGGGGGCGATTGTTGACGATTTCAGTATCAGTGATATTAAATTCGCACAAGACGGGAGTACCGCAAACCAAGACGGCGTACATCTGGTTGGTGCGTGCTCGAACGGCGACATTTACCACATCCGTGGAGTCACCCATGACGATAGCATCTCTCTCATCGCACACGACCAAGACGATGGCATGAAAGAGATTACTGGCGGCGGCAGCATCACAGACATCAACATCGCGGACGTGAGATGCACCGGTGTTGGTGCCAAAGGCGTTGTTAACCTCGCATGCGGAGACGGAAACGACATGAATGGCATCTCTATCGACCATATCCATGCACGTCCGGGGACGGGCGGCTCAGTGCTTCAAATCGCAGGCGGGCCGTTCATTGAGTCTCGCGATGGAGTTCTGCCAACGACGGATGAGTTCACAGGCATCTCCGCATCGCATCTCACGCGAGCAGACGGGGACCAGTCTGACCTCGTCCGGATTGAAAATAATATTGGGGTCCTTAGTCTCAGCGACCTGTCTTACACGGGCGATGCGTTCGAGCTGGTTCGGCAATGGCAGGGCTACACCTGCGACACGCTCAAAGTTGACGGCGCGACCTTCGAGTCCGTCAATGGGACCGGAAATATGTTCAATCTTCAAGATGAGATAATCAATCTGCATCTAAGTGGCCTCACATCACGCCAGACCGGCAGTACCAACCGTGTGTTGTTTGACGGAAGTGGGACGGGGATAATCAACAACGGGACCGTCCGTGATATAGAAGCAGAGATAGACGGAACTGTTGTCGAACTTCCCGGAACTGCGAATATCACCTTATCGGATGTTGGCGGGGATATTAGGGGTCAAGTGGTATTCACTTCGCCATCTGGCCTAAAAGTTGATGGAGGCCTCCCGCCGATTGATGTGACCACACTTCCAACCGTGCGAGGATCACAAGCATACCACGACGGGACAACAGGGACCGAGGGGCCTGCTCATTCCGACGGGACCGATTGGATTGACGCTACGCAAACCACTCTGTGATATTGCTATCTAGACAGCGTAGCCTAAATCCTTCAATCGCTCATTTAACTCCTCCTCGTCGACTTCAGCCATTTCCTCTGGCGGACTTCCTGTTATATCCTTCCTTGAGTTGGACTCGCAGACAAACCATGGTACACGCGTGAGCGAGTCATGGTACAGTTTTGTTGGGTGTCCGTAACTTTTCACAGGGATTGGAGAAGTCCGTTCGCCGAGTAGCTCTCCGTGATCGGAAGTTATAACCGTTCTACCATTCAATTCTGAGACTAATTCGGAGACATACTCAAGAACTAGTTCTAAATTCTCGTTATATGCTCTCCAAAGGTCATCGTCGGAGATCCCCCTATTCGACATAATTGCCTGAAGGTTCTTCTGAGCATGTCCAAATTTTCTGCGCCCGAAATCCCCGAGGTATGGTTTGTGTGGCTGGACATAGTGTATCACAAGCCGCTTATTTGGATATCTTTCAGCGGTTTCTAATGCTTCATCTGTGACTCTTTTGGGGGATATTCCGCCTCCTTTTTCACCCAAATCATCGTTGTCAACCAAACAATTGATTTGGTGCAATTCCGTGTTGAGTTCATCCCATAGTCTAATGATCCATCCATTTGCAGTCACGTAGACTGTATCGTGAAGTCTTTCCCGCGTGAAGTTGGTCCGCAAAAATTGAGGTGTCGATGTTCCTTTTGAAGTTTTAGATTCGAGTGAACCTTCTAAGTCAATCATTTTCTGAAGGGCATCGAAACGGCAGGCATCTAGGATCACAAGGTTATCCCAATCTTCTTCAAATATGTTTATCCCAGTTGGATTCTCGTCACCAATAGACCAGCTATTATAACGTTTGTTTAGCGCAATTAGCCCCATTGAAGGACTCTTCAGTAAAGTTTTGGCAGCTTGAAGTGGGTTCATTAGCAAATGTATTATAGAGAATTGATAAAAGAGTTGCCACAATAAGGGATTATTCTGTAGTCTCAATGAATCCACTTAGCGCCTGATTCACGACTGAGAACTTGAAAGAAAGAACATGATCCAGACGTTCCGGTCTAAAATTATATTTTGTCGGAGAGTTACCACATCGTATGGACCGGGAGTCAATGAAGATCAGCGCGGAAACAACTTACATCCGCAGTCGAGGGAATCTGAAGCTCGGGATACGACTGCTCGGGATTGCAGCATTGATCATCGGCGCACACAACATGATGCTGTCCGAAATCACCGGCACGCTGCTGTTTCCGTTCTACCGATCACTTATTGAGGGAGTCATCTTCGCACAAGGAGGCTTCATGCCCTTCGCAGATATCTTACTCATGGCTGTTGGAGCCGCAGTCGCGTGGTTCATATAGCCCGCTTCACTTCCACTTCGGTTTGCGACTGTTCAAATAATCGAACCTCGAATCGGTGAGACATGATTCGTGACGCGCGAGCGCTGCGGGACAACTTTGTGCCCGCTGACCTCGAACATCGGAACGCCGAAATCGGTCACCTCTCGTCACTCCTAAAACCGATCGAAGACGGCGAAGCTGGGTCGGATATTCTGATTACCGGACCGTCTGGTGCCGGGAAAACGACGCTCGCTCGGTTCGTTGCCGGCGAGTTGGAGCGAGCATCACTCGGCGTTCGGACCGCCTACTCGAACTGCATTTCCAATTCGACGAATGCTGCGGTCCTCCACACGCTTCTCCGAGACGCCGGACTCGCTTTCGAATTCGACCGTGGGAGCACACCTATCGGCAGCTATCTCGACAAGATCCGCGACCTCGATGATCAGTTCGTCATCATCCTCGACGAAGTCGACGTCCTCGAAGACCCGTCCCTCATCGCGATGCTCTACGACATCAACAACGTCACCACGATGATGGTCTGCGTGTCTGAAGATGCGTTTCTTGCTGGCCTCGATATGCGCGTCGAGTCGCGGGCCCGGGCTGCTGCTGGCGTGAAACTCGAAAAGTATCGTGACCACGAGATTGCGGACATCATCGGTGCTCGAGTTGAGTTCGGCCTCGACCCCGGCACCGTCGACGAAACGACCATCGACCACATGGCCTCGATCGCCGCCGGTGACGCACGTCTGGCGATCACAAACCTCCGACGCGCAGCTCAATACGCCGACGCCGAAGACCTCAGCGCACTCAGTCCGGGGCTTGTCGACGAGGTCGCCGACGAGGCCGAAGTCGAAGTTCACGAACGAAACGTCGAACGCCTCTCCACACACAAGCGACTTCTGTACGACATCATTCGCGAGGGTGGTGAGGTCACCTCGAAGCAACTGCACGCCGCGTACGAAAAGAGGATCAGCGAGCCGAAATCGAAGCCGACCCGACGCCGCTATCTCGGGGCGCTCGAACGCTACCGACTCGTCCAGAAACACGGAGCCACGCGCGGAACTCGGTACCGACTGGTCGAACCCTGACGCGGATTCGTTCATATCGCTAATCAGCAGACAGCGCGGTTATTCGTTCATTCGCTCATTTTGCGAACTCTTGAGCTACACCGCTTGTATCTCGTGAAAACACCCGAATAGGATGTGTGAAGCCGATTATTCGCTCACCTCCCTCCAAATCGTTTATACCACATCCTCATCGGCTCACGTATGTCAACGACGATTGGCAGTAGCCCGAACGGAACGAGTCGAGAACTACGGTTGCTGAGCGGGTTCGTGGTCCGCATCGAGATTACATCTGACGCAGACTACGCCGCGCGCCTCGATGTCCATCACGACGGCCGGCGATGGGTCTACGGAATCGATAGCAACGAGAAGGCGACGTTCATCGACGCGTTCGACACCGACGGTCGCGTCGACGATCCCGACGAGCCAGAGTGGATGCGCGAGGTCTTTCTGGAGTTGGAGGTCGACTGGGAATGACACTACGGTTCCGGCAGCTCGTCTTCGCCGACGTCGCCCGCGAGGAACTCTCTGCCGAGGTCAGTCAACTCATAGACACCTTCCTCGTTAGAAAACAGGCCAGCACGCTCCATCATCTTCATTCGAGCGTTGACGTAGTTCTGACCGTAGTCGATGTTGTATGCCACTACCTTTGCTGTCGCTCCAATATCATAGGATTCGTAGAACAACAAGATCTCGTAGTCAACTCCGTCTTTGAACCACGAGATACGCTCAACCATTTCCTTGAGACGCAAACTCATTACTATTCTAAAATAACAGCGTTGCGAAATAAGTTTTGTAGTCATGGCTACAATGAGAATGTAGCTATAGCTACAAAGTTTTATATTGGATGGCTATCATTGTCGGTAGTGACGACTCTCTCCGTGGCAGACATGTCGCGGAAAACGCCCGGGCTCCTGTTCCATCAGGACCCGAGCACGGGGCGTCAGCTACAATGACGACCAAATCAGCACTCTCGCGGGCACGGAATAAATCCCGCGACACGCCCGACGAAGCGTCAACTAACTGCCCCGCGTGCGGAACGCCCATCGAGGGCTTCGCCGCGAGGGGCCCCCTTAGCCGCACGGTCGAACCGTGCGGTTGCGTCCTACCGAACGTCCGCGCGACCGACATCGCGCAGGAGAACTAAGATCATGAGTTACGACTCCGACAACCTCGACCGCATCGTCAACGTCCTGCGAGACGAACTCGACGTTGGCGACTGGAGCGTCTACACCGCCCGTCGAATTTCGAACGCCACCGGCTGCACTTCGAACGAAGTCGGCTACTGGCTTTCGCGGATCAACGGGTCGCGCGACGACTACGAACCGCTCAGCATCGACGGGCTGGAAATTTCGAAGTGGAAAACCGGCGCATCGACGCCCGTCCGCTGGAAAGTCGAGCGCGTCCCGGATAGTACCGACGCGACGTCCGACTCCAAGATCATCGCCGACGGAGGCGTCCGCTGGCTCGATCTCTCGGAAGTCGAGCAGCAGATCGTGAAAGCGGTCATCGAGATCGAGAACGAAGTCGGAGACGATCCGTACGGCGTCGCGATAAAACACATTCTCGAAGAGCGCTACGGTCGCGAGATCAGCAACGCAACCGTCTACCCGAACCTCGACGACCTCGTCGAGATGGGCGTTATCGAGAAAGGCGAGATCGATCGCCGGACGAACGCGTATCACTCGACGCCCCTCGCACGCTCGATGGTCGCCGGCGAAGCCGAGCACATGGCCTCGCTGGCGGGGCTCGAACTCGCCGAAGCCGTCGCCGACGGTGGTGAGACCCAATGAGTTGCGGAATCTGTGGCTCGCCGTGTCAGGGGCGGCTCTGCAACGAGTGCGAGCTGATCCAACGCTTCGAGGACGAGCACGACTGGCTCGTCGAGGACCTCGAAGACGAACTCGATGATGAGGACGACGTCGACCGCGGCGACGGCGTCGCGACCGACGGCGGAAACGCTGAAGCCTCGCTCGGCGCGTTCGAGACCGTCGCCGAAGCGCTCGGCATCTCGCTGGACACGCTTTACCGGCGGCTCGCGCACGAGACGCCGTCGAACCCGCGCGAGTGGGAACCGCCACTCCCCGAAGCCCAAGAGCACGCCGGTGCCGAGGAGATGCACGTCAACCTCAACATCGAGCCGACCACCGCGCAAGGAGGAGTGAGTGCAGAACTTTCCGACCGAGTCAACCAGCTCTACGTCGAGGCGACGACTGAGAACGTCATCTTCGAGGTCGCCGAAGAGTTCCAGAGCGTTTCGTTCTCGACGACGTTCACGCCCGACCAAGCCAAAGCGATCGGCTGCGCGCTGATCGCGGGCTCGAAACGAGCCGCTGACGCGAACTCCGGCGTCATCGTCCGGAAGTACAACCTCGCGGGCATCGACCGTGGCGAGGGTATCGAGACTGACGGGAGTGGGGATGAGAACCCACTCGACGATCTCCTCGTCGACGCGCAAGAGCAGAAAGAACAGTTCAACGAAGCCCGAGAACGGTTGCAGTCGGTTCGGGAGAAACTGAAGCTGTTCGTCCAGCAGCTCCGCGACGACGGGACACTCAGCGAGGACGATGCAGAGGAGATCTACGGACTCATCTCTGACGGGAAGTACGGAGATGCCCGAGGAGCGATTTCAGAAGCGCTCTCCAAGAAGGAACTGAAATTCGATGACGATGAGAAGGACCTCTTCGCGCGGCACTTCTCTGAATCGTGGGAGGAGCACGTCGAGGCTGTCGAACAGGTTCGGACAGCACTTCTCGACTTCTCCCGCGACCTGAACCGAGAGGACCTCGTCGATTACCTCTACGGCAAACACTCGGGGTTGAACAAAGGAGACATCCGCGCCGTCTTCGACGCGTTCGATGAAGTCGAGCGGACTGGGCTCGGCGTCAACCGGATGGCGCGCGCCCTCACATCGTACAACCGCGACCTCAACATCCAACCGACCGAGGAGGTTCTGAAGGCCATCAAAGAGGAGGCCGAAAGATGACACCCGCGATTAAGTCCCTCGCTGGCGAGACGGAAGTCCAGTTCCAGTGTGGCGTCGCTGCGCTGACCGACGAGTGCAACCACGAGCCCGAGGTCATCGAGCTCGACGAGCCGGCGTACATCGACGCCGAAGGGATGGTCTACCTTCCTGGTCGGCCGCTCGACTGTCCCGAGTGCGGCAACCCGCACGACTTCCGCTTCAACGGCGTCGGGGTGATGTTCAGATGAGCACCGGAAACACGGTGTCCGGCTCGTTCGACGACGACCGCAAGCAGTCGCTCGCGCTCGTCGAGGGCGACGACGTCTGCGCGGCGGTCTTCATCGGTCCCGATGCGACTGACCGCGAGGTCGCCGACCTCCTGGAAGACATCCGCGCCGAGGTCTCGCAACTCACTGGGGGTGATCTGCGATGAGCGATTCAACGCACGAGGATCGCTCATCGGGTCCAGTCACGGCTGTTGATCTGTTCTGTGGCGCGGGCGGTCTATCGACCGGCCTCGCACTCGCCTGCGAAGAACTCGACCGCGAGGTCGAACTGACGGCGGTGAACCACTGGTCAAAGGCCATCGAATCGCACAAGCAGAACCACCCGTGGGCGACCCACCTGAACGCGAAGGTCGAAGAACTCCACCCGCCGGATGTCGCACCCGGCGACGGCCCGGTCGACCTGCTCATCGCCGCGCCCGAGTGTACGCACTTCAGCATCGCTCGGGGCGGCAAGCCCGTCAACGAACAGTCGCGGGCGAGTCCGTGGCACGTCGTGGACTGGCTGGAAAAGCTCGACGTACAGAACTTCCTCGTCGAGAACGTCCCCGAACTCAAGTCGTGGGGCCCGGTCGACGACAACGGGTCGCCGAGTCGCAACGGCGACATCTTCGAAGCGTGGGTCAACACGCTCCACGCGCTCGGCTACTCGGTCGACTGGCGAGTGCTGAACGCCGCGGACTACGGCGACGCGACCTCGCGACGGCGGCTGTTCGTCGTCGGCCGGAAGGGCAAGCGCGCGGAGTTCCCCGCGCCGACCCACTCGGAGAACGGCGTCGACGGGACCGACGAGTGGCGGCCGGCATCGGAGGTCATCGACTGGTCCGACCGCGGCGAGTCCATCTGGGAGCGGTCGCGACCGCTCGTGAACAACACGATGCAACGCATCGCCGAAGGCATCCGCCGGCACTGCCATGACGACCTCGCACCCTTCGCGGACGTTATCGACGACCTCGAAAAGTCCGAGGTCAGCGCGATGCAAGCGGACATCGTCGACGCCGGCGACGTGCCGGCAGTTGTCGAACAGCGGTGTGAGCCGTTCCTTGTCAAATACTACGGCACGTCAACGGCGAAGCCGGTGAGTGAGCCGATGGACACCATCACGGCGAACGGCGGCAAGTACGCGCTTTGCACGCCCTACGTCCTCGGTCAGCACGGCGGGTCGGTCGCCCGCGACGTTGACGAGCGCCCGCTTCCGACCATCGCGACGCGCGGCGCTATCGGCCTCTACCAGCCCGAAGCGTTCGTCCTGCCGCGGAACATGGTTCACGGTGGCCTCCACTCCAACGGCACCTACACGCCCGAGGAGCGCCCGCTGCACACGGTCACGGCCAACAACCACGACGGTCACGTGGTGACGCCGTACCTCATCGAATACTACGGCAACGGCCGGGCGCAGTCGCTCGACGACCCGCTTCCGACCGTGACGACGAAAGGCCGCTTCGCCTTGGTCGTCCCCGAACTCTACCCGCTCGGCCTCGACATCCGCTTCCGGATGCTCCAGCCGCGCGAACTCGCCGCGGCGATGGGCTTCCCCGAGGAGTACGAGCTGGTCGGCAACAAGACCGAGACGACCAAGCAAATCGGAAACGCCGTCCCGGTCAACCTCGCGAAGAACCTCGTGAACCAACTCCTCACGGGAGACGCGCCGTCGCTCCACACGTTCGCCCAAGAACAGGGGGTCGAAGCCGATGACTGAACACGTTCGGTCGTACCGACAGCGCTGCGAAGACTGTGGCCGCGTCGTGTCGATCGCGCCGTACTGCTCAAGCTGCGGAGCGTCTCTTCGCGATGACGAGCTGACCAAACAAGCAACCGACGAGGCGTCTTCAGTCCTGTTCGATCGCTGGCTGTGCAAGGCCGCTGAGAACATTGAGGAATGGGGTGTCCAAGACGAAGCGACGCTCCTGCTCGCGATTCAGGAGGAACTCGGAGAGCTGACGCAGGCGCATCTCGAAGCGAAGCACGAAGACGGTCGTGACAGTCGCGTCGACGAAGAGTTGGACGACCTCGGAGCGCTGCTTCTTCAGCTCCACGAGTCGCGGCAGAGAGGCGAACCCGAACGCGAAATCAAGCAAGCGTACAGGCTCGCTTGCTTGCTTACGGACGCGGAGAACCTCATGTCCGGTGAGGCTGACGAACTCGCGTGCCGTCGACCGCATCCCGACGAGCATCTCTATCATGTCGAGGAGGGGCTGAGGTTCCACGCGAACAGTATCCGAGAGAGCCACGAGGAGGTGATCTCAGATGTCTGAATCTGCATCCGCAACTGAGAGCCTGCCGTTTTGGTGTCCGTGGTGCAAGGGCGTCATCACTCTCGACGGCGAACCCGCAACGTCCGAAGTGGACGCTTACTGGCACGCCTACGACCATCAAGACAAAGGACCATACGCGGTTCTCGTCGCGGAAGAATTCACGCGAGTCAACACGACAGAAACGGAGCAACACCATGTCTGAACACGTCCTCATCCCGCTTGTGACGTACAACGGTGGCGTAACCGAGTACCGTTGTCAAAAGTGCGGGAGGACTGGTATGGACGGAATTAGAGGCAAGTGCCGGGGTGAACGATGACCGACGCTAAGTCCGAGGCACGCACGGAGATTTCGGACGACCTTCGCCGTGCAGTCGCCACTGGCGTCGTCCATGACCCACACGGCCACGTCGCCACACAGATCGTCGTCGAGGACGGCTACCCGACGCCGTACTGTGACACGTGCGCCGAGTTCTACACCGATAGCGAGGAAGAGCAATGACGGGAAGAGGCAACCGGAGTCGTCGAGTCCCGACGTGCCGAGAGTGCGGCTCGGCGTTCATCGTCCTGGACCCCGACGACGTCCACACGACAACCTGCGGTGCGTGCCGCGTGAAGCTCGAGGCACGTCTTCAGAGACTCGGCGAACTCGACCACGTCATGGGGGTGATCCGGTCGGTTCGTGCGTCCGAAGACGAGTTCCGCGCGCAGGTCGCTTCGAACTTCGACGTTGAGACGGACGACTTCGAGGTCGAGTCGGAGATCGCCGATGGTCACATCGTCCACCGCGCGAGGTGGTCGCCGTGACTGGTCCACGAGACCTCTCGCCGCGTGACGCCTGGAAGCGATACGTCGACCGCCGCCGGACGGAGCTCACCGACGGCTCTGCTGACTCCTACCACTACCGACTCAAGCTCTTTGGTCACTGGTGCGAGGACCGCGGCATCGAGACCGTCTCCGAGCTGAACGGATGGCTTCTCGACGAGTACCGAGCCCATCGCGCCGGGGAGGGCATCGCGTCGACGACGCTCCATAACGAGATGGAGACGCTTCGCGGGCTCGTCGAGTACCTCGAAAATATCGGTGCCGTCGATGGAGGTCTCGCCGAGAAGGTTGATGTTCCGCGCGTCCCCGAGGACGAGAGATCACGGGAGACGAAGCTCGCGACGGACGACGCACTCGAGATTCTCAGATTCCATCGGTCGAATGACGAGACCTACGGGTCTCTTTTTCATGCTTTCCTCGAAGTCGCGTGGCACACCGGGGCTCGTCTTGGTGCGCTTCGTGGCCTCGATCTCCGCGACTTTGATCGCGATGTCGGCTATGTCGAGTTCGTCCACCGTCCTGAGACTGGGACGCCGCTGAAGAACAAGCAGAAGGGCGAGCGCATGGTGAAGTTGCTTCCCGAGGTCGTCGATGTTCTCGACGCCTATATCGCGGGTGATCGGCGGTCGAATCACGACGAGCATGGTCGCCAACCGCTTTTCACGTCGACTCGGGGTCGCCCCGGTCGGAACACTGTTCGCGTGTGGTCCTACCGGGCGACGATGCCGTGCGTCCATGGTCCGTGTCCGCATGGTCACGACCCCGACGACTGCGAGTTTCGGTCGCACACGCACGCGAGCAAGTGCCCGTCGTCGAGGGCTCCGCACCACATCCGGACGGGGGCGATCACGTGGCATCAGGATCGGGGTATCCCGAAGGAGGTGACCGCGGAGCGCGTCAACGCCTCGCAGCGAGTCATCGACCGCCACTACGACGTCGCCACTAAACTCGAAGAGATGGAGCTGCGGAGAGGCCCGCACATGGATAAATTGAGCCTCGACTGAAGTGAAACAATGTCAACGTTTGCACCCCATAGAGAGTGTCAGGAATCGTTAGTGGGTTCGTCGGTTTCAGGAGTCCGTTATCGTCAACGGTTCGAAACCGGGCGGTCCCACTTCTACGCGAACTTACCTCCGAGCACCGCATAGCGTGTGCGAGCACACCGAATTCGCGGAGGATGGACGAAAACGGAGTTGAACCCGACGAGACCGAACGAAGTGGGGTCTTGGCTTGGTTCAGCAGCCGGGTGGTCTCTTGATTTTATGAATAAAGCGGCCCGTTTTGCTGCTACTACCCACCCCAACAGAGAGGAGTCTCAACTCGGTTTTACCCTGGCGACGTCGTTTCGACGCGAACGCGACACTCGAGCATCCAACGTGTCCGAGAGACACGCAAACTTCGTCGCAAACAGTCGGCGGCCCGGTCCCACGGGACGGCGGCGAGAAGATTTTTGCGGTGACCGGGAATCCTCTCGATTACGGTGTCAATTCAACCACTCGACGTTCTCGGCGGCCTCATGTTCCTCGCAGGAATCCTGCTCATCACGGGTCTCATTGCGCCCGGTAGCACCAGCAGCCAGCGACTCGAAACCGGCGCGATGCTCATGGTGTTAGGAACTGCCGCCGTGGCGGGACCGCGAGCGTACCGCAAGGCGCTCGACAGAACGGGATAGCCGGGCCCCCCGCGAGCGTTACGCGGTGGGTGGACGGACCGCGGCGTCGGTCGTCGTCGACGCCGGCGTCGAGGAGGGATTCCTCGCCACCGCCGATGCCGTCGAGTTGTTCGTCGCCGATTCGACTGTCGCAGTGCCACTCGAAGCGGTCTTCGCGTCGACCCACGAGTCGTACTCCGATTGGGTCATCACGACGACCTGCCCGTGCATCCTGCTGTGTCCCGTTCCACAGAGTTCGGCGCAGTAGAGGTCGTACTCGCCGGTCTGGGTCGCGCGAGTGCGTGCGACCTGCTCCTGACTGGGGAAGATGTCCTGTTTGACGCCGAGGTCGGGGACGTATATCGAGTGGATGACGTCCTCGGACTCCATCACGAGACGTACGTCTCTGTCCTGCGGGATGACGAGGCGGTTCTGCGTGGTGATGTTCTCCTCTGGATAGCGGAACTCCCAGCCCCACTGGTACGCGACGACTTCGACCTCCATGTCGGCGGTGTCATCGCCCGAAGCGGCGGCGACAGCGGGCGTGAGGTAGGGGTTCGTGAGGACGTAGTAGCCGGAGATACCGACGAAGACGAGGATGACCGCCGTCGCCACAGTCCACGTAATCTCCAGTGCAGGGTCGTCGGTGGTGGGCTTCGGGTCGTCGTTGTTGCGGAAGCGATAGATGGCGTAGAAGAGGACCAACTCCACGAACAGCGTGAGCGGGAGGGCGACGTAGAGTAGTTGCGTGTTGAGTTCGTCAATCGCCGCGCGATTGATAGATTGCGCGGCGACCGGTGCCGCCACGAGCGCGAGAGCCATCGCAACGAGAGCGAATTTGACGAGCGACCGAAGGCGACTCATTGCGTCGGGCTACCACGCGAAGGGCCAAATAGGTTGGTCACCGCTGTCTGTTGGTTTTTCGAGACAGTTCGGTTTGTCGCACCGGTTCAGCCCGTGCAACCTAGTTTTATTTCCGGCCACAGTGAACGTCACGTAATGGCACTCACTGCGGGTCTCTCCAACGGTACGAAGGGCGGTGAGTCGACCCGATGACGAGCAGAGCACTCGTCGAGATGGCCGCGCTCGCGCTCGTCGTGTTCTCGGTCGGAGCGTTGTGGGTGCGACTCCGACGCGAGAAGACCATCGAGAGCGACGGTGGCGCGACCATCCAAGAGAGCATCAGCGCCGAACTTGGGCGGTTCCAGAGACAACTGCTCCGCATCCTGACGACGACTGACCACCGCGAAATCGGCATCCTCTACATCCTCTTCGGGACGCTCGCGGGCGTCTGGGGCGGTATCGACGCGATGATGCTCCGAACGGAACTTCTCACCCCGCCCGCGGATATCTGGACGCCGGAGACCTACAACGCGCTCTTTACGACGCACGGGTTGACGATGCTCATCTTCTTCGTGCTTCCCGTGTTCTTCGGCATCGCGAACTACTTCATCCCGCTTCTCATCGGCGCGGACGACATGGCGTTTCCCCGCGTCAACGCCATCGGGTTTTGGCTCCTCCCGCCCGCGCTGTTGCTTGTCCGGATGGGGCTCTTCGTCCAGGTCGGCGGCCAGTTTCTCGGCCTGTTCTCCCCGGAGGAGACGATTCGGTTCTTCCTCAGCCTCCGCGAGGTCGGCGTCGGCTGGACGCTCTACGCGCCGCTTTCGGTACAGAGTCAGAACCCACAGCTCGACCTGTTGCTTCTCGGCCTCCATCTCAGCGGTATCTCGACGACCGTCGGGGCTCTCAACTTCATCGTGACCATCGTCCACGAGCGCGGCGAGAACGTGACGTGGGCGAACCTCGACATCTTCTCGTGGAACATCCTCGTGACGAGCGGGCTGGCGCTGTTCGCGTTCCCGCTTCTCGGGAGCGCGCTCGTCATGCTCCTCCTCGACCGCAACTTCGGGACGACGTTCTTCGCCGTCGAAGGCGGCGGTGCGATTCTGTGGCAACACCTGTTTTGGTTCTGGGGCCACCCGGAGGTCTACATCCTGTTCCTCCCCGCAACGGGGCTCATGAGTACGATTCTCCCGAAGTTCGTCGGGCGGAAGCTCTTCGGCTACCGCTTTATCGTCTACTCGACGCTCGGCCTCGGCGTCCTCTCGTTCGGGGTCTGGGCGCACCACATGTTCGTCACGGGCGTCGACCCCCGAATCAAGGCGTCGTTCATGGCCGTCTCCATCGCAATCGCCGTCCCCAGCGCCATCAAGGTCTTCAACTGGCTGGCGACGATGTGGGAAGGCGACATCCGGATGAGCGCCCCGTTCATGCTCTGTGCCGGCAGTATCTCGACGTTCATCATCGGCGGCGTCACCGGCGTGTTTCTGGCGGTCATCCCCGTCGACATCCTCTACCACGGCACGTACTACGTGGTCGGCCACTTCCACCTCATCGTCGTCGGCATCATCCCGTTCATGATGGTCGCCGCGAGCTACTACTGGTATCCGCTCATGACCGGCCGCTGGTACGACACGCGGCTGGCGAAGTTCCAGGCCGTGCTCATGATTGTCGGGTCACTCGTGACCTTCATGACGCTCCTCATCATCGGCGGGGTCGGCCTGCCACGGCGGCAGGCAATCTACCCACCGGAGTACCAGTTCGCAAACCAGATTGCGACCGTCGGCGCGTACGTCATCGGGCTGAGCGTCCTGCTGTGGCTCTACAACGTCGTGGTCTCGTACTGGCGAGGCGCGCCGGTCGAAACGACTGACCCGTGGAACCTCAAGGCGACGAGGCAGTTCACGAAGGAGTGGCAGTGGTTCGAATCCCGGATGGTCGCGCAGTACGGACTGTCGCCGGCCACGCCGTCGTCGGTTCGACGGTCGTTCGACCCGTCCGCGGAACCGGAGGGGCTGGCGGGGGGTGTCGGCTCGGTCATTCAGGACGTGTCTCGGAAGGCTTCGGCGGCCGCCATCGGCGGCATCGTCGGCACGCTCCTCATGACCGGCGGCCTCGGGACGGCGGTGTTCATCGACGTGCTCGACCCGGCCTCGTTCGGTGAGATCGCGGAACTCGTCGGGCTCCCGGCGAGTCCCGTCCTCGGCTCCCTCCTCTTTCTCGTCGGCGGAACGGTCACGTGGCCGCTTCTCTTCCTCGCCTTCCGCGAGTTCCTGCCCGGGCGGTTGCTCTTCGAACGCGGACTGGTGTTCTCGACGCTCATCTGGACCGGGTTCGTGGTGGCGTTCTACACCGGCCAGCAGGGACTCGGCCTCGTCGGCTACCTCGCGTTCGGCCTCGTCGCCCACTGGTCGTACGGGCTCGGGTTGACCGTCACCTTCCAGTACCTGCGGTCGAGACAGCGGGCCGCGCTGGGAGGGGGAGAATGAGTCGGAGCGACGATTCGGTGCTGTTCACCTACATCGCACCCTTCCTCGGCGTGTTGCTCGTCGCCGTCGGCATCGCCGCGGCCGTCCCCGCCACGTACGACGTGATTCAGGACGACATCACGACCTGCGGGACGCCCACTATCGCGGTCGATTCGCCCGAGGAAACCACGGCCCGCTTCGGTGAGGACCCGCGACCGAACCTGACGCGGTTCGCCTACGAGGACCTCTCGGAGGCCGAACAGGAGGCGTTCAGGGACGCCCTCGACGACGCAGTCGGGGAGTCCCGCGTCGACGGCGAGTTCCCACATTACGGCGCGTTCCTGAACGGGAGCCTCGTCACCTACGAGGGCGAGCGCCACTACACGACCGTCGTCGCCGAGAACCCCTGTTTCGTGGCCGCGCCGCTCCAACTGCCGCTGGGCGTGTTCGCAATCGCCCTCGGGGGCATCGGCATCCTGACGCCGCCCGCGTATCGAAAACTGGTCGCGCTCGAAGAAGGCGCGGAGTGAGAGGAGGCGGCACGGGGCCGCCGTCGCCGCGGACACCTCAATCTTCTCCAGCCATCTCCCCAGTCGCCTCAGCCGAGTTCCGCGCCGACGTAGACGACGGCGACGAGGAATATCCAGACCACGTCCACGAAGTGCCAATAGAGGGCGACCGTCCGAACCGACGTGTCCCGCTCCGCCGTGTACTGCCCGCGGAGCGCGCGCCCGAAGACGAGTATCAGGAGCAGGACACCGAGCGAGACGTGCAGGCCGTGAAGCCCCGTGAGACCGTAGAAGGCACTGGCGAACGCGCCGCTCGTGAGCGTGAACCCCTCTTCCGCGATGAACTCGTAGTACTCGAGCACCTGCCCGCCGAGGAACACGACGCCGAGGACGACTGTCGCGGCCATGCCGCCGAGGAAGCCGCGGCGGTTCCCGGCTTCGAGGGCGTGGTGGCCGTAGTGGAGCGTGACGCTGCTCACGACCAACAAGAGCGTGTTCACGAGGACGAGCGAACCGAGGAGGTGCGGGAGTTCGGTCGGGGGCCACGTCCCGACGCGGATGAACCCGTAGTAGACGAACCCCGCGAGGAACGTCGCCACGTCGGAGACGAGAAACAGCACCATCCCGCTGACGTACATCGGCTCGCGGTCGGTCGTCGAGGCGTCCCAGTAGTCGGCCAGAAACGCCTCGTACGTCCACCCGGCGATGCCGCCGAGGAACCCGATGACGCCGAGGCCGACGAGAACGAGCGGAATTGCGGTCGGCACGAGGGACGAGCCCACGAGAAAGAGGCCGGCGCCGGCGTACAGTCCAGCGGCACCGCCGGCGGTGACAAGCGGCCACCGACTCGTGTGTTCGTGTTCGCCGGTCGCCGACCCGACCGCGGTGTCGCTCAGTCCCATGCGAAACCGGTGGGTCTCGGGTCACAATAAACACCCGGACGACGGGGTCGTCAGGCGCGGGCCACCGTGACAAACGGGGTGGCCGGAGGCGCATCGACGGCGGAGGCGGCGTCTGCTTCGCTCTCGTTCGTCTCGTTCGTCCGCTGGACGACGTAGCGCTGGCCGACCATCGGGTCCAAGAGGCTGTCGACGGGCGCGCGGTCGTCAGTGAGAAGCGGCACGTCGTCGGTGGGTTCGTCGCTCCGGTAGGACGTGAGTTCGGCCGCGAGGTCGATGCCGATGTCGCGGCGCTGATTACGCGCCTGTAGCTCCTCGGCCGTCACGAGCGTCTCGTCTTTCGTCGCCACGACCTCGATGTTCTGGACGACGGCGCCCCCCGCGGTGGGGAAGCTGTACACCTGCGGGTAGACCGACTGAATCGTCTTGTACTCCGCGCGGTAGAACTGCGAGGCCGGGCCGCTCGGCGCGGAGATGATGTTGGCGAACAGGAGGCCGTCCTCGTCGAGGCGGTCCGACGTGAGCTGCATGAACTCCTGGGTCGTCAACTGGAACGGGACCTTGTCCTTCCGGTAGGCGTCGAGGACGATGAGGTCGTACGTCTGGTTCGTCTCTCTGAGGTACTGCCGGCCGTCCATCGTGTGGACGTTGAGCCGCGGCGACTCCTCGACGCCGAAGTACTCCTCCGCGACGGAGACGACCTCGGGGTCGAGTTCGACCACGTCGACGGTCACGTTCGGGTACTGCTCCAAGAACACGCGCGGGCCGGTGAACCCGCCGCCGCCGACGAACAACACCCGGTCGATGTCGTCGGACAACAGGAAGGGGACGTGGAAGTACGACGTGTAGTCGAAGACGTGCCGCGTCGGGTTGTCGAGGTCCATCGCACTGTGGGGCTGGCCGTCGAGATAGAGCGTCCGCGTTCCGCCCGCGTCGGCGACGCGGAGCTCCTGATAGGCGGTCTGGGTGTGGTAGACCGTGGTGCCGCGGGAGTCGAGACCGACGCCGCCGGTCAGCGACGCGAGGACGAGGACGGCGGCGATACCGACGCTCCAGACCGCCTCGTCGCGGCCGATGTTTGGCCGGGCGAGCGCGAGCGCCGTCACGACCGAGATGAGTCCGAAGATCAACCCGATGTTGGTGACGCTCAGCGAGGGGATGAGGAAGTACGTGGTGGCGAACGCCCCGATGATGCTGCCGACGGTGCCGACGGCGTAGACGTGGCCCGACGCCGCGCCCACGTCGGACCGCCCGGAGAGTTCGGCCGCGTAGGGGCTGATGAAGCCGAGGAAGTAGGTCGGCGGCCCGAACAGGAGCGTAATCGCCGGGAGCGACGCGAATCGGCTCGGGAGCGGGAGGCTCGCCGTCGACTGGATGAACAGGTCGCCGAGGAGGATGACGCCCGCGATGTAGGCCGCGGTGCCGATGAAGACACGGACGAGCGCGCCGTTCGACGCCGCTGCGGCCCGCTGCCCGCCGCGGTGGTAACCGAGGCTCAGCGCCGCGAGGAAGACGCCGATAATGCTCCCCCACGTGTAGATGCTGCTGCCGAACTCGGGGGCGACCATCCGACCGGCGAGAATCTCCAAGCCCATGCTCGTGACCCCGGAGACGAACACCGCAAGTTCGGGACGCGTCATCCGGAGCCACGAGCCGGCGGCGGTCGATGCCATGTCAGTATGCCAAGGGGCGCGGCCGTATTAATTCACGCACGGCGGCGAGCCAGACGACGCGAACGCGGTGCGGAACCCGCCGCCTCCGCGACGCGCTCGCGCGAACCTTCTTACCTGATAACGGAGCCAGCACGTCCCGTGTCCTCCCTCGTCGCCGCGTCCGACCTCGCACGCGCCGCGTACTGTCCGCGACAGCTCTACTACGCCCGCCGCGACGACGACCGAGCGCCGCCGCCTGCGGTCCACGACGTTCGCGCGCTCGCCTTCGAGTATCCCGCCCTGCTCGACGGCCCCGCCGACGAACTCGCGACGCGACCGATTTCGGTGTCACCGACGGCGTACCGCGAGAATCTCGCTCGCCTCCGCGAGCGCGACGACTGGGACGCGCTCACCGACCCCGTCGCCCGCGACGTGCTCCTCGCGGGGAAAGACTGCCGCGGCATCGCGCACAAACTCGTGCGGTCGCCCGCCGACGGCGACGAGGACGACCGACCGCCGGTTCCGTCGCTCGTCTCGCCGGGCGAACCGCCCGAACGCGGCGTCTGGGAACCGCAGCGCGTCCGGGCCGTTGCGCTGGCGAAGGCGCTCGCGTGGGAGCGCGAAACGCCGATACCGCGGGCGCTGGTCGAGTACCCGGCGGTCGGCGTCGTCCGGACGGTCAGGCTCACGACCGGGAACAAGGCTGCGTACCGGCGGGCGCTCCGCGTCGCCCGCGACCTCGATTTCGTCCCGTCGCGGCTCCGCGACTCCGCGAAGTGCGAGTCGTGCGCCTACCGGGAGCGCTGCGGCGTGAAAACGTGGTCGTTGGCGTCGCTACTCGGTCGGTGAGCCGTTGTCGGCTACGCGACTCCGCGGTGGCTCCGCAGTAAGTCCGCGGTGATTCCACGTTACCCGGTCAGCGCGCCCGCGGGTTACGCCTCGTCAGCGTGTTCGTCTAACCACGTCTCGATGTCGTCGGCCATCGCACCGCGGCGGTGGACGACGCCGCGACCGGGGTCCACGACGGTGCTCTCGGTCCCGGGGGTCGTCCCGCCGTCGAGGACGACGGCGACGGCGTCCCGAATCTCGTCGGAGAGCTGCGAGGGGTGAGTGATGCTCCCGGTTCCGGAGCGGTTGGCGCTGGTGGCGGTGACGGGCGTCCCGGCCGCGCGGAAGAAGTCGAGGGCGAGTTCGTGGTCGGGAACGCGGACGCCGACGCGCTCTTTCCCGGCGACGAGCGCGTCCGGCAGACTGTCGCGTCGCTCCACGACGACCGTCACCGGGCCGGGGAGGAACCGGCGCATGAACGCCTCCTCGCGCTCGTCGGCGACGACGTGCTCCAGCGCGGCGTCCACGTCGGGGAAGCCGGCGGAGAGCGGTTTGTCTCGGTCGCGGCCCTTGATGTCGAAGACGCGTTCGACCGCGTCGGCGTTCGTCGCGTCCGCGCCCATGCCATAGACCGTCTCGGTCGGGTAGACGACCGCCTCGCCGCGGCGGATGGCGTCGGCGGCACGCTGTACGTCGTCGTCGCTCATGGGCGAACTGACGCGCAACGGGCGAAAAAGCGTGACGAAACGGCGATTCCGCGCGACCGGAGAGCGGGGCGGCTCAAGACGGCGCGACGGGAATCGAGCGCGCGGCCTACAGGCCGGCGAGCGCGTCCGCGATGCCCTCATAGTCCGGGAAGTCCGGCCACTCGTCGGCGACCCAACGGTACTGGACCGTTCGCTCCTCGTCGAGGAGGAACACGGCGGGGCGGTGTTCGGTGACGCCGGCCATCCCGTCGAGGTCGTGTTCGAGGTCGTAGTCGGCCGCGACGTCGGCCGCGGGGTCCGAGAACAGGCGGGCGTCCACGTCGCGTTCTTCGAGGAACGACTTGTGCTCGTAGGGCGACGAGATGGAGACGCCGACCGCCTGCACGTCCTCCGGGACGCCGCGGTCGCGGAGTTCGTTCCAGACGTACGTCGCCGGGAACGCGCCCGCCATCGTGTGGAACACGAGGAGGACGGGGCCGTCGGCGGCGACGTCGGAGAGGGACGCGTCCTCCCAGAACTCGTCGTTGACGAGCGGACGGGTGAAGTCCGGGGCGGTGTCGCCCGGTTCCGGCGCGTCGTGCTCGGGGAGGTCGACGACGTCGAAGTCGACCATCAGGCTCCCTCCCCGTAGGTGTTTTCGAGGTACTCGACGATGTTCGCCGACTCGGACATCGTGACGCCGGTGTTGTCGTCCACGATGGCCGGGACCGAGCGCTTGCCCGAGACGCGCTTGACGACGTTCCGGTCGGAGTGCATCGGCTCGACGAACCGCGACTGGTAGGCGAGGCCCTGGTCGTCGAGCGTGCGGACGACCCGCTCGCAGTACGGGCACGCCTGCAGTCGGTACAGCGTAATCGCCGGTTGCTCGTCGGACATGGGCGGCTGTTAGGAAGAGCGTCGCCTAAGCCCTTCGCTCGCGGGCATCCGCGCCGCAATATCGGTTCGGCGATGTACCGCCTCGGCCAGCTAGACGGTTTCGCGCCGAGCCGGGGGCATCGAATCGGCGTTCTCGCGGTTCGCCAACGGGGCCGACGAGGGCGGACGAGACGCCGACCGAGAGGCGTTCGAGGGCAACTCTTAATTCCGGTCCCGCGCAAGACAGTGTAGTTACATGGGTTTGCCGCCGCTACAGTTACCACCAGCCACGACACTCGCGGCCGCACAGGTCTCGAATATTCCGCTGGACGATACGACGATAACGGTCCTCGGCGTGATCGGAATCATCGTCCTGATCGGCCTCTCGGCGTTCTTCTCCTCGTCCGAGATTGCGATGTTCTCGCTCGCAAAACACCGCGTCGACTCGATGGTCGAAGACGGTGTGCCGGGCGCGGAACGGGTGAAAGCGCTCAAGGACGACCCGCACCGGCTTCTCGTGACCATTCTGGTTGGAAACAACATCGCGAACATCGCGATGTCCTCGATATCGACCGGACTGCTCGTCTTCGTCGGCTTCCAACAGGGAGAGGCGGTCGCAATCGCGACGTTCGGGATTACGGCAGTCGTCCTGCTGTTCGGCGAGAGCGCGCCGAAATCCTACGCGGTCGAAAACACCGAGTCCTGGGCGCTCCGCATCGCGCGGCCTCTCAAGTACGCCGAGCTGCTGTTGCTCCCGCTCGTCGTCTTCTTCGACTACCTGACCCGCGTCATCAACAAGGTCACCGGCGGTCAGACCGCCATCGAAACGACCTACGTCACCCGCGACGAGATTCAGAACCTCATCGAGACGGGCGAGCGCGAGGGCGTCATCGAGGAGGAAGAACGCGAGATGCTCGACCGCATCTTCCGGTTTAACTCGACCATCGCCAAGGAGGTCATGACCCCTCGCCTCGACATGACCGCCGTCCCGAAGGACGCGACCATCGACGAGGCCATCGAGACGTGCGTGCAGGCCGACCACGAGCGGGTCCCCGTGTACGACGGTAACCTGGACAACATCATCGGCATCGTCAACATCCGAAACCTCGTCCGCGAGAAGTACTACGGCGAACGCGGCGTCGGCATCGCCGACATCGTCTCGCCGACGCTCCACGTCCCCGAGTCGAAGAACGTCGACGAACTCATGGCCGAGATGCAGGACACTCGGATGCAGATGGTCGTCGTCATCGACGAGTTCGGGACCACCGAGGGGCTCATCACCCTCGAAGACATGGTCGAGGAAATCGTCGGCGACATCCTCGAAGGCGACGAGGAAGAACCGTTCGAGGCGGTCGACGAGAACACCTACCTCGTCCGCGGCGAGGTCAACATCGACGAGGTCAACGAGATGCTCGACATCGAACTCCCCGAGGGCGAGGAGTTCGAGACGCTCGCCGGCTTCATCTTCAACCGCGCCGGCCGCCTCGTCGAGGAAGGCGAGGAGATTAGCTACAACGACATCGTCATCCGCATCGAGCAGGTCGACAACACGCGCATCATGAAAGCGCGCATCCGGACCAACTCGGGCATCGAAGCCGCCGACGGCAACGGCGACGACGAGGACGGTGGCGACGAGGAAGCGGAAGTCGAGCCCGACACCTGATCAGTCCTGACCGGTCCGACCTGACCGAACCCGTCGTCTCGACGACCGATCCCGTTTCGCCCCGACATCCGAGCCCGTTTCGTCTCGACACCCGACTGAACTCGTTTTCGAACCGTCGTCCGCCGTGACTCACCCGAGGAGCGTAAAGGAGAGAACCACGAGCACCAGCGACGCCAGCGCCAGAAACACCAGTCCGCTCGCGTCGGCGGTGCCGTCGCCGAGGCGTCGCGCCCGCCCGCGGAAGCGAATCGCCAGCGCGAACGCGCCGAGGCCGACGCTCCCGAAGGCGAACCCGCGGAGCGAGATGCCGGTCACGACCGCCATCGCGACGTGGTAGACGCCGAAGACGGCCCAGAGGGCAGAAACGAGGGTGGCGAGCGCGACGCGGAGCCCACGAACGTTCACAGGCCGAGTACGCTCGACACGAGCGTAAAGACGCCGTAGCCCAGCCCGAACGCGAGCGCGAGCGAGCCGATCCACGCGAGGACCGTGTACAGCATCTTCCGCCGGGAGACGCCCGACCCGCCGGCGGCGTAGCCGGAGCCGATGATGGCGCTGACGATAATCTCGTTGAACGACACGGGAACGCCGAGGGCGACGGCGGTCTGGGCGATGGCGAACGAGGGAATCATCGCCGCAATAGAGCGCCGCGGCCCGAGCGAGGAGTAGTCCTGCGCGAGCGCCTTAATCATGCGCGGCGCGCCGGTCCACGACCCAGCGAGGAGGCCCACCCCGCCGCCGACGAGAAGCGCCGGAAGCGGGACCGCGACCACGTCCAGCAGGGGAACGAGCGGCCCGATGGCGAGGCCGACCTGACTGCCGCCCGCCGAGAAGGCCACGAGGCCGCCGAGGACGAGGAGGAACCGCCGCTGGCCGCGGGTCTTGTCGGTCGTCACCCAGCGACCGACGATCGCGGCCGCGACGAGCGCGACGAAGAGGGAGGCGGCGACGAACCAGACCGTCTCGCCGAGGCCGATGCGGCCGGTCAGTTCGACCGCGGCGGCCCGGGCGACCGAGGCTGAACCCGACGCGCCACCGAGCCCCGCGAACTCCATGTTGGCGACGAGCAGGCCGACGATTCCGGCGAGCGCGGGCACGGTCCACTGCTCGGAGACGCCGTCGGCACGGAGGAGCCGTGCGGTCGCGTACGACGCGCCGCCGCCGACGAACGGCGTGAGCACCCACAGCGAGACGATCTGTTGGTACTTCGCCCACGCGGGGTCGCCGCCCATGGCGAGGCCGACGCCGACGACCGCACCGGTGACGGTGAAGGCGGTGGCGATAGGGTAGCCCGCGAAGACGCCGAGCGCGACGAGCACCGCCGCGGTGAGGAGCGCGACGACCGCGGCTCCCGCGGTCAGCGTGACGCCGCCGATGAGTTCGGTGCCGACAGCGTTGGTGACGTTCGCGCCCTGCAGGAACGCCCCGGCGAAGCCGAGCAGGCCGACGATGAAGCCCGCGCGCATCACCGAGATGGCGTTGGCTCCGACCGCGGGCGCGAACGGCGTCGACCCCGACGACCCCGCGCCGATGGCCCACGCCATGAACAGGCTGGCGAGGGCGGCGACGACGAACGTGGCGAGCGTCGCGGTGGCTACCACGGGGCGACACCTCGGCGGTCGTCGGCGTCGGCTGTTGTCCCGTCCATCAGCGGCGGCGCGCCTCGTCGTACCCCTCGCTCAGGCCGAGGAGCGTCCGACGGACGAGGAGATACCCGAAGAAGACGAAGAGCAACAACGCGACGAGCAGCCCGACGAACACGGGATTCCCCGCGAGAAAGTCGACGAGGCCGTCTACGACCAAAGGGTCGGTCATGTGGATGGGTTCGGCGGGCACGAGGTATAGCAATTTCGGCGACGGGTCGTGAAAGAATACGAACACTCATGAGAAAACACGAGTAACGCGGATTCGATGGCCGACCTCATCCCCTCCAGCCCGGGTGATCCGGACGACGACCGGGACGACCGAGACCCCAAGGTTATCGGCCTCGACAGCGACGAGGCCGACGACCTGCTCGGTGCCATCTCCTCGTCGACCGCCCGGTCGGTCCTCGCGTCGCTCCACGAGTCGCCGGCGACGCCCTCCGACCTCGCCACCGAGGTCGACACGTCTCTCCAGAACGTCCAGTACCACCTCGGGAACCTCTCGGAAGCGGGCCTCATCGAAGTCGCGGACACGAGGTACTCCGAGAAGGGCCGCGAGATGAAGGTGTACACGCCCGCGGACCAGGCGCTCGTCGTCGTCGCCGGGCGCGAGGACGAGACGAAGGGACTGAAAGGCGCGCTCACGCGCCTCATCGGCGGCGTCGGCGTCCTCGGTATCGGCGCGGCCGTGGTGAACCGACTCGCCCGAGCCGGGTCGATACTCCCGTTCAGCGGCACCTCGGCCGGCGGCGCGGACGACGCTGGCGGTTCCGAAGCCGGCCAAAGCGGCGGGTCGGGAGGCGACCTCAACGCGACCTATCAGGCCGAGTCGGCCAACACGACGACCGCGGCGGACTCGACGACGCAGACCGCGACGCAGACAGCTACCGAAACCGCGACAACGACCGGCGGCGACGGCGGATTCAGCATCGCCGAAGCGACTACGACGGCGGACTCGACGACGCAGACTGCGGAGGCGACGCGGACGGTGACGGAGACTACATGGACCGCCGCGGAGACCGCGACCGCGACGCCGACGCCGGTTCCGGACACGACGGCCGCACAGACGGCCACCGAGACCGCGGCGCAACTCACGAGCGGGTCGGGCGGACTCGCCGGGACTATCGGGTCGCTCTCGCCGGGGACGCTGTTCTTCCTCGGGGGGCTGACCGTGCTTCTCGCGTGGGTCGCGGTGGGCGTGCTACGTGACTAAAACGGTTGTTTGAGCTTACGGTGCGTATTTGATACCGTCACCCGTAGGAGTGAGTACGAGGTCGCGCGTGGCCCCCAACGGCGACGGGACTGCCATCCGTGCCCCTGCCCCTCACCCCGTCGTCTCGCGCGGCCTCGGACTGTCCCCAACAGGCTTCCCCAGCCTGTTCCCGCTGATTCTTCCGGCCCTCCGCCGGACTCCACTGCGTTACTCGTTAGGGACGATACGGAACGTCTCGAACGTCTCGCCGTCGACGGTGACGAGTCGCCCGCGGAGCCCGCCGTCCGGCAGTTCCTCCAGTTCCGCGTGCGCCTTGCGGTTGCCCCGCGGTTGGGCGTGACTCCCCGGGTTGAGGAGCGGAATCGGCCCAGTGCCGTCGAAGCCCGGCCGGTGGCTATGCCCGAAGATGACCGCGTCGGCCCCGCGTTCGCGGCCGAACATCGAAAGCGCGGTGTTCCCGCCGCGGCGGGTGTGGGTCACCGCGAACTCGACGCCGCCGTAGGTGACGTTCCGCGCCGCGGGAATCCGGTCGCGAATCTCGGAACCGTCGTTGTTGCCGTAGACCGCGAGGAAGCTGTCGGTCTCGTCGATGAACGCGTCGAGGACGGACTCGCGCATGAAGTCGCCCGCGTGGACGACGAGGTCGGCCTCGCGGACCGCGTCGAGGGTTCGGTTAGTCAGACGATGACCGTCCGTGCTGTGGGTGTCGGAGACGACGACGAGCATGCGCGGGGCTATGGGCCGGAAGGATTGAAACCTACCGACTGCGCGGTGGGTCGGTCGGCCCGCCGCAGTCGGCGAGCGGTGTCCCGGTTCTTCGTCGGTAGCTCTATCCCGGCGGGGGGAGTGGCCCACGACATGGCAGGCAGTACGTCCGTCGTCGTCGCCGCGCTCTTCGCGAACGGGGCGATTGCGATTCTCAAGTTCCTCGGCTATCTCGCGACCGGGAGTCCCTCCATGCTCTCCGAAACGTATCACTCCATCTCCGACACCGGCAACCAGGTGTTCCTCCTCATCGGCATCCGCGACAGCAAGCGCGACGAGACGCAGTCACACCCCTTCGGCTACGGGAAATCGCAGTTCTTCTACTCGTTTCTCGTCTCCGTGATGCTGTTCGGCATCGCCGGGTGGGAGTCGGCCAAACACGGCTACAACGCCCTGATGCACCCCGGCCACGGCGGTGGCGGCGAGGCGCTCGTCCTGTTCGGCTTCCAAATCGAACCCGTGTTGGTCAACGTCGTCATCCTCCTCGGGGCGATTGCCTTCGAGACCTACGCCTTTCTGAAGGCGAACGCCGAACTCCGCCGGCAGATGGAAGAGTACGAGTGGAGCGGTCTCGTCGAGGCGTTCCGGGAGACGAGCGACGTGACGACGCTCACAGCGTTCACAGAGGACACCGTCGCCCTCGTCGGCGCGATGCTCGCGCTCGTCGGCATCGGCCTCACTGAACTCACGGGGAACGAACTGTTCGACGCCGGCGCGGCGCTCCTCATCGGGATACTGCTCATGGGCTTCGCCATCGCGCTCGCGTGGGAGAACAAGCGCCTGCTCATCGGCGAGAGCGTCCCCATGGACGAGGAACAGGCCCTCCGAAACATCGTCAAAAACGACCCGCGAGTCGTCCACATCGACCACTTCCGCGCGACCTACGTCGGCCCCGAGAAACTCCTCGTCGCCCTCGACGTGAGCTTCGACTCCGAACTCGGCACCGAAGAGATAGACGACCACATCTCCGACATCGAGGCCGAACTCAAGGCGGCCGACGACCGGGTCCACTTCGTCTACATCGAACCCGAACTGTAGATGGACCTCACGCAAATCGCCCCCTCGGTCATGTTCGTCGCCGCCGGCGGCTACATCTACAGGCGGCCGATGTCAGCGAGAAACCTCGTTTCGCCCCGGGAGTGGAGGGAGTCGCCGGAGCAGGCGGCGGAACTCCAACGAGATTTGGCAAAAGGGCTCGGTGTCGCACTCATCCTCGGTGGCGTGCTGTGGTTCGTCGTCGCGTTCGCGATTGGCTGAGGCCGCCTACCGCGTTTCGACCGCCTGTGCGACCCGCTCGACTGCTTCTTTGACTTCCTCGCGCGACACGTTCAGATTCGTCGTAAAGCGAGTGTGGTACTCGCCGAACGTGCCGCCGAGGACGCCCGCGTCGTCGCACAGACTCACGAACTTCTCAGCCGTTAGCCCTGCGTCTTCGGAGTCGACGACGACGATGTTCGTGTCGGGCGTCGGCACCGACAGGCCGGAGACGGCGTCGAGACCCTCGGCGAGGACGCGGGCGTTCTCGTGGTCGTCGGCGAGGCGGTCGATGTTGTCGAGTGCGACGAGTCCCGGCGCGGCGATGAGACCGGCCTGTCGCATGCCGCCGCCGAACTGCTTTCTGACGCGGACGGCCTCCTCGATGAACGCCTCTGGACCCGCGAGCATCGAGCCGACAGGCGCGCCGAGCCCCTTCGAGAGACAGAACATCACCGTGTCGACGCGCTCGACCATCGCCGCGGGGTCCTCGTCGAGGGCGACGCAGGCGTTGAACAGGCGCGCACCGTCGAGATGGACCGGAATCCCGAGGTCGCTGGCGGCGTCGGCCGCGGCGTCGATATCGGCTTTCGGAATCGCGACGCCGCCGCGGGCGTTGTGAGTGTTTTCGAGACACAGAACGCCCGTACCGGCGACGTGAAGCGACTCCTCGCGGGCGTGTTCGCGGACCTGTTCGGGCGTCGGCGCGGCGCGCTCGCCGGCGTCGTAGGCGCGGACTTGCAGGCCCGACAGTTGGGCGAAGCCGCCGACCTCCCACTTGTAGACGTGCGCCTTCGCGTCCACGAGCGCCTCCTGCCCGGGGTCGGCGTGGACGCGGGCGGCGATTTGGTTGCCCATCGTCCCCGACGGCACGAACAGCGCATCCTCCTTACCGACCAGTTCGGCGGCGCGCGCTTCGAGTTCGTTCACGGTCGGGTCGTCGCCGTACACGTCGTCGCCGACGTCGGCGTCGCGGGCGGCCTCGCGCATCTCGTCGGACGGGAGCGTGACGGTGTCGCTTCGGAGGTCTATCATGCGCGGAGAGACCGCGCCGACGGAGAAATAAACGGTGGTCCGCGTGGCGTTCCCCGCCGGCCGTCGCAATATTTGCGCTTCGAAAGGTGTTTGCCCCGGGGACACACACGACGCGGTATGGACCCGCGCATCCGCGAGCACGCACAGACCATCGTCGACCACTCCACGAGCGTCGAGGCCGGCGACAACGTCGTCGTCTCCGCGCCCTCGGTGGCCGAAGACCTCGTCACGGCCATCCACGAACTGCTCGGCGACCGCGGCGCGAACGTCGTCGCGATGGACGCGAACCCGCGGTTCACCCGCGCGTTCCTCCGCGCCGGCGACGACGACTACGAGACGCCCGAGCACGTGCTGGCGCTCTACGAGGAGACGGACGTCATCATCCGCGTCCGCGGCGAGACGAACGCCACCGAACAGAGCGACGTGCCGCCGGAGACGAACGCCGCGTACAAGCGCGCGTACAAACCGGTGCAGGGCGAGATGCTGTCGAAGCGCTGGTGTCTCACCCAGTACCCCGCGAAGGGGAGCGCCCAACTCGCGGGCATGAGCACCGAAGCCTACGAGAACTTCGTCTACGACGCCGTCACCCTCGACTGGGAGGCGCAAGGCGAACTCCAACAGCAGTTGGTCGACATCCTCAACGACGGCGACGAGGTCCGCATCAAGTCGGGCGACGAGACCGACGTGACGATGAGCATCGCCGGCAACACCGCCATCAACGACACGGCCGAGCACAACCTCCCCGGCGGGGAAGTGTTCACCGCGCCCGTGAAGGACTCCGTGAACGGCGAGGTCTACTTCGACCTGCCGCTGTACCGGCAGGGCCGCGAGGTCTCCGGCGTCCGCGTCCGCTTCGAGGACGGCGAGGTCGTCGACTACTCCGCCGAGGGGAACGAGGAGGTCTTAGACGGCGTGTTCGACACCGACGAGGGCGCGCGCTACCTCGGCGAACTCGGTATCGGCATGAACCGCAGCATCGACCAGTTCACCTACAACATGCTGTTCGACGAGAAGATGGGCGACACCGTCCACATGGCCGTCGGCTCGGCGTACCCCGAGACGGTCGGTGAAGAGAACGAACTCAACGAGAGCGCCGAGCACGTCGACATGATCGTCGACATGTCCGAGGACTCGGTCATCGAGGTCGACGGCGAGGTCGTCCAGCGGGACGGCACGTTCGTCTTCGAAGACGAGTTCTGACCGGGAGGGTCGCGCCCTTCCTGTTCGCGGACAACTCGCAACATTTCGACTCCAGTTTATCTCCCGGAGAATCGCTTTGTGTCGTCGGATTCTCCAGTCGAAACAAGAGCCTTCGAGCGGTCGCCGAAATCGGCACCAAGACGCGGGGATAATTCGGTCCGTCTCGACCGAAATCCGCGGGTTCTCCAGTCGAAGCGGTGCCCTTCCGTCTATAGACAGTTGTGTGACAATAGTACGCGCACCCCAGTAGGTTTATTTCGAATAGTCCATGAACACGAACCGATGCCAGCGGTTCAGTGCCGGGAGTGTGGACGAGACGTGGCGGTCCACGAGATAGAGACCACGACGAAAACGACACCCGACGGGTTCGACACGAGGTATCGGTGTCCCTACTGCAAGTCGGAGATGCGAGACGTGAAAACGCGAATTGTCTGACGGCGTTACTGGTCGAGGTCGAGTTCGAACTGCTCGTTTTCGGTGACGGAGTTGAGCACGACCGAGGTGTTGGACTCGCGGATGTCCGCGTCGGTGAGCAGTTTCTTGATTTGCGTGTTCATGCCGTCGGTGTCGCGGAACTTGCCGATGGCGATGATGTCGTAGTCGCCGGTGACCTCGTACACCGAAATCATCTGCTTTTCGGCGCGGAGGCGCTCGGTGATATCGGGGAGTGCGGAGCCCTCGACTTTGAGCTGAATGACGGCGGTTACGTCGTAGCCGAGCGCGTCGTAGTTGACGCGGGGCGTGTATCCCTCGATGACGCCTTCGTCTTCGAGATCTCGCAGGTGATTCGAGACGGTCGTGACCGACACGTCGAGTTCTTCGGCGAGGCTTCGCAGGCTCGCTCGGCCGTCGCCGAGGAGTGCGTTGATGAGCTTCGCGTCGAGGTTTTCGTACGTCATTACATCTACACACCGTCCCGGGGCATTAGAATTTTACGAATATCCAATTCTGTGGCGAGGTGCGGGGAATTGCATTAAGCGGAAAGGTCTTTATAGTGCGGGTGTTCGAATCGCGTGTTCAGGAAAATGACGGAAGACAACGCACTCACCGACGGCGGCCTGAGCGACGAGGCACAGGCAGTCATCGACGAGATCGAAGAGAAGAATGTCGACTTCCTCCGACTCCAGTTCACCGACATTCTCGGAACGGTCAAAAACGTCTCCATCCCGGCCTCGCAGGCCGAAAAGGCGTTCACTGAGGGCATCTACTTCGACGGTTCCTCCATCGACGGCTTCGTGCGCATTCAGGAGTCCGACATGCGCCTCGAGCCCGACCCGTCGACGTTCGCCGTCCTCCCGTGGCGGAAGAAGGAAAACAGCGCCGCAGGTCGCCTCATCTGTGACGTGTTCAACACGTCCACCGGCGAGCCCTTCAGCGGCGACCCGCGTGGCGTCCTCAAGCGCGCCATCGCCCGCGCCGAGGAACTCGGCTATGACGTGAACGTCGCACCCGAACCGGAGTTCTTCCTGTTCGAAGAAGACGAGAACGGCCGCGCGACGACCGTCACGAACGACGCCGGCGGCTACTTCGACCTCGCCCCGAAGGACCTCGCGTCCGACGTGCGCCGCGACATCATCTACGGCCTCGAGAGCATGGGCTTCGACATCGAAGCCTCGCACCACGAGGTCGCCGAGGGCCAGCACGAGATTAACTTCACGTACGACGACGCCCTCTCGACGGCCGACAACGTCGCTACCTTCCGGTCCGTCGTTCGCGCCATCGCGGCCGAACACGACCTCCACGCGACGTTCATGCCCAAGCCCATCCCGCGCATCAACGGCTCCGGCATGCACACGCACATCTCGCTGTTCCAGGACGGCGAGAACGCGTTCCACGACGGTGACGACGAGTTCGACCTGAGCGGCACGGCCAAGAGCTTCGTCGCGGGCATCCTCGAACACGCGCCCGCCATCACGGCCGTCGCCGACCCGACGGTCAACTCCTACAAGCGCCTCGTCCCCGGCTACGAAGCGCCGGTCTACATCGCGTGGTCCGACCGCAACCGCTCGGCGCTCATCCGCAAGCCGGCCGCCCGCACGCCGGCCGCCTCGCGCATCGAGGCCCGCTTCCCCGACCCGTCCTGTAACCCGTACCTCGCGTTCGCCGCGCTCATCCACGCCGGTCTCGACGGCGTCGAGAAGGACCTCGACTGCCCCGACCCGGTCCGCGAGAACATCTACGAGTTCGACGAGGAGAAGCGCGAAGAGTACGGCATCGAGACGCTCCCGAAGGACCTCGGCGGCGCTGTCGACGCCCTCGAAGAGGACGAAGTCATCCAGGACGCTCTGGGCGACCACGTCTACGAGAAGTTCGTCGAAGCCAAGCGCTCCGAGTTCAAGGACTACCTCGTCGACGTCTCCCAGTGGGAACTCGACCGGTACCTCGAGACGTTCTAACCGTCGCGCACACCTAACACCGATTTTTCTTTCGCGCTCGCTCGCCGGAGAGCAACGGCGACGACGACAGCGACACACAGAGACCAAACGAGAGTCATCCGCCTCCGGCAGTAGCCGAACCGCGACCAACTCACGGCCGAGGGTCTACGTGCCCTCGTCCCATAGCGACGCGCGAATGTCGCTTGTCTCTGACCTCGCGTTCGTCGCGTTCGGGCTCGTCCTGTTCGTTTTCTCTGAGGATATGCGGTTCGCCCGGCGGTTCGGCCCGGTGACGGACGGGGCGCGGTCGTCCGAGACCGGCGGCGTCGCCTTCAAATTTCTCGGCGGTATTTTCGTCGCCGTCGGACTCGCGAAACTCGCCGGGTTGTGAGCGGGCAGAATCGTCGCAGTCGGAACAGAGAGGTGTCAGTCGCACCGTCGGCGACAGCCAACGAATCAGTCAGTCAATCAGTCGGCGCGCTGAGTCGTCCCGTCGCCGAGCCCGAGTCGGCCCAGTATCCACGGCGCGACGAGGATGAACGCGACGGCAGTTCCGGTCGCGAGAATCGCGATTGGAACAACCTGAAGCGCGTCGGCAGCGACCCAGAGCGCGCCCGCAACGAGGAGCGACACGAGTGCAGCCGGAAGCGACAGTGTCGGCAGCGACTCGTGGTCAGAAAGCCGGGACCAACCGACGAGGCCGCCGAGCGACCCACCGAGGGCAGCAGACGCGTTTGCCGTGTGGTGCGACGCCCCACTCGCGACGACCACTGCGAGGGCCACGACACTGAGCCCGACTGCGAGTGCGAACAGTCGCGTCGGGTCGAGGTGGCCGGGGGCGTCGTCTGCGGCAGCGACGGTGAAGACGGTCTTCAACACGACGAGACCGAGGAGCACGCCGACGACGACGTCGACACCGTAGTGAACCCCGATGACGACGCGGGAGAGTGCGACTGTTGCGACGATAGCCGCGGCGGCGAGGACGCGTCGCCGTCGGTCCCACACGTCGAGCAGCAGCGCGGCGGCCCCGTAGACGACCGTGGTCCCGAGTGCGTGCCCGCTTGGGAACCCGAACCCATCGTCAGTCGTAAACGAGACGAACAGGTCCGCGAGCGGGGCAGGCCAGTTCGGTGCCGAAGCGATGTCGGCCGTCGGCGGGCGGGGGAGCGCGAAGCCGACTTTGAGCGCCGTCACCAGCGACAGGGAGATAAACGCAAGGCCGACGAAGGAGGCCGCGGTCCGCCGCGGGCGTGCCGTGATTCGGGGGCGACAGAGCCAGTACAGCGACGTGAACGCGAGGAAGAAGAACCACTGGTCGCCGAGTTGGGTGACGAGCCCGAACAGGAAGACGAGCGCGTCCGGCACGTCCGTGAGCGCTAGCTCGCCGAACCCGCGAGTCTGGAGGGAGAGTGCGAACCGGAACATCTCAGCCGCGGCGTTCGCGGACCGCGTCGACGGCGCGGCCGGGGAGGCCGAGCGCGTTCAGGCCGATGCCGAAGATGACGAACAGGACGTAGAGCCCGAGCGTCGACAGGAAGATGATGAGCATGGCGACGACCGCGATGAGGTCCGACTGGAGGTAGTAGAACGCGCCGAGCGTGAGGACGACGCCGTAGCCGAGCACGAGGTAAGGACCCCAGCCGCGGGCCTTGCCGCGGCGCATCCGCCGGCGGACGTAGCGCTTCAACTCGGCTTCGAGCTTGGGCTTTTCGACCGTCCGGTCCGTCACGTCGTCCTCGAACGCGTCGAGGTCGGCGCGGAGTTCCTCGACCTGCGATTCCAGCTCCTCGATGTCGGGAGCGCCGCGCGGGGAGACGGACGCGCCGGTCTCCGCGTCGCCGGTGTCCTCCGTCCGCGGCCCATCGGTGTCACCTCGGTCGTCGCTCATATCCGTACGAGCGTCATGTCGGCCTCCCGTATGTTGTACCTGCCGGTCCACTCCGGGCGGTCCCCCCGGCGGGTCACGCGGTTCCGCGGGCAGGGCGTCGCCGCCGACCCCCGCGAGAACCGCGTTGACGACCGCGCCCGAAAGCAGGATGAGCCCCGAGAAGTAGAACCACGTCACGAGCAACAGGAGCGTCCCGAGCGCGCCCGCGACCGACGCGCCGGCCACAGACGCGTAGATACCGAAGCCGACACCGAGGACGGTCCAGCCGACGGCCGCGAGGATGGTTCCGGGGACGACCTCCCGCGGCGAGAGGTCGGCGTCGGGGAAGACGTAGTACAGCGGGAAGAACGCCGCACAGAGCGTGAGCAGCAACAGGAGCGGCGAGAGCAGTTGGAGGAACGGCACGTCGAGGAGGCCGAGGAGCGCGGTCACCACCGCGACGCCGATGGTGCCGACGCCGATGCTGGCGAGGGCGATGGTGCCGTCTCGAAGCTGGTCGAGGAGGCCGCCCGCCTCGGACCCGTAGATGCGCGAGAAGGCGATATCGAGGCCGCGAAAGAGCTTCAGCGCGCCCCAGACCGTCAACGCGAGGCTCACCGCTCCGACGCTTCCCTGTCCGGTTCGGTCCGTGAGGGCCTCCTCGACGAGGTCCTGTCCGGTCGGGACGAGGTACTGTTCGACGAGCGTTTGGAGTTGCGCCTGCAACTCCGCGCCGCCGACCGCGGTGGCGACGACGACGCCGAGCACGAGAAGCGGAATCAGCGAGACGAGCGCGTAGTACGAGATACTAGCCGCGAGAAACGAGATTTCTTTCTCCCGAATCGTGTCGACGACGGTCCGCGCGACGGGAACGACGGTTCGAATCTTGGCGCTCACGTATCACGAAAACGACACGGGAGACAAAGAAGCTACTCGCCGACGCGGCGGCCTGAAGTGGTTCCGGGGGCGGCCGCTCAGGCCCGGGCCGCTCGGGCCGCGGGGTCGCTCTCAGGCCTCGGGGTCGAGCGCGGCGGTCGCCTCGCGAATCTCCGCGACCGTCGCGTCGGTCTTGAACGCGGTGCCGTGGTAGTGCGCGGGGGTGGCGTCGTAGCCGGCGTCGCGGAGCGTTTCGAGGAACGTCTCCATCTTCGAGGCCGAGCGTCCCCAGAGCTTACAGAGGCGGTGCTGGTCGAAGTGGGTCGGCGTGTCGAGTTCGACCGCGAGCGTGTCGAGGAGTTTGCGAGCGCGTTTCGCGGTGCCGAAGTCCTCTGTCACCTCGTCGCGGACGGCCTCGGCGAACGCCGGTTCGGAGACGGGACCGAGCCAGATGGGGCCGGCTTCGAGAATCCGGGTCGAGTCGCAGTTGGCGCACGCCTCGGGCGGGTGGGCGATGAGCGAGTGCTCGGCCTCGCGGTGGAGGCAGTCCTCGCAGTGGTAGACGAAGCCGGTCGATTCGAGGAGTTCGTCGGCCTTCGTCGCCCGCTCGTCGAGTTCGAGATACGCCCGCGCGTAGTGGCGCGTCGCGTGCGAGAGAATCGGGACGGCGGCCTTGTCGTAGCGGGCGGCGGTGCGAACCATCGCGCCGAGGAGCGTCCGAAGCCCCATCTCGGGGTGGTAGTCGGTGTTCTGCGGGAGACAGCCGTACTTCCGGATGCCGCTTTTCTGGTGTGCGCCGCACAGCGGGGCGGTGTCGGTGGCGGTGACGCAGACGAGGTCGCGGGTGTTGGCGAAGGCGGGGTCCGCGAAGGGCATCGGCGTGCCGAAGGGGTCGAGGTCGACCACGTCGAAGACGGAGTCGTACATGAGGGCGTTGGCGTTGCGGTGGACCGCCTCGCCGCCGTTGCCGGCGCGGTCGAGGTTCGACTGGGCGAGTTCGACGGCGTCGGTGTCGAGGTCGGCGCAGGTCACGTCGTAGCCCTCGGCGGCGGCGCGGACGCCCCGGATGCCCGAGGCGGCCATCGCGTCGAGATAGCTCTCGGCGCGGGGTTCGCGCTCGCGGAAGGCGCGGAGGACGGCCGCGGTGATGTCCCGGTTCAACTCCTGTGTGGGGTTGTAGAAGACATCGTCGCCGGTCCCCGCTGACGCCCCGTCGCGGGCGTCGGGAACCTCGATTTCGACGCCTCCCTCGCTCACGTGCATACCCGCAGTCGCCCGCGCGGGCGGAAACCGGTTGCGATGCGATTGTGCGATGCGATTGCGCGATGCGGTTGCGGCGGTCGGTCCACCCCGCGGCATCGAATGCGTTTTCACCGCCACCGACGAACTCGGGGGCGTGGACCCGGCCGACGACTGGCGAGCGGCGCTCGCGGAGACCGGGCGGCTCTCGCCGACCATCGTGCAGGCCATCGTCGACGCCCACGGCGACCGGGGCGTCACGGCCATCGAGGCCGTCTCCGAGCGACGGGTGAAGCGCTACCGCGACTTCGACGTGGTCGTCGGCTACGACGACGAGTACGTGGTCGAAGACCGCGGCTGTACCTGCAAGGACTCCCAGTACAACCTCGACCCCGACGAGGGCGAGCGCTGTTGGCACGTCCTCGCGGTCGACGTGGCCGAGGCGCTCGGCGAACTGGACCACCACGACATGTGGTACTCCGACGTGCGGGAATTCCTGTAATCACACGTCTCGGCCGCGCCTCCGTTCGGCCCGTCGCCGCGCCGCGGGAACGACCACAATCCTTTCCGAACCCCGCCGCGAATCTCGGGCCAACGGATGGCTGATTTCGACCTCTCTATCGACGAAAAGCGGGTGTACGCGGACAAGTCCGGCAAGCAGACGGCGTACGTCGCCGCCGGCGTCGGGGTCGTGACCGTCGACGTGTCCGACGACCTCGTCGGCGGCTTCCGCATCGACCACCGGTGTACCGCGCGGGACGCCGCCGGGTCGCCCGGAGAAGTCGCCGTCGCTACCGACGAGGACGTGCTACTCGTACAGAGCGACGACTACCACGAACTCGACTTCGGCCCCGCGACGGCCGTCGGCTTCCACCGCAATCGCGTCGTCGCCGCCGACGAGTCGGGTCGCGTCGCCCGCTTCGACGAGTCCGGGTGGACCGACCTCGGCGAGGTCGGAGCGGTCCGCGCCCTCGACGGGAGCCTCGTCGCGGCCGAAGACGGCGTCTACCGCGTCGGCGACGACGGCCTCTCGCACGTCGGCCTCGACGACGTGAACGACGTGTCCGACCCCGCGGGCCGCCTCGGCGGCGACTCGGGAACCCCGCTCGCCGCGACCGACTCGGGGCTGTACGCGCTCGGCAACGGCTGGATGGACGCGCTCGACGGGGCGTTTTCGGCGGTCGCGTCGATGCCGGACGGCCGCGCCCACGCGGTCGGGCCTGACGGCGTCGTCGCGCGCGACGACGAGGCGGGCGCGTGGGACGACGCACCGATTCCGCTGGACGAGACGGTCGTCGCGCTCGCCCACGACGCTCGGGCCGCCTACGCCGTCACCGACGCGGGAAGCTTCTGCGTTCGGCTGACCGGAGGCGACTGGCGGACGCAGGTGCTCGGGTTAGACACGGTCGGCGTCGCGGTTCGCTGACACGCGACGGGGCTGAACACAACGAAAAGCGGTTTTACCCCCCACGAGAGACGAACGGGTATGCTCGTACCCGGCGCATCCTCCCAGGCACTCGCGGCCGCGCTCGCCGCCGAACTCGGCGAGTCGCTCGCGGCCGTCGAGTACGACCGCTTCCCCGACGGCGAGACGCTGGCCGCGGTCCCCGGTTTCGACGCCGACGCCGCCACCATCGTCGCCAGCACCGCCAGCAACGACGCCTACGTCGAACTCCTCCAACTGCAGGACGCCGTCCGCGAGGCCGGCGCCTCCGAGGTCACGACGGTCATCCCGTACATGGGCTACGCCCGACAGGACAAGGCGTTCGAGGCCGGCCACCCGATTTCGGCCCGCGCGGTCGCCCGCGCCGTCAGCACGACGACTGACCGCGTCGTGCTCGTCAACCCCCACGAGGACGCCGTCGCCGACTTCTTCGACGTGCCAGTCGACATCGTCGACGCCGCCGGACGACTCGCCGAACCGCTCCCCGAACTCGACGACGCGCTGTTTCTGTCGCCCGACTCGGGGGCCATCGGCATCGCAGAGACCGTCCGCGACGCCTACGGCGAAGGCGAGACCGACTACTTCGAGAAGGTGCGCCACTCCGGGACCGACGTGGAAATCACGCCGAGCGACGCCGACTTCGCGGGCCGCGACGTGGTCATCACCGACGACATCATCGCCACCGGGTCGACCATGAGCGAGGCAGTCGGCGTCCTCGCCGACGGCGGCGCGAAACGCGTCTTCTGTGCGACCGTCCACCCGCTTCTGGCTCGTAACGCCCGCACGAAACTCGCTCGCGCCGGTATCGAGCGCGTCGTCGGGACCGACACCATCGAACGCGACGTGAGCGAGGTGTCCGTCGCGCCCGTCCTCGCCGACGAGCTCGAACGGTAACGAGTCACACAGCCTCTCGAAACGGTTTTGCCAGTCCCCGCATCTCGGAGTAACATGGGACGCTACGGAGACATCGACTACCCGCGGATGACGAAGACCGGCCTCGGACTGGGGCTCGCGCTGTTCCTGTTCGGCGCTGTCGGCGCGAAAGTCGCCCTCGCGATGAACGGCGGCGCACTTCCGGGCTGGGAGCGCACGCTGTTTTTCGACGCCGAGTGGCTCGGCATCGCGCTGGTCCTGTTCTCGCCGATTATCTTCGGCATCGTGCTCCCCCTGACGGAGTAGATGGTCGACGCTGACCCCCGGTTTCCCGACGACGACGAGACGCTCGTCCTCGAACCCGACTGCGCGCGCTGTCCGGCGCTCGTCGAGTGCCGAAACCGCATCTCGTGGGGCGTCGGCCCCGACGACGCGACCGTGATGGTCGTCGGCGAAGCGCCGGGGGCGGGCAACCCCGACGCCGACCGCTGGCGGGGCGGCAACTGGACCGGGATGTCCTACACGGCCCGGCACTCGGGCCGCCGCATCCGCGAGACGATGGCCGCCGTCGGCTACGAGTCGGGCGTCTTCTACACGAACGCGGTCAAGTGCTTCCCCTCGGACGGCGAGGGGTCGAACCGCGCGCCCACGGCCGCCGAGAAGGAAAACTGCCGCGACCACCTCGTCGCCGAACTCGAAGCCGTCGACCCTGACGTGGTGGTCCCGACCGGCCGCCACGCGACCGAAAGCGTCCTCGCGCTCGACGACACCTCGCTCGACGGCTTCCTCGATACGGTCCTCGAACCCGTCGAGAGCGAGCGGTTCGGCTACACCGTGGTCCCGCTTTTACACCCCTCCTACCGCGACGTGTGGCTCTCCCGACTCGGCTACGAGTTGGACGAGTATCTGGCCGACTTGGAATCGCGACTCCCCTGAGACCATCACGTCGCCGACGCGGACCGCGACGCCCGCCGACTGCACCGACCGTACCGACCGCGCCGCTCGACACCCCGCATATTCATGGCTGAGGGTTGACATGGTTCGCCCACACCGATGCTCGGCGACCTCATCGCGGACCTGATTCTCGAAGTCGTCTTCCGCCCCGTCCTGAAGGCGATGGACCTGTTCGTCGCCGGCGTCAAGAAGCGACTGACGCGCCTTCGAGCGCGGTTCGGCGGTGAGCGCGCTGACGATGGAACCCGAGGCGACGAAGGCGACGGGAGGGACCGAATCTACAGCGACGCCGGCGACCGCGAACGGTCCGCGGAGCGGTACTGACGCGACCCTGTCGTCGAACCGGTCCGAACTTTCTTTTCCTCGCCAATCGACGTGCCACGTATGTCCGACTGCATCTTCTGCGCCATCGTCGACGGCGACATCCCCGGCCGAATCGTCCACGAGACCGACCACTCGCTTGCGTTCCTCGACGCCAACCCGCTCGCGCCCGGCCACACGCTCGTCGTCCCGAAGGAGCACCACGCCCGACTCGACGAGGTGCCGGCCGACGCGGCCGCCGACCTCTTCGCCGCCGTCAACGACCTCGTCCCGCGCGTCGAGGCGGGCGTCGACGCCGACGCGACGAACATCGGCATCAACAACGGCCCCGCCGCCGGCCAGGAAGTCGACCACGTCCACGTCCACATCGTCCCGCGGTTCGAGGGCGACGGCGGCAGTCCCATCCACGCCGTCGCGGGCGAGCGCCCCGACCTCTCCGACGAGGAGCTGGCCGACATCGAGGCGGCTATCTCGGGCTGAAGCGGGTCTCCCTCCGGCGGGTTCCGCTTCTCCCGCCGAACGTGTCGATATAAACACACATGAGGCCGCCGCGAGTACCGGCTGTCGTGACAGTCCTCCAATCGTTTCGAACGGCCCTCCGAATCGTCACCGAGACGCCGGTGCTCGTCGCGTTCGCCCTCGCGTTCGGGCTCATCGGCGCGTTGAACACCGCCTCCGGACCAACTGGAGCCGTCGGCTCGCTCCTCCAACTCCTCGCTGTGCCGGCGCTCATCGGCGCGTTCTACACCGCCGCCGACGGCGCACGCCCCGGTACCGACACCGACCTGCGCGCGTCCACCGCGGCACAGCGCTACTACGTCAGCCTGTTCGGCGCGACACTCCTCGCCGCGCTCGTCGTGGTCGTCGTCGCGATGGTCGTCGGCGGGAGCCTCCTCGGCTACATCGGCACCGACCGGCTCAATGCGGTGCTGACCGGCTCCGCGAGCCTCACGCTCGCCGAACTCGCCGCGACCGGGGTGGCGGTCGTGGTCCTGATGGCCGTCGTCTACGTCTTCACCTTCTTCGACACCGCCGTCGTCCTCGACGGCAAGACCGCCGGTGGGTCGCTCAGCCGTAGCGTCGACTTCGTCTTCGGCAACCTTCGGAGCGTCGTCGGCTACGCGGTCGTGGCGACCGCCGTGGCCTCGGTCGTCGACCTGCCGGTCGTCTGGCTCGTCACCCTCGACGGGGCGACCAGTATCGCCGGCGCGATGACGGCGGTTCAAACACCGATGTCGGCGGTCGATATCGCCGTCGTGGCCGTCAGCGCGGCGGTCTCGACGCTCGTCGGCCGAACGTACAAGGTCTGCTTCTATCGAGCCTGTACGGACGCCGTGCCGGGGTCTGACCCTGACGCGGCCGACGAGGAGTGGTCGGTCTAGCCCCACCGCCGGCCGTCAAAATCATCTCCGCGAGCTGAATAGTATCATCCGACGACACCAATTCCGGCCGACCGAAGCTATTAATTCGAGAAGCCGACCAGTCGCGGTATGCCGATTCCCCCCAGAACCACCGCGCTCGTCGGCGTCGCCGGCGGTGCGGGGACGACCCGACTGACGCTCGAACTCGCCGCGGCGCTCGCGACCGACGACCGCGACGTGGCGGTCCTCGACGCGGCGTTCGCCACGCAGGGGCTCTCGGACTACGTCTCGGGAGCGCTCGACCCCGACGCGACGTCGCTCGTCACCGACGCGGCGGACGTGCCGCTGGAGTCGGGGCTGGTAGACTTCGAAACCGACACCGAGGGACGCGTCGCCGTCTGCCCCGCCGCGGCCCCGTTCGAGCGACTCGCGCGGGCGATGACTCCTGACGCCGCGCGGGCGTTCGAGGGTCGCATCGCCGAGGCCGCCGACAGCTTCGACCACGTGCTCGTCGACGCGCCGCTTCTCGCGTCGAATCAGACCGTCGCCGCCGCCGCGGCGTGCGACCGCGTCGCGCTCGTCGCGCCCGCCACGGACCGCGGTGCCGACGCCGTCGGTCGGCTCAGCGCTCGGGCCGCCGACATCGGCGCTGACATCGACGCGGTCGTCTCCACGTTCGGCGCGCTCGGCGACGCGGACGTGGTCGTTCCCGAAACCGACGCGAATGACATCGCCGACGCGCCGGCGTGCCGCGACGACGTCGACCTCGCGGCGGGCGTCGCCGCGGTCGCGGAGGTCCTCCTCGACGTGGAACTCGATTCGGTGACGGCCGCCGGTGGCGTGCTCACCTCGGTCGGCGAGTACGTCCGTCGCTGAATCGCACGACGCGACGAGCGAGTTTCGAGAGAACGGACAGACGGCTGGCGAGCGCCGCCGCTCGCGAGCGTGAAAACGGGAGGTGGGGAGGCGTATCCCGCGTCAGAACTGCATGTCAGTGACCGAGCTCATGGTCTCGGCCAGTGAATCGCGCTTCGCGACGGCCGCGTCGGTGCGGTCGGTCAGCGCGCCCTCGACGGCTTCGACGAGGGGGTCGATGGGGTCGTGCGTCTCGACGTACGTCGCGAGTGCGAACTCCGACGGCTCGGCGCCGGTGAGCGCGAGCGCGTCGGCGCGCGAGATTCGTCCGTCGATCCAATCGCGGACGATGCGTCGCGCCTCGGGTGCGAGGGGAATCACGCCCGCTTCGCCGCAACGATGCAAGACTTTCGCCGCCGTGACCGGAGCGACGCCTGCGTCGCTCGCGCTCTCGCCGACTGACGTGCCCGACCCGTGTGCTTCGACAACCCGCTCCGCAGCCGCAGGCGCACAGGGGAGCGCGTCTGCGTGCGCCTCGAAGCGCTCGCGGAGGGAAACACCGGTGTCGTCGACAGTCGGAACGCAGCGCGAACGCTGTTCAGTCGTCGTCGTCTCTAATGCGGCGGCGATATCCGACAGTCCCATCGCTCGGTGGTCCGCGCCTACTGAGTAAAAACGTTCCTAATCAGTATCAAAATTGAGTCTGTAACCTACCGGTTACCGGTAGGTTCTAGCGGCAGCAATCGAGGTTCTACCCCCGTTTCAACCCGTGTTTAAATACCCGTTCGCGACCGATTTTCAATTGTGATGAGCGAAGCACGTTCCCCCCAGGGTTGCCCAGAATGCGACGGACACCTCGGTTTCGAAGCCGGCGAGACGGTCTGTACCGACTGCGGCCTCGTCGTCTCGGAGTACCGCATCGACCACGGCCCCGAGTGGCGCTCGTTCGCCGACGACGACCGGAACCCCGCCCGCACCGGCGCGCCGCTCACCCGCTCGCGCCACGACCGCGGGCTGTCGACCGAAATCGGCCGCTCGACGCGTATCAAGGGCCGCAAGCGTCGGCAGTTCGCCCGCATGCGCCGTCAACACAACCGCGCCCGCATCTCGACCAAGCGCGAGCGCAATCAGGTGTACGCCTTCACCGAGATTCGCCGCGTGACGAGCGCGCTGTCGCTTCCGAACCACATCCGCGACCAGGCGTGTTCGCTGTTCGAGTCCGCCCAGAACGAGGACCTCCTGCGCGGTCGCTCGCTCGAAGGGTTCGCCGCGGCCTGCGTCTACGCCGCCTGCCGTGTCGCCGGCGTCTCCCGGAGCGTCGAGGAGGTCTGCGACGTGTCGAAGGCCACGGAATCGGAGCACCAAGCGGCCTACGGCGCGCTCAACCGCGACCTCGGCCTGCCCGTCGCGCCCGCCGACCCGACCGAGTACCTGCCGCGGTTCGCGACCAAACTCGACCTCGACAGCGACACCGAGCGCCGGGCACGCGAGTACGTCGCCGAAGCCCGCGACGAGGGCGTCGTTGGCGGCAAGAACCCCTGCGGCGTCGCCGCGGCGTGTCTCTACACCGCGGCTCGCGACCGCGGCGAGGACTGCACGCAGGCCGAGGCCGCCGACGTGGCCGACGTGACGCCCGTGACGCTCCGCAAGACGTACGTGGCGCTCCGCGAGTGAGCCGACGCCGACAGGCGACGGGACTCGCTAACTGAGACGACGGCGAGGGAAACGCGAGAATCGAACTGCGAACCACACGAACGGACCGAAGACGAGACGACGTTTCTACCGGCCGCTTACGCGAACCGCGTCCGCGAGTTCTCGAATACGACTACTGGGAAGGCTCTCCGGCGACGAGGCGACGACCGGGTCGAACCGCTCGACTGCCTCGGCAAGTCGGGAGTCCGCGGGAATCTCCGTCGCCGGTGCGCCGAGCACGTCGGCGAAGGCGTCGAGCGGCACCTCGTCGACGACGCGGTTGACCGCGACGGCGGCGAGTCCGCACCCGAGTTCGCGCGCGAGTTCCCGCGTCCGAACCGCGTCGGCCAGCGCGTACCCCTTCGGTGACGCGACCACGACGCAGGCGTCGGCGATAGTGAGCGGGACGCCGGCGTCGGCGCGCATCCCCGCGGGACAGTCCACGACCACGTCGCCGTAGGCCGCTTCGACCGCGTGAAGCGCGTCGGCGAGGAGGCGCACGTCGGCCGCCCGTGCACCGGCGAGCGTCCGCCCGCACGGGAGAATCGAGACCGGGCCGCCCGAGCGGACGGCTTCGAGCGGGTCCGCGCGCCCCGCGAGCACGTCGTGGAGGTCGGGACCGGGGGCGTACGGGAGGTTCGCCATCCCGAGGTCGGCATCGACGACGACTGCCCCCAGTTCCGCCGCGAGTTCGAACGACAGCGTCGACTTCCCGACGCCGCCCTTCCCGGAGACGACCGCGAGAATCACGCGAGCCTCCGGAGCGCGTCCACGTCGGGGTCGGCGTCGGCCGCGCGGTCCGCGAGCGCCGTCGCGCGCGCTGCCAGTCGGCGAAGGCGTTCGCGGTCCGAATCGAGTGATTCGAGCGCCTCGACGCCGGCGTCGGCCTCCGAGAGCGTCGCCGCGGCGTCCGCGACCGACGCGCCGTCCAACCGCTCGGCGAGCTCGATGCGACGCTCAAACGCTGTGAGCGGCTCCGGCGACTCCGGCGGCTCCGCTTCGAGTGACTGCGCGGTCTCGTGACCACGCTCCTCAGGGCACCCGACCGCCGCCGACACGTCGGCGTCCGTGGGCTGTTCGGACGGTTCGGGACGTTCGGGGCGAGTCCGAGGTTCGGAACTCGGAAGCGGCTCTCGGCGCTCACCATCTGACGCGTCGCTCGTCGTGCTGGGTGTCGGTTCGGGCGTCTCCGGCTCCAGCGTCGGCGGCAGGTCAGAAGCGACGGGAACTGCATCGGCCGGCGGCCGCGCCGAACCGAGCGTTCGAACCGCATCGTCGGGCGTCGAGCCCGTGGTCCGCTCCGCGCCGTCGGCGCGGCCGAGCGCGCTCACGTCGACCGCGCGGTCGGGGAGGTCTTGAGCTCCCGGAGCGTCGGCCGTCGACGACGGGGAGACGGCGTAGCCGAGCGCGACCGTCGAGCCCGCGGGGACGACACCTTCGAATCCGTCGTCGTCCCAGCCGGCTTCGGGAACGCCGGCGCGACGCGGCGGGAGCACCGACCCGTCGAGTCGGTTACGAAGCCTGACGCGACGGTCGACCGGCGCGTCGTTGTGGACTCGGACCGAGACGAGGGCGACGCCGTCGTCTACGGCCACGTCGATATCGGAGTGCATGGCGGGGCTGGCCGCCGCTTCGTATATAAATCAACGCCCGATGTGGCTCGCTCACTCGCCGTTCGGCCGGCATCTGACGACCGGCGCGTCGAGCCAGTTCGCTGCGGCCTCGGCGTCCGAAACTCGGTCGCACGCGACGGCCACCGGCGCGGACAGGTCGGCGAGGCGGACGGCGGCCAGCGCGTACGCGACGGGGTCAGCTTCGAGGTCGGCCACCGGGGCAGACGACTCCGAAGTCGCCATCAGCGACGGAGCCGCCGCGAGGCCCCGAAGCGCCGCCTCGAACTCCTCGCCGAGTTCGGCCGCGAAGTACGCCCGCGCCTCTCGGCGACGGTTCTCGACCGCGTCTTCGAGTTTGAGTCGTGCCTCGCGACTGTCTCGCTCGGTTCGGGCCGCCCGTTCGAGCGCCGAGAGCCGCTGTTCGGCCGCGACGCGTTCGGTTTCGACCTCGGAGAGTTCGGTCGCGACCGCCACGAGTTCCGATTGCGCTGTCTCAGTCGCCTCGTCGTCGCCGGCGTCTCGGTGAGCATTCACCCGCCCGCGAAGGGTTGCGACGCGCTCTCTGAGTCGAGACTCGTCCTCGCCGGCGGCGGCGACGCGGCGGCGGGCCTCGCGGAGCGCGGCCGCGGACGTGTCGGCGCGCTCGCGTTCGTCCGCTTCCGACTCCTCGGCCGCACGGTCGCGGCGCTCGGCGAGCTTCGCTTCGAGTCGGGCGAGGTCGTCGGCGACGGGAGAGCGAAGCCCGCGGGACCGGCCGACCGCCGCGAGGAGCCACCCGCGGGACGGTGTCGGCTTCGAGACGGGAATCCGACCGAGGCGGTCGTACCCGGGACCCGGCTGCGGACAGTCGATTCGGAGCGCGCCAGTCGCGTCGCCCCCGTCGTCCCCTACCGCGGCGACGACCTCGTCGGCACCGACGTCGAACGGTCCGTCGGCGAGGTCGATGGCCGGCCCTTCGCGGACGGTCCCGTCGGGGAGTCGAAGCCTCATAGCTCGCGGCGCTTCATCTCCGCGGCCGAGGGGTGGTCGGTTCCCGAAGCGAACTTGCTGTACGGCGTCGCCGGCGACTCGCGGTCCTCGTAGGCGGCCGCCGCCTCGCGGACTGCATCGGGGACCGCCGCGAACTCGTTGAACGGTTCGGTTCGTTCGATTTGCACGGCCTCGTCGTGTTTCTCCCGAAGCCGAAGCGCGAGGAAGGCGGCCAACTCCGTCTCGTCGAACAGCGCGGCGCGACCCAGTCGGCGGACCACGACCTCGTCGTGGGTCCGACAGATGTTCCGAAGCGTCGTCCGCGCCGCCTGCGAGTAGGTCACGACCAACAGCACGCACGCTGGGTCACGGAGTCGGGAGAAAAATCGTTCGACAGCGGCGTTCTCGCGTCAATCGACTGTCACAGACGGGAGCGGCGGCGGTGGTGCGCGTAGCGCGTCCATCGGATTCGAACCTCCGCGCGACTCGCCTCAGACGCGCTCGACGGAGAACGTCACGTCGTCGGCGTCGCCGGCCGCCTCGTCGAGCAGGTCTCTGACCCGCGTCCGCGCGTCGCCCTCGTCGGCGGCGAGGACGACGAGTCCCTCCGCGCGGTCGTCGCCGACGGCCGTCCACGCGTCGAGCGTCCCGTCCCCGGCGTCGTCTTCGAACTCCGTCGCGAACGTCCGGAGGACGGTCACGACGCGCCGCTCGGTGCTGGCGAGGTCCGCGTCGCCCGATTCGAGGTCGCGGATGGCGTCTTCGATGTTGCGGATGGCGGAGATTCGGTCCATCGGTCGTCTGTCCCGTCGCCGCACGCTCCACTAAGTTCGTCGGTTCCACGCGGGCCGGTCACAGACGGGTCGCGAGTCGAACGGCCGTCTCACGCTCGCTCGTCCGGCAGCTCCTCGAAGAAGTCGGCGACGAAGGTGAAATGTTCCGCCACGAGGTCGCAGTCCGCGAAGGCCTCGCGGGCCTCGCTTTCGAGGCTGGTCTGCTTTTCGGGGATGTCGTTGTCGCCCGCCGTCGCCGCCTCGTCGAGCACCTCGCTGGCCCGTGCCATCGCGTCGGTGAGGCAGACGAACTCCTCGGAGCGCTCGGCAATCGCCGCCACGGGGTCGCGTTCCGAAACCCGCGCATTCAGGTCCTCGAACGCGCTCATCGCCCGGAAGAACGACCCGGTGGCGTCGCCGTAGCTCTCGCCGAGGTACTCGTCGAATCCGTCCTGTAACCGCCGGATGGCGTTGCGGAACGAGAGGATGTCGTCGGCGAAGGCCGAAATCTGCCCGAACTCCCGCTCGAAGAAGTCGACTTTGCGCCCGTGGTCAGCGGGTTCGAGGCCGGTGAGTTCGTCGAGCGAGTCGGCGTCGGACTCCTTCGTTAAACTGTCGAGCGTGTCTCTCGCGGGTTCGAGCGCCTCCGCTATCTGTTGGACCTGCGTGTCGATGCGGTTGAACTCCTCGCCGTACAGTCTGGACACCGCGTTGTTGGTACGGTAGAACGCCTGATTGGCGTTCTCGTGGGTCTTTCCCGTCCACCAGAGGAACCAGAACGCCCGTCGGAGACGACCGAGGCGCCTTCGCTGGGCGGCGGTCTTGTCGAGTTGGTCGAGCGTGTTGAAGTGGCCGCGCGCGAGGTACAGCGACGCCGCATCGTCCTCGAACGAGAACGGCGTCGTGGCGTTCAGGTCGTGGAAGCCGCCGTCGTCACCCGCCGCGGACGCGAACTCCTCGACCGCGGCGTCGAGGTCCTCCACGGCGAGTCCGAGGATGCGGTCCACTCTGTCCGGCTCCTCTGTCGTCGTCTCGGTCGGCGGCTCCTCCGTCGTCGTCGGTTCTTCAGTCGTGGTCGTAGTCGGAGTTTCCGTCGGCGTCGGCGTGGCAGTCGTCGTCGTCGGCTCTTCCGTCGTCGTCTCCCCACCATCCGCTGACGAGCATCCCGCGAGAAAGAGTGCACCCGCGGTCGCCAGATACGCTCGACGATTCATGCGTACTACATGACTTTCAGATTACATAGGAGTGTTGGTGTAAATAAACGACACGCGTTCGAGAATGTCCACTCGTCGTGACAGTACAGAGTTCGAGACAGTACGGCGTTCGTGACAGTCGGAAAATCGGGGAGAAGGCTCAGGTCGCGCGGTACACGTCGCCGCGGGGCTCGTAGATGTCGCCTTTCATCTTGAGCTTGTCCAGCTGGTCGTTGACCGTCTTCTCGTCCATGTTCAGCTCGCTGTTGGCGCGTTCGAGGACCTCCTCGTGGGGCGCGCCCTCCTCGTACTCTTCCTGCATGGTGCGGATGAGTTCGAGCAGGTTCTTGATGCGGTCGCGCTGGGTCTTCGACCGGCCGGTCTCGACGATGTCGGCGTCGAACTCGCCGGTTTCCGGGTCCATGCCGATGTCGCGCAGACAGGACTCGACGATGCCCGTGACCCGCTCTGCGTCCTCGCGGGTCACCTTGTCCGAGAGGCGGACGCGGGCGGACGCCTCGCCGAGGCGGACGAGCGCTTCGAGCTTCCGGGCGGTGACGGGGACGGGCGCGTCCTCGTCGGCGCCGCGGGCGCGGAAGTCCACGTAGAAGTCGCGGATGACCTGCTTCGCCTCGTCGGTCATCGTCGGGTAGCAGGTGCGCTTCGCGTAGGCGATGTACTTGCGGAGGAGTTCCGCGTCGATGGTGGGCGCGACCTCGTCGGTGACGGCGTCGACCTGCTGTTCCGTGAACTCGGAGTTGGCGACGTTCGTCCGCTGGGTGTTCAACTCGCCCGCGTAGTTGGTCTTGAGGATGTGGTCCGCGAGCTTGGAGTCCTCGTCGGGGTCGGGGTCGTCCGTGACCGTGAAGATGAGGTCGAACCGGGAGATGAGCGCGGGTTCGAGGTCGATCTGCTCGCCGATGGGCTCGTACTGGTCGAAGCGGCCGTACTTCGGGTTCGCCGCGCCGAGGAGCGAACACCGCGACTTGAGCGTCGCGTTGATACCGGCCTTAGAGACCGAAATCTGCTGTTGTTCGAGCCCCTCGTGCATCGCGGAGCGGTCCTCGGGCCGCATCTTGTCCAGCTCGTCGACCGCCGCGATACCCTTGTCCGCGAGGACGAGCGCGCCGGCTTCGAGCGTCCACTGCTGACCGTCGCCGAAGTCGTCGCGGACGGCCGCGGCGGTGAGACCCGCCGAGGACGAACCCTTACCGGACGTGTAGACCGACCGTGGCGCTATATGTCGGATGTATGACAACATCTGGGAGTTGTGCGAGACGAGCCCGTTGGAAACGTAGCTGTGTGTTCCCTCCACTTCGAGGTCGTACACCCACTCTTCGGCGGGTTCGACGAGCTCTATCGACTGAATCCGCTCCCATGCGACGTTGCCATCGACGAGCGACCGGAGCTCAGAGACGCGGTCTGCAACCGAGCGGCCCCCATCAGCGACCGCTCGTGACTCTTCGCCGTCTCGGCTCTGCAGTGCATCTTCGAACGCCGAGACGACACAGGAGAGGCTTCCGCGACTCGGGGTGCGGTCGCCTCGTTCGTAGTGCTGGTACGTCGACCGCGGAAGGCCACACTCGGCCTGCGTGAGCCCGAGCGCCTCGCGGAGTTCCCGAAGCTCTCCGCCGGCGGGAATCAAGTCGGTGTTCGTGTTCCCGTTGGTTCCCACGAATTCGGTGGTCGCAAGGGACTTCCGCTCGGTTACGAATCCGATTTCGTCGACGTACGTCCGGAAGTCGTTGCCGCTGATTCGGAGCCGGTAGCTCCCGTTTTGTCGTGGGCGCAGTTGCGACCGGATACCAGCCGTGAGCAGGAGCGTCCGGACGTCTTCGAGGAGTTCACGACTCATCGAGGCGACCGTTATCTCTCGTTGGCTCGCCGAGACGTGGCCTTCGCCTTCGATGAGCGCGCGGAGGAACGCCCGGCCGGTGTTCGCACTTGCCGACATGAGCTGTTCCGGGATTCGTTGCTCGGCCGAACCCGCCAAGAGTGCCGGGGAGAGGTTTTCGAGGAAGCTAACGAGCTCGCCGGACCCACAGATGACCTCACGCGCGCTCTTTTCTTCGTGCGGGGACCGCTCGAAGTGGTTGACGCCGAGACGGTCGAACGCGTCTGCCACGTCGTCGAGCACTTCGCGGTCGTTGTTCGTTACGGAGACGAACCCGGTCGCATCGTCGCGCTGTTCGACGTACCCCTCAGCGACGATGTAGCCGATGAGCCGAGCGAGCCAGGGCTCCCACTCGTCTGGGAGTTCGAGTCGAATCGCGTTATGCGACTTCGATCGCCGGAAGTCGACGTCGAGTTCGTCCCGACCCGTCACCGGGAGCGAGTGCGGTGCCGCGAGGAACTCTCCTTCGGTTAAGCCGTCCGCCCTGACTGCGGTCGTCATCCCGTCGGTTCGGGTGAACAACGGGTGGGAGGGAGTGACCTCGATTTCGCGGCCGGTGTTCGTCTGGATACGGAGCATCCGGTCTGGGGCCTCTCGCTTCCAGACTTTCGTCGCCTGACGCGGCGTGAGCGTTCCGTCGGGGCCGAGTGACGGGACGGTGAAGTCCGCGGTGTCCCAGACGCCGTCGTCGATTGGTTTCGGATCGTCAAGGTTCGATTCGACCAACTCTCGAATCGACACGTCGCGCCCGTCGGCGAGCGTGACTCGCGTATCACCGTCGACACACTTCCCGGTACCAGGGTCCCCTATCAGCAGCATGTGCAGGTCGCCGCGAATCCGCGACCCGTCGGGCAGGTGTTTCGTGACGCCCGAGAACAGCTGGAGAATCATGGCCATCTTCTCCTGCTCGTAGCCGTAGATGGCGGGCGCGACGGACTCGACCATCTTCTCGTAGATGGCCGGGTCGTTCGAGAGTTCGACGATTTCGGCCACGTCCTCGTCGGATATCTCCATGTCCTCGAACTCCTCGTCCTCGATGGTGAGCGAGATGCCCTCCATGTAGTAGTCGAAGACGGGCGTCTTCTCGTTGCCCGAGGTCTGCTGTTCGATGTGGAGGACGCCGACAGCGGTGACATGGTCGCCGGCGGTGACCTTGCCGGTCACGTCGTCCGAGAGGTTGATGTCGATGCTCTGCGGCGTCTCGCCCCCGCGCAGGCCCTCGGGGGACTCCTGGACGCGCAGCTTCTGGGAGTCGATGAAGTTCGACTGGTCGAAGTCGATGCGGAACGGCCCCTGACGCTCGCATCCCTGACACTCGTGTGGCTCCTGAAAGCCGCCGTCGCCCTGCGGGATGTAGCTCATCGTCCCGCAGCGCTGGCACTCGAAGGCGGCCTCCGTGATTTTCGGGCGCACGTCGGTCGCCTTGCGGACGATTCCCTGCACCGAGATGAGCGTCCCGATGTGGTCGTCGTTGACTCGGATGTTCCGGATGTCGACCGTCTCGGGGAGGTTGCGCATCCGGACGTGCGCCTGCCCGAGCTTCACGTCCGCGGGGAGGTCGAACAGGCGCAGCGCCTCCTCCGCGTACTCCTGGAACTGGCCGGGCTTCGTGATATAGTCGTCTGCGAGTTCCGCGTCGAACCGATAGAGGTCGTCGTAATCGATGTACAGCGACCGTTTTTCTTTCGGGTACTGCTGTGCGAGTTTTCCGATTTCCTCTCGATAGTAGTTGCGGTAGAACTCGATGAACCGCTCCGTCAGGTCTCGGTTCTGGGGGGCCTGCGCCATCGCACAAGGGTATGTCCCCAATCGGTTAAGAACCTTCGTCGTTCGGCCGACCCTCCGCCGTCCCGACGGGTCGGCCGCGCGTCGGGACTCGCGCGGCCCGACGGGTCACAGCGCCCGCCCGCTACAGCGACACGTCGGTCTCGATGTCCTCGGTCGCCTCGCGGAGACCGTCGCGGCGGGCGTCCTCGGCCATCCGGTTCGAGAGGTCGTCGTCGGTCAACAGCTCCGCGAACTCGTCGCGGAAGCGGTAGTTGGCCCGGCTCGAACGGATGTCCGCCTCGGCGACGGGGCGGCACTCGGCGACGACTTCGACGGGCACATCGAGCGTCTCGGCGATGGTCTCGTCGTCCGCGCCGTCGACGAGCAGGTTGTCGAAGCGGTCGGCGTCGAACGGGAACTCGCGGTCGGCGTCGCGGACGAGGTGGAGGTCGAACCGGGCGGTGCGAACCGCCTCGGGCGACGCGTCGAGTTCGACCGCGAGGTTGGCGTCCGCGTCGCCGTCGAAGAAGCCGACGACGAGGGCGACGAGCGCGTCGTCGTCGAACTCGGTGTCGAACGCGTAGCGCTCGCGCATCGTCGTCACGATGTCGCGGACGCGCTCGCGAACCGCTTCGGGGTCGTCAACGTCGGCGAGCGACCCGCGCGACTCGGACTGCTGTTCGGTCACGGTGTCCGACCCGGTCGCCTCGATGAAGATGTCGCGGAGTTCGGCGGTCTTTTCGTCCATACCCGGAGAATGGCACGCCCAGCGTCTTTAATGATGCTGACCCGAGAGCCGCCGAGCGCCGGAGAGACGACTCGAACTGGCCGACGGGACCGAGGACCGACCCCGCCACGGACTCTGTAAACCGATAAGTTAAACAGGGTTTACGAGACAGCGATGGGCATGGCAACCGAACACGAGTCAGTCGAACTCGTCGGCGACGAACTCGTCGGCAACATCGCCCGCGCTGCCCTGTTCGCGGCGCTCATGGGCGCGGGCAGTTACGTCTCGTTCCCGAACCCCGTCTCGCCGATTCCGGTGACGATGCAGGTGCTCGTCGTCTTCCTCGCGGGCATCTTCCTCGGCCCCGTCTGGGGCGGCGGCTCCATCGCGCTCTACCTCGCCGCGGGCGGTCTCGGCGCGCCGGTGTTCGCCGGCGGCTCCGCCGGGCTCGCGCCGCTCGTTGGGCCGACCGCCGGCTACCTCTGGTCGTACCCGGTCGCCGCAGTCATCGTCGGCCTCGTCGTCCACGGCGGCGTCGACATCGGCGACTACCGCGTGAGCACCGCCCGGCTCGTCGGCGCGATGGTCGCCGGCACTGTCGTCGTCTACGCCTTCGGGACGCTCGGCTTCGCGTACGTCCAGAGCGTCGGCCTCGAATCCGCCTTCTGGACGGCTTCCGCCGCGTTCATCCCCGCCGAGGCGTTCAAAATCGCCGCCGCGGTCGGCATCGTCCGCTCCGACGCCATCGCCGCCCAGTAGATGATTCGCGTCGACGGCCTCGTCCACCGGTACGGTGACACCGTCGCGGTCGATGGCGTGGACCTCGCCATCGACGACGGCGAGTGCGTCGTCGTCGCGGGCGCGAACGGCTCCGGCAAGACCACGCTCGTTCGCCACTTCAACGGCCTACTTGACCCCGACGAGGGCTCGGTCTCTGTCAACGGCCGGTCCGTCTCGGACCACCTCGTCGCCGCCCGGACCGCGGTGGCGATGGTGTTCCAGCACCCCGAAGACCAACTCGTCGCGGCGACCATCGGCGCTGACGTGGCGTTCGGCCCGGAGAACCTCGGGCTCGACCGCGACGAAATCGACCGCCGCGTCCGCGAGTCGCTCGCCGCGGTCAACCTCGACGGTCGGAAAGACGAGCGCGTCGACGCCCTCTCCGGCGGTGAGGTCGAGCGCCTCGCCATCGCCGGCGCGTTGGCGATGCGACCCGACCACCTCGTCTTGGACGAACCGTTCACCGGCCTCGACGAACCCGCCCGTCGCTCCGTGCTCGCGCGCCTCCGCGACCTCCGCGCCGCGGGGACGAGCCTCGTCGTCGTCACGCACGACCTGCGCGACGTCGCCGAACTGGCCGACCGCGTGGTCGTCCTCGCCGACGGCGACGTCGCCCTCGACGCCGCGCCCGACGAGGCCGCAGACCGCCTCCCCGACCTCGACGTTCGCCCGCCGTGTTGACCTACGAACCGGGCGACACCCTCGCCCACCGGCTCGACCCGCGGACCAAACTCGCGGTGCAGGTCGCCTTCGCGGCGGCCGGCTTCGCGCATACCACACCCACCGGGCTCGTCGCCCTCGGCGTCGTCGCCGCGGGCTGTCTCCGCGCCGCCGACACCTCGCCGGTGTCCGCCCTCAGCGACCTCCGCTACGCGATTCCGTTCCTCGCGCTCGGCCCGCTGGTCGAGGCCGCCCGCCTCGGCGCGCCGTGGTTCGACCCCGAGGCGGCCGTGGACCCGGCGCTCGCCAGCGTCCGCGTGCTGCTCGTCTTCTTCGTCGCTGCGGCGTACGTCAGAACGACGCCCGTACGCGAGTCCCGCGCGGCGATTCAGCGGCTCGTTCCGGGTCGCGTCGGCGTCGCGCTCGGCGTCAGTATCGCCCTCGTCTTCCGGTTTCTCCCCTTGGTCCGCCGCGACCTGCGCCGCGTCCGCGAGGCGCAGGCGGCCCGCCTCGGGAGCGAGCGACGGCTGGACGAACGGCTCTCGCTCGTCGCCGCCGGCGGTCTCCGGCGGTCGTTCGCGCGGGCCGACGCCCTCGCGCTCGCGCTCCGCGCGCGGTGTTTCGCGTGGAACCCGACGCTCCCCGAGATTCGGTTCGGCCGGCGTGACGCGCCCGGAGTCGTCCTCGCCGCCGCGCTCCTCGCGAGTGCCGCGCTCTGAGGCCACCGGGGCGCTCGTAATCCGCCGACCGACACGCCTCGGGTGGCAAGATTTAACCCTCCGTTCTCCGGTGATTGATTATGGACTTTGCGGCACAGGCGGATGTTACCCGGGAGACGTTCTGGACGATTAGTCCGGTCGGCGAGGCGCTCTTCTACGGCCTCGCCGCCATCGCGTCGCTCGTGTTCCTCTACGGGGTGTACGAGCGGTTCGCGCGATACGCGCGGGGTGGTGAAGACTCGTTCGACCGGCTATCTGACCTGCCGGGGCGGACGGTTCGGGCGGCGAAAGTGGTGTTCTCCAACGAAAAGCAGTTCAAGCGCGACCGGTTCGCCGGCGTGATGCACGCGTTCATCATGTGGGGCTTCCTGACGCTCCTCATCGGGACGACCATCCTCGCCATCGACATCGACGTGTGGCGGCGGGTGACTGGCAGTTCCTTCTTCGTCGGCGACTTCTACCTCTCGTACTCGTTCGTCATGGACCTCATGGGCCTGTTGTTCGTCGTCGGCGTCGGGATGGCGCTGTGGCGTCGCTACGGGGTCCGACACCCGCGGCTGTGGGGCAAACACACCGGCTTCGAGGACGCCGCGTTCGTCTGGACGCTCTTTTTCCTCGGCGTCGGCGGCTACGTCCTCGAGGGCATCCGCATCGTCGGCACCGAGTTCCCCGAGTTCGAGACGGTGAGCTTCGTCGGCTACTTCGTCGCCCTCGTGTTCGACGCCGCGGGCATGGGTCAGGGCCTCGCACAGACGCTCTACTGGTTCGGCTGGTGGTCCCACGCGCTCCTCGCCTTGGCGTTCGTCGCGGCCGTCCCCTACGCCAAGCCCCTGCACATGCTCACCTCCTTCGCCAACATCGTCACCGCCGACGAGAAGGCGGGCACGCGCCTGCCGAAAGTGCCCGCGGACACGCCGCCGGACGAAATCGGCTACGTCTCCGAGGACGACTTCTCGTGGAAGGCGATGCTCGACATGGACGCCTGCACGAAGTGCGGCCGCTGTACCGACGCCTGCCCGGCGAAGGCCTCCGGCCGCAACCTCGACCCGCGGGACGTGATTCTCGACCTGAAGACCTACCGCGAGTCGGTCGACGCCGGCGGCGACTCCATCGACATCGTCGCGGACGGCGGCACCTCCGTCGTCGACGCCGAGTCGATGGAATCCTGCATGGCCTGCATGGCCTGCATGGACGCCTGTCCGGTCGATATCGAGCACCTGACGCACTTCACCGAGATGAACCGCCGGCTCACCGAGACGGGCCAACAGCAAGAGCCAGTACAGGAGGCGATGATGAACATCTTCCAGAACGGCAACGCCTTCGGCGACCCACAGCGCAAGCGGCCCGACTGGACCGACGACCTCGACTTCGAGGTGCCCGACGCCCGCGACGAATCGGTCGAGTTCCTCTGGTACGTCGGCGACTACCCCTCCTACGACGAGCGCAACCGCGCCGTCGCCCGCTCGATGGCTCGCATCTTCGAGGCGGCGGGCGTCTCCTACGGCATCCTCTACGAGGACGAACAGCACGACGGCAACGACGTGCGCCGCGTCGGCGAGGAGGGTCTCTACGAGATGCTCGTCGAGGACAACGTCGCCGCCATGGCCGACTGCGAGTTCGACAAAATCGTCTGTACCGACCCGCACTCGTACAACACGTTCAAAAACGAGTACCCGGAGATGGACGACTCGTTCGACTACCCGGTGTACCACTACACCCAACTGGTCGAACGCCTCGTCGGCGACGACCGCCTCGGTCTCGCGGGGGACGAACTCGCCGCCCAGACGGTGACGTACCACGACCCGTGTCACCTCGGACGCTACAACGGCGAGTACGAAGCGCCCCGCGAGGTCATCCGCGCGACCGGCGTCGAACTCGCCGAGATGCCGCGCAACCGCGACCAGTCGTTCTGTTGCGGCGGCGGCGGCGGCGGCCTCTGGATGGACCACGAAGAAGAGTCGAAGCCGTCCGAAGAGCGCCTGCGCGAGGCGCTCGACGACACGACCGGCGGCGTCGAGCGGTTCGTCGTCGCCTGCCCGATGTGCGCGACGATGTACGAAGACGGCCGCAAGACCGGTGACTACGAGGAAGATATCGACATCGTGGACATCTCCGAACTCGTCGTGGAGGCGCTCGACGCGAAGGCCGCCGCGACGACCGAGACGGGGACGGACACGACGCCCGCATCGGCCGACTGAGTCGGCGGCGCGGCTGTGCTATTTTCGTCTCTTCTCTCCGATTCTATTCGAAGTCCAAGCGGTCGATGGACTCGCGGATGACGCCCGCCGACTCCCGGAGCGCCGCCGTCTCGGTCTCAGAGAGGTCGAACTCGTGGACGTCGCGGACGCCGCCTTGGTTGACGGTACACGGGAGGCTCATGTAGACGTCGTCGACGCCGTGTTCGCCCGAGACGAGCGTCGAGACGGTGAGGATGGAGTTGTCGCCGCCGAGGATGCGCTCGGTGGTCGCGGCCACGGAGCGCGCGACGCCGTAGTTCGTCCGCTCCTTGCGCTCGATGATTTCGTAGGCCGCCTCGCGGACCCCCTCTTCGACACGGGCTTTGAGCGCGTCGATGTCGTCGACGCCGTGGCTGGTGGCGTACGACTCGAACGGGATGCCGCCGAGGTTCGCCGAACTCCAGACGAGGACCTCGCTGTCGCCGTGCTCGCCGACGACGTAGGCGTGGACGTTCGCCGGGTCGAGGTCGAACTCGCGGCTGAGCGAGTGGCGGAACCGCGACGTGTCGAGGACGGTGCCGGAGCCGATGACGCGCTCGGCCGGCAGGTCCGACACCTTCCACGTGACGTACGACAGCACGTCGACGGGGTTGGTGACGATGAGCATCACGGCGTCGTCGTTCAGCCCCTCGGTAATCTGCGGAATCATGTCGGCGAAGATGTCGGCGTTCCGCTCCATCAGGTCGAGACGCGTCTCGTCGGGCTTCTGGCTGGCTCCGGCGGTGACGATGACCACATCGGCGTCCCAGCAGTCCTCGTAGTCGCCCGTCCGGACGCGGACCGGCGACGTGAAGTACGAGCCGTGGTTGAGGTCCATCGCCTCGCCCTCGACGCGCTCCTCGTCGATATCGACGAGGACGATTTCGCCGACGAGACTGCTCTCCATCAGCGCGAACGCCGTGCTCGACCCGACTGCGCCTGCACCCCCGACGATTGCGACCGTACCCTTGCCGCGTTCAGTGCTCATACCGGGCGTTCGGCCGAGCGGTTGATAAAAACAAAGCTCCGTTTCGGAGAACTGGGAGTACTACTTTTGTAACAGATTATAATTTGTTAGATACGGGTCGATGATGACACATTTTTCGAAAAATAGTGAATACGGAGATCGGTCGAACCCGCGTGCGGTGGCTCGTCGGTCGGCGGCTGGTGAGCCTATTCGCGGTCGTACTCTTTCTTGAAGCCGCGGAACTCGGTCCGGTGGGCCTCCTCGTCGGCGAGGATGGTCACGGCGAGGTCCTCGGTGACGGGGTCGTTGGCCTCCTCCGCGGCGTCGATGAGCGCGCGGTAGGTCTCGATGGCGTCCTCCTCGGCCGTGAGGACGCCGTTGATGACCGCGAGCACGTCCGTGCTGTCCTCCGGGGGCTGGAGGTCGTGCTGGCGCGCCTCGAAGGACGCCGAACCCGGCGGCTTCTCGTCGAGTTGCTTCAGCCGGTTGCCCAACTGTTCAGCGTGGGTGAGTTCCTCCTGAATGTCGGTCTGGAGGGACTCCTTTATTTCCTCCGCCCGGACGCCGTCGAGGACGATGGAGTTGGTCATGTAGTTCATCACGGTCTCGATCTCGTCCTGATAGGCGCGCTTCAACAGCGCGGTTACGTCCTCAGACATAGCGACTCCGTATTGACGCTCTGGCAACAAATAGCTGTTCGCCGCGGCGAGGTGGCCGGCCGGCCGAGGCGTCCGCGTCGGCGAAAGTCAGCGTGTGAGACGCGTCGCGGCGCGAAGTTTAGTCTTCGATAGAGACGATTTCGACCACGTAGCCGTCAGGGTCCTTCACGAACGCCGCGCGGGCGTTCACCGGGTCGATGTCCACCGGCGGCTTCACCACGTCGGGCGACTGCGCCTCGACGATGTCCTCGAACGCGCGGTCGGCGTCCGCGACCTCGACGGCGACGTGGTCGATGCCGGCGGGTTCGACGCGCGCCGACGAGGTCGGGTCGTACTTGAACTGCAGTTCCATGTCGGTGTCGTCGCTGCCGACGTAGACGTTGCGGACGCCGTCGAGTTCGAACTCGTTGGTCTGTTCGAGGCCGAGGTCGGCGTAGAAGTCGAGCGTGGCGTCGATGTCCGAGACGACGAGGGCGGTGTGGATGAGTCCCATGGCCGACGTGACGCGGCGGGGAGAGATAACGTCTGGTCTTCGTGTCAGGCCTGCCGCGAGGCGTCCACGTCGATGGCGTCGACGGGACAGATATCGACACAGAGCATGCAGTCGATACACTGGTCTTCGTTGGTCGGTTCGACCTTCTGCTCGCTCACCGGGTGGTCGGGCGTGTCGACCCACGTGAACACGTCCACGGGGCAGTTTTCGAGGCACGCGCCGTCCGCGAGACAGATGTCGTAGTCGACGGCGACGTGGGTGCCGTGGATGCCGAGTTTCTCCGGCGGTTCGACGGGTCCCCAGACGGCGACGCCGTTTTCCTCGCCCGCTCGCTCCCGATTCTGGTCGAAGTTCGAGTCGATAGCCATTGCCGGGCGTTGGCCGTACCGCGTACTAAAACGTCCGCATCTGCGACGTCAAAAATCGGGGACGGTGTCGGGGTCGAGGGTTGTTTTGGAGTCGAGTCGAGGTCGGAACCGAAGTCGGTACCCGACCGACACCGGGGGCGTCAGCGACGAACCGCGAGGAAAGCGGCCGCGAGGAGCGCCACCACGGCGAGCACGGCGCCGAATCCGGGGACGACGGTGTCGCTGGTGCCGGTCGCCTCGGTCGTCGCCGAGGCGGACGCGTTCGTCGTCAACTCGGTGGTGTCCGCGGTCGTCGACTCGGCCGATTCAGTCGCAATCGACGTGGTCGTTTCCACGGGTTCGTCTCGGACCACGAGCGTCGCGACGTTGACAACGGACCCGTTGTGCGCGACACCGAGGTCGTAATCCATCCCGGCTTCGAGTGTCGGGACCGACTCGTTCATCGACTGAAACTCGGCGTCGTCGCCGTCCGATACCGACACGATGTCCCGCGGCGACTCGGCGTCGGCCGCGGCATCGACGGTGATGTTGGCCGACCCGTCGTCGTCGGCGTCGGTGAGTTCGAGGACCGTCGAGAACCCGGTCTCGTCGGCTTCGATGGAGACCGTCACGGTCTCCGTGCCGCCGAACCGAACCGGAATCTCCGCGACGCCCGACCCGGCGACGTTGGCGGTGACCACGGATTCATTGAAGTCGGGGTCACCGCTCGGTTCCGACTCCGGCGTGCCGGAAATCGGGTCGGTCGCGGACTCGTTTTCCTCGATGACGAGGTGCGCCGTCGCGTTCGGGTCGTCCGACGGGCCGATTCGGAGGTCGTAGTCGCCCGCGTCGGGGATGTGAGAGAGCCGCGAGGTAGACTGCGAGGCGTTCGAAAGCGAGTCCTCGCCGGCGGCGGAGAGGTACGCCGAGGCGTTGGTCTGTCCCGCCATCGAGGTGTTCACCCGAACCGTGACCTCGCCGTCGTCGTTCTCGTCGACTACCGTCGCGTGGGCGGCGAATCCGACGTCCGCGGACCCGAGGTGGAGCCTGAACGTGTCATTCGCCTCGTCACCGGCCTCAAGGGTGATCGAGACCACTTCTCCCTGTTCGGCTGTGTACGCGTCGTCCGTGAACTCGTAGTGGCCCTCGGCGGCCGCCGCGGGGGTCGTCGCGGCCGCGAGGAGTGCCACCACGAGCACCGTCGTCGCCAGCAGTTCGAATCGTCTGGAGGGTGCCATCGGTCAGGCGTTCTCGCGTCCGAATGAAATAGTTACTGGATTGTCATTTAAGGCGAGCCTGCGGCGACGAACGGCGGTGCCGTGGCTATCCGGGCGAGGCAACGAAAAACCGAGGGTGGCGTCGCGCGGAGTCGTTTCGGGCGCTATCGGCGGACCGCGAGGAAGGCGGCCGCGAGAAGCGCGATGACCGCGAGCACGGCGCTGAAGCCGGGGATGCCGGTGTCGCTGGTGCCGGTCGTCTCGGTCGTCGCCGAGGCCGACGCGTTCGTCGTCGTCTCGGTCGTCTCGTCCGCCGTCGTGGTCGTCTCGGTGTCGGTCGACTCAGTCGTCTCAGTCGATTCGGCCGGTTCGGTCGTCGTCTCCGCCGCCTGGAGCGAGAGCGTCGCCGTGTCGGTCGAGTTGTTCGTCGGGCCGAGCGCGAGCGAGTAGTCGCCCGCGTCGAGCGTCGCCGGGAGCGTCTCGGTCGTCTGCGTCGCGTTCACCGAGTCGTTGCCGGCGGCGGTGAGGTACGACGAGGCGTTCGCCTGTCCCGCCGTCGAGGTGTTCAGTTCGAGGGTGACGTTGCCGTCGCGGTCCTCGTCGACTACCGTCGCGTTGACGGCGAAGTTCACGTCTTCGCCGCCGATGCGGAGCGGGACGGTGTTGTTCTCGCCGGTCAGTGCGGCGGACGTGTTGTTCGCGTCCGACGCGCCGGAGAGCGTGATGGAGACCACCTCGCCCTGTTCGGCCGTGTACGCGTCGTCTGTGAACTCGTAGTGGCCCGAGGCAGCGGCCGCGGGCATCACCGCCGCCGCGAGGACGGCGGCGACGAGGAGGGTCGTCGTCAGTAGCGCGGATCGATTGGAGGGTCGCATCGACCACCTCTTTTCAGAGGTCAAATAAGTTATTTTCCATATCGTAATGTCAAACGATAATCGGTACTGTGCGGGACGGGAGGACGGTGAGACGCGAGCGCGGCCGCTCGCGGCCTCGGTGGAGTTGAAAGGAAATCAGCGGGCAGCGTCGGGTCGGGGAGCTATACCCGCGCAGCCTCGATGTGTTCGAGGACGCGCGAGATGTGGTGGTCGTCCCGGACGGGCGCCTGTTTCCGATAGGTACGGAGGGCGTCTACGAGATAGTCGAGTTCGGCGCTGTCGAAATCTTCGTCGCCGGCCTCGACCCGCGCGAGCAGGCTGGGGGCCGGTGTCGGCTCTTCGTCTGCATCGACCGCCCGCTCGATGGCGTCGAGCAAGGCGGCGTGGACGACCCACGTCTCTTCGCGAGAGAGGTCGAGCGCCGTCGGACGGTCCTGGGCCGATGTGGTCATTGTGGGGCCTCTATCGTATCCTATGGGCGGGGAAATATAAATGTATGTGTACTGTTGTCATGCGTCACGCACAACAGCGAAAGCCGCCGGGGCGTTCGCTCCCGAGTCCTATTCGAATGCTTCGATTCCCGTCAGGTCAGCGCCAAGAACGAGCGTGTGGATGTCGTCGGTCCCCTCGTAGGTGTAGACGGTCTCGATGTTCTCCATGTGGCGCATCGGCGAGTAGTCGGTCGTGATGCCGTTGCCGCCGAGCATCTCGCGGGCGGTTCGGGTCACCTCGCGGGCGACGCGGACGTTGTGGCGCTTCGCCATCGACACCTGCTGGTGTCGCAGGTCGCCGCGCTCTTTGAGGTCGGCGAGGCGGTGGGCCATCAACTGTGCGTTCGTGATTTGGGTCGCCATCTCCGCGAGTTTCCCCTGCTGGAGTTGGAACCGCGCGATGGGGCCGCCGAACTGGTCGCGGTCCTTCGCGTACTGCCGGGCGTCCTCGAAGGCGTCGCGGGCCGCGCCGACGACGCCCCACGCGATGCCGAACCGCGCCTGCGTGAGACACGAAAGCGGCCCCTTCATTCCCTCGACGCCGGGAAGTACGTCCTCCTCGGGAACGCGCACGTCGTCGAGGCCGATTTCGCCCGTGACCGACGCGCGCATCGAGAGTTTCCCCTCGATTTTGTTCGTCGTCACCCCGTCGCGGTCGGTCTCGACGAGGAAGCCGCGGACGGGTGACCCCTCCGCCGACACGTCGCGCGCCCAGACGACCGCCACGTCCGCGATGGGCGAGTTCGTAATCCACGTCTTCGAGCCGTTGAGGACGTAGCCGTCGGCGTCGCGCTCGGCGCGGGTCTCCATCCCCGACGGGTCCGAGCCGTGTTGCGGTTCGGTCAGGCCGAAACAGCCGACCGCCTCGCCCGACCCGAGTTTCGGGAGCCATCGCTCTTTCTGCTCGTCGGAGCCGTAGGCGTGGATGGGATAGATGACGAGCGACCCCTGCACGCTCGCCATCGACCGGAGGCCGGAGTCGCCGGCTTCGAGTTCCTGCATCAGGAGGCCGTAAGCGCGCTCGCCGAGGCCGGGGAGACCGTAGCCGTCGAGGTTGGGCGCGTAGAAGCCGAGTTCTCCCATCTGCGGGATGAGTTCGGTCGGGAACGTCCCGGCCTCGAAGTGCTCGCCGATGTCGGGTTTGACCTGCTCGTCGACGAAGCGGCGGGCCTCGTCGCGGACGAGTTTCTCTTCGCCGGTCAGATCTCCCTCCAATTCCAGATAATCGAGCATGATAGACTCTGCGCCCGGCGCGGTGAAAAGCGATTCGCTCGGTCGAGATTCGCGGGGGACGGACAAGCAAAAAGTCGGCGACGAAAGCCGGACGGGCGCGACTCGGTGGCGGCTCGGATACGGCTCGGGTACGACGCAAAAAACGGCTCGCGACTGTCGGAACGCTCAGGCCGCCGATTCGACCGAACCCGCGTTCGTCCGATTGACGTAGGTGACGAAGTTGTCGAACAGGCGCTTGGCCTCGCAGGCGGCAGCGTAGTTCTCCGGCGTGATGCCGTCGATGACCGACCGGAGCCGCTCGTCGGGGAGGAAGTCCTTCTGCCTCGCGATGGCCTCGGCGGTGTCGGTGTCGTACTCGGGGTGGAACTGGACGCCGAAGGCGTGGCTCCGACGGAACGCGTGGACGCCGAACTCGTTTTGGGCGAGGAGTTCCGCGCCCGGCGGAAGTTCGGTCACTCGGTCGCCGTGGGAGGTGAAGACGGTGAATCGCTCGCCGATGCCGGCGAGGATGTCGTCCTCGTCGTCGGCGCGGGTCCGCTCGACTTCGTTGTAGCCGAGTTCGAACTCGCCCATGTCTTCGACGGTGCCGCCGAGGGCCGCCGCGACGACCTGGTGACCGAAACAGACGCCCAAGAGGGGGAGGCCGCGCTCGTCGGCGTCGGCGACCCACGACACGAGGTTTCGAATCCACGCCTCGTCCCAGTAGACCGACGACGACGAGCCAGTGATGACGACGCCGTCGTAGTCGAAGTGGTCGGGGAGGCGGCCGTCGGTCACGTCGAACTCGACGAGGTCGGCGTCGAGTTCGCGCCTGAAGTTTCGGAACGTGCTCGAATCGCCGTGAGAGGCGTCCAAGAACGCGAGTCGCGGGCGGGTCATCGTGGAGAGACAGTCGGTGCGGCTCTAAAGAAGTTGCGCCCGGAACGCTCTCTGCCGGCTCCTGGGACGGGGCGCGTCGGCGACGAAGCCGGAGCGAACGCGACGGAGCGCCGCTCAGTCGTCGTCGAGCGATTCGAGAAAGGAGACGAGCGCGTCGTTGACGAGGCGCGACCGCTCGACGGTGACGAGGTGGCGCGCGCCCGCGAACGACTCGAACTCGCCACGGGGGAGTCCCTCGGCCAGCGCGCGACCGCCTTCGACCGGCCAGACCGGGTCGTCGCCGCCGTGGAGGACGAGCGTCGGGACCGTCACCTCGTAGAGCGGGCCGGCGTCGTAGTCGGCGACGGCGGCGGCCTGTGCGGCCCACGCTTCGTGGTCGGCGTCTTCCCGTTCGCGCCACGAGACGAGTTGGTCGACCACGTCCGGCTGTTCCGCGCGGAACTCCTCGGAGAGCGCCGGCGCGAGCGACTCGCGGAGCGCGGCCGGGTCGTCGGGCGCGGCGGAGAGCGGTTCGGGGTCGATTTCCGCTCCCGAGGCGGCGGTGCCGACGAGGACGAGGCTCCGAACACGGTTCGTCGTCCGCGCGGCCTCCAGCGCGACCAGCCCGCCGAGGCCGAACCCGACGAGATGGGCCTTCCTGACGTTCGCGTCCGCGAGGACGGCCACGAGGTCGGAAACGAGCGTCTCGACCGAGTACGGCCCCGCGGGCGCGTCGGAGCGGCCGGCCCCGCGGAGGTCGGTCACGAGGCTCTCGTAGGGGCCGGCGACGGCGGCGTGCTGCCAACCCCACTGCCACGCGCCGTAGCCCGCGTCGCCGACGAAGGCGACCGTCTCGCCGTCGCCCTCGCTGTCGTAGTACAGTTCGACCCCGTCTGCGACTGCCGTGGGCATACCGGAGGCTCGGCGGGCGAGTGACTTAGGGCGTCCGTCTCGCGGACACGAAGCAAGCAAAAACGAACCCGAACGCGAATTCGGGTCGGTCGCGCGACCGAGTCAGGCGTTCAGAACGGCGCGGAGCACGTCGGGAGCCTCGTCGAGCGCGTCGTCGAGCGCGTCCACGTCGGGGCCACCGCCCTGCGCGAAGTCCGCGGGGCCGCCGCCGCCGCCGCCGACTTTCCCGGCGAGTTGGCCGACGACCTGCCCGGCGTTGACGCCGACGCCGTCGGGGACGCCGACGACGAACTGGGCGCTCCCGCCCGCGGCGGAGCCGAGGACGGCGACTTTCCCCTCCTCGACCAGCGCGTTGGCGGTCGCGCGGAGTTCGTCCGCGTCGCCGTCGAGGCGCTGGACGACGGCGGGCGTGCCGTCGATGTCGATTTCGTCGGCCCCCGCCGCGGCGCGCGCCTCGGCGAGTTCCGTCTTCAGGCGGTCGATGGTCTTGCCGCGCTCTTTCCACTCGGTGAAGAAGCGCTCTGCCGTCTCGGGTACGTCCGCGGGGTTCACGTCGAGCACGTCGGCCGCGCCGTACAGCGCGTCCTCGGTGCGCTGGGTGGCCTCGATGGCCGCGTCGCCCGCCGCGAAGACGACGCGCTCGACGCCGTCCTGAACGGGCTCCGTCGTCAGCACCTTGATGACCCCGATGTCGCCGGTGCGCTTGACGTGGGTGCCGCCGCAGGCCTGCACGTCGGTGCCGACGTGGATGAGGCGAATCTGCTCGCCCGGCGGGATACCGCCCTGATAGAGGTCGAAGCCGTGTTTCTTCTCGGCGTCGCGGCGGTCCGGCCACTCCTGTTTGACCGGGATGTTCCGCATCACGAGTTCGTTGGCGACGCGCTCTATCTGCTTGACCTCCTCGCGGGTGATGCGCTCGTAGTGGGTCACGTCGAGCCGCGAGCGGTCGACGCCCTTCGACGCGCCGGCCTGCCGGATGTGGTCGCCGAGGACCGTCCGGATGGCGTGGCCGATAACGTGGGTCGCCGTGTGGTGGCGCATGAGCCGACGGCGGCGCTCGGCGTCGAGTTGGCCGCGGACGAACTCGCCCTTACCGGGGTCCTCGTCGGTGCGGTGGAGCACCACGTCGTCCACGATCTGCACGTCGGTCACCTCGACCGTCGTGTCGTCGGTGGCGAGCGAGCCGTGGTCGGCGGGCTGGCCCCCGCCTTCGGGGTAGAACATCGTCTGGTCGAGGACCACGTCGTAGCCCTCCTCGCGCTCGAACACGTCGAGAACGACGGCCTCGAACTCGGTGCGCTCCTGGTCGTCGTAGTAGAGCTTGTCCGTCGCCGGCAGGTCGCCGAGGCGGTCGTCGCGCTCCGCGGCCTCGTCTTCGCCGTCGACCTGCTCGTGGCGGTCGGCGACGAGCGAGTAGAAGTCGTCGGGGATGTCGACGGTCGCGCCGCGCTCCTCGGCGATTTCCTGCACCATGTCGGGCTGGATGCCGTGGGAGTCGTACAGCTCGATGAGTTCGTCGAGCGGGATGGGTTCGTCCTTGTCGGCGTACTCGTCGGCGAGCTGCTGGACCTTGCGGGAGCCGCGTTCGAGCGTCTTTCTGTACTTGCGCTCCTCGCTGCGGACGATGTCGCGGATGGTATCGCGGTTCTGGTAGTCGAGGCGCTCGGCCTGCATGTCCACGAGTTCGTCGAGCGGGGCGTCCACGCCGAGGTTGTCCACGAGGCGCTTGGTGCGCCGGAGGACCATGCGGGCGAGGTAGCCCGTCCCGACGTTCGAGGGGACGATGCCGTCACCGAACATGTACGCGAGGGTGCGGCAGTGGTCCGCGATGGCGTAGATGTCTTCGAGCGGGCGGAGCAGGGACGTGAGTTCGGCCTCGTCGACACCGAGTTCGCCCGCGACTTCGGCGCGCGCGGTGGCGAGGTCGTCGATTTCGTCGATGTCGAGGTGGCCCGAGAGCTTCGCCGCGCGGTGGATGAGTTCCTCCTCCTCGTCGGTGTGCTCGATGCCGACGTTTTCCTTCAGGAACTCTATCATGTCGGGGTAGACGGCCTCGTACACCGTCGGCGTCCCCTGCGACACCCACGTCCACCGTTCGAGTCCGTAGCCGGTGTCGACGATGTAGGTGTCCATCGGCGAGTAGGTGTTGCCGTCCTTGAGTTCGTAGTCGCCCTCCGGGTCCTGCTTCATCGACATGAAGACGAGGGTAGCGAGTTCGGCGCCGCGGTAGAGGACTTCGAAAGCCGGACCGGCGTTGCCGCCGCCGACCCACGGGTCCTCGATGTAGGTGATTTCGGAGATGTCCGCGCCGAGCGATTCGAAGAACTCGTCGCAGAGGCGGACCGTCTCGTCCTTCCAGTAGACCTCGCCCTCGTAGGCGTACTTGTCGCCGGCCTCCTCGCGGGCGTTGAACGCGTGGTGAGCCATCATCTCGAACGCCATCGTGTGGCGACCGGTCTTGCCCACGTTGTCGATGTCCTGCATCCGGATGCAGGGCTGAGAGACGGTCAGCGGGTTGGCCGGCGGCGGCGTCTCGCCGGACGTGACGAGCGGCTGGAAGTCATAGATAGATGCCTGCGTCAAGAGCACGTCGTCGCGCCAGCGGTTCGCGGCGACCGGGTAGGGGTCGATGCGCTCGTGGTCGTGGTCCTCGAAGAAAGAGAGGAACTTCTCGCGCATCTCTTCGAGGGTGTACTCCTCGTCGAAGCCGGGGTTGTCGATGAAGGTGTAGTCGTCGGCGGGCGGTTCACCGCACGTCTCGCGGTCGGGGTCTCGTGTCCAGAAGTGGACGCCCGTCACGGGGCATTGCTTCCGGTAGAAGCCCTCCTCCTCGAAGTAGTCGAGGCGGTACTCCGCTTCGAGTTCGCTCATTGCCAAACTCTGGTCTACCGTCGGGTAAAACAGTTCCGGGAAATGGGCGCAGACGCCCGATTCCCCTCAATTTCGCCCGCACGGGCCGTGTCGTTCTTTTCCCTCCCGAGCCAACGAGGAGTATGGAACTCGCCTCGCTCCGTCGGCGACCGGCGGTCGAACTGCTCGCGTGGGTCGTCCTCGCGCAACTCGCCGGCGCGCTCGGAAGCGTCTTCACCGTGACCGCTATCGGGTCGTGGTACGGGACGCTCACCCGACCGTGGTTCGCCCCGCCGAACTGGGTGTTCGGCCCGGTCTGGGTGACGCTTTTCACCCTGATGGGCGTCGCCGCGTGGCTCGTCTCCCGGCGCGACCACCCCCGCCGCGAGCGGGCGCTCGCCGTCTTCGTCGGCCACCTCGTCGTCAACGTCGCGTGGTCCGCGGCGTTCTTCGGACTGCAGTCGCCCGCACTCGGCCTCGCCGTCATCCTCGTCCTCATCGCGGCGATTCTGGCGACGATGCGCGAGTTCGCCGCCGTCGACCGGCGCGCGGCCGGTCTCCTCGTCCCCTACCTCCTGTGGACGTGCTTCGCAACTGTTCTCAACTACGGCTTCTGGTCGCTAAACTGAGTAATTCGACACGTCGTCCCGGCCACGACCCCGACGCGAACGACACACTGCACCCTCTTGGTGATTGGAAACATGCCGCAACGATTATAATTCTCGTTGACGTTCGATAGGAGGACTGCCGTGCACGCGACGGAACCAACGGTTTTCGTGGACGACGACTTCGACGATATCGACCTCGGCGACGGGGTCACGGTGGCGTCAGCGAGTGACGAGAACGACCCGAGCGACGCCGCGTGCGCCGTCGTCACGGACCCCGACGCGGCGGTCCCCGGCGACGTGCCGACGGTTCTGTACACCGACGCGCCGCCCGAGGCCATCGAGCGACCCGACCGGTTCGACGCCTACGTCAGCCGAGGCGACCGCTCCGCGCTCGAATCGCAGGTTCGATGGGTGCTCGCATCGACCGCCAACCGGGACGCAAGCGAGGTGGCGACGGCCCGAAACGACGCCGAGTGGGACCGACTCAAACGGCTCTACGAGGGGACGACGGACCTCATCGCGGCCGAGACGGTCGAGGAACTCTACGAGCGCGCCATCGGCCTCACGGAGCACATCCTCGAGTTCGACAACACCTCGTTTTTCGTCCACGACGGAGACAGCTTCTACGTCGTCGCCAACAACGACGACATGGCCGGAACGGGGCCGATTCCCTCGGACACAGGGCTGCTCGGGGAGACGCACCGGACCAAACGCTCGTTTCTCGTGGACGACGTGCGCGACCACCCCGCGGCCGACCCCGACGACCCCGCGTACCGCTCGGCAGTGAGCGTCCCGCTGGGCGACGACGGCGTGTTTCAGGCCATCTCCAACGAGGTCGGCGCGTACGACGAAACCGACCTCACGCTGGCCGAACTCCTCGTGTCCTACGTCTCCGAGACGCGGAGCCGTATCGAGTCCGAGGCCGCGCTTCGACAGAGCCGCGAGCAGATAGAGCGACTCCACCGAGGAGCCACCGAGCTGGCCGCGGCGACGAGTCTCGACGAGCTGTTCGAACAGACCGTCGAAATCACGGACGACATCCTCGAGTTCGACATCAGCTACGTGGGCGTCGTCGAGGACGGCTACATCGTTCCGGCGGCTATCTCGTCGGACGCGCCGGCCGACGGGGCGGAGCGCGTCCCCCTCGACGACGGGGGCATCGCGGCCGAAGTGTACCTATCTAGAAACACCGACATCACCGACGACGTGCGCGACCACCCCGAGGCGCGCCCGGTCAAGCGGATGTACCGCGCGGTCCTGAGCGTCCCCATCGGGGACCTCGGCGTCTTCCAGGCGACGACGTTCACGCCCGGCGCGTTCGACGAGCGAGACGCGGAACTGACGGAACTCCTCATGGCGCACGTCGCGGTCACGGCCGAGCGCATCCGCGCGGAATCGCGGCTCAGGGAGGAGCGCGACCGCTCGACGGCGCTGTTCGAACACGTCTCCGACGCCGCCGTCGCCTACGACGTGGAAGCCGGCGCGGTCACCGTCCGCGACGTGAACCGGGCGTTCCAGTCGGCCTTCGGCTACGACGCCGACGACGTGGTCGGAAGCGACCTCCTCGGGCGAATCGTCCCGCCGGAACCCGACCCGGACCCGGTTCCCGAACCGGGTGCGGACGAAACCATCCCCGAACTCCTCGTCGCCGCCGGCGAGAGCTACCGCGGAGAGGTCCGCCGCCGGACCGAAGCCGGCGTCCGCGAGTTCATCCTGAACGTCGTCCCGCTGTCGCCCGGCGAAGAGCGCGGGTCGGGCTACGCCATCTACACCGACATCACGGAGCGGAAGACCCGCGAAAGCGAGTTAGAGCGACAGAACGAGCGATTGGAGGAGTTCGCGAACATCGTGAGCCACGACCTTCGGAACCCGCTTTCGGTCGCCCGCGGAAACCTCGACCTCGCCCGCGAGACCGGCGACGAGTCGCGGTTCGACACGGCCAAGCGGGCGCTCGAACAGATGGAAGAGCTCATCGACGACCTGCTGTCGCTCGCCCGCCGCGGCCAACTGGTCGACGAGACGGAGCGCGTGGACCTCGGGGCGGTCGCCCGACAGGCGTGGGCGACCACAGACACCGCCGACGCCGAGTTACTCACCCCCCAATCGGTCGTCGTCGACGCCGACGAGGACCGCCTCGCCGAACTGCTCGCCAACCTGTTTCGGAACGCGGTCGAACACGCCGGACCCGACGTTCGCGTCGAGGTCGGCGGCGTCGACGGCGGGTTCTACGTCGAAGACGACGGCCCCGGCATCGACCCCGAGCGCCGCGACGAGGTGTTCGAACCCGGCGAGACGACCGGCGACGACGGCATCGGCTACGGGCTCGCGATCGTCGAATCCATCGCCGAGGCCCACGGCTGGTCGGCCATCGTGACTTCGGGGACGGCGGGCGGCGCGCGCTTCGAGTTCCGGGCGTGAGGCGAAAACGAGGAGAGACCGGAGAGCGCCGTGGCCGGCGCGGCCGAGTCGGCCCAGTTCAGTTCTGCGAGAGCGCGAGCGACGCGAGGAGCGCTTCGAGTTGGACCTGCTCGTTCGCGCCCTCGGAGATGCGGTAGTCGGCCTCGCCGATGCGCTCCATGAGGCGGACGGCCTCGCGCTCGTCGAGGTCGAACTCCCAGACGGAGCGGTGAAGCTGGTCGATGATGTCGCCGCCGGCCATGCCGGTGTCGACGATGAGCGTCTCTAACTGCTTGCGCGCGGTCGTGAACTCGCCGTCGATGGCGGCCCGGACCATCTCCTCGATGTCCTCGGGGCGGGCCGTCGAGGTAATCATGTAGACGGCCTCCTCGTCGACGACTTCGCCGGTCGTCGCGGCGGCCTGCAGGGAGTTGATGGCGCGACGCATGTCGCCGCCGGCGGCGTAGACGAGTGCATCGAGGCCGTCTTCTGTGACCTCGATGTCCTCGGCCGCGGCGATGTCGCGGACCTGCTCCGCGACGGCGTCGTCGCCGAGCGGGGAGAAGCGGAACACCGCGCAGCGCGACTGGATGGGGTCGATAATCTTCGAGGAGTAGTTACACGAGAGAATGAAGCGCGTGTTGTCGGAGAACTGCTCCATCGTCCGGCGGAGCGCCGACTGCGCGTCGTTCGTCAGCGAGTCGGCCTCGTCGAGGAAGATGACGCGGTAGTCGTGGCCGCCGAACGACGAGCGCGCGAAGTTCTTGATGCGGTCGCGGACCACGTCGATGCCGCGCTCGTCGGAGGCGTTGAGTTCGAGGAAGTTGCCGCGCCAGTCGTCGCCGTAGATGGCGCGGGCGATGGCCGTCGCGGAGGTGGTCTTGCCGACGCCCGCCGGTCCCGCGAACAGGAGGTGCGGCAGGTCGTCGCGCTCGATGTAGCTCCGCAGGCGCTCGACGATGTCGTCCTGTCCGTAGACGTCGTCGAAGGTCTGCGGTCGATACTTCTCGATCCAGATTTCACGACCCGCCGGGGCGTCGCCCGACTCCGCGGCCTCGCTCATATCCGTTCTACTGGCCGCCCCGCACATAAACCGTCCGAGACGGAGAGCCGGCGTGACACCGACCCGTCGGCGGGCCGAACGCCGGGTCGCGGGGGCGTCGAGGCGGTCGAAGCCGACGGACTGAAACCCGCGCCCGACCCACGAGCGACCATGAACGTGACCGTCGAGGTCGTCGGCGAGGAGACCAGCGAGGTCGCCGTCGGCGACGACGGGACCTACGCGGACCTCGTGCGGGCGGTGGACCTCAGCCCCCACGAGGTGACCGTCCTCGTCGACGGCCGCCCCGTCCCCGAAGACCAGCCCGTCGAAGTCGACCGCGTGAAGGTGCTCCGCCTCATCAAGGGCGGGTAGTCGGCGATATGGACGGCACCGCCGAAAACCCCGATATCCGCGTTCGAGAGGGCGACCCCGACGAACTGGTAGCCGTGATGCGCGTCCTCGACGCCGGACTGCTCGAAGCCGACGCGGGCGAGGTCCGCGACCGGCTAGCCGCCGGCGACTGTCTCGTCGCCGAGGCGTCCGGCCGCGTCGTCGGCGTGCTGGCGCTCGACGGCGACTACATCGACGCCGTGGCCGCCTCCCCGAGTCGCCGCGGCCGGGGCGTCGGAACCGCGCTCGTCCGGGCGGCGCTCGACCGTCGGGACCGACTCGTCGCCGACTTCGACGGGGGCGTCCGACCGTTCTACGAGTCGCTCGGATTCGACATCGAGGCGCGGGACGGAGATGGGAATGGGAATGGGAATGGGAATGGGGATGCGGGAGCAGTCGCAGACACGGATGCGGGCGACGACCGATTTCGCGGCGTCCTGCGGGACGAGTAGCGGCCTCCCGTAGTTGTTGGATGTTACCAACCGACACAGATTTAGCCGCTGGTCGTCAAGCGCTAGGGAGTCAAGCCCATGGCAAAGCGAGACCGGAGCGACCGTATCTTGACCGACTGGGACCGCGTTTTCGACGCGCTCTCCGACCCGTCGCGCCGCTACGTGTTGGAGTATCTCCACGACCGGACGGAGCCGGCGTCGGTCTGGGACCTCGCGGTCGCTCTCGCAGTACGGACAACCGACCTCCCGCCCGACGAGGTGGACCTGCAGGTCGTCGAGCAGGCCGAGGTCGGCATCGTCCACGTCCACCTGCCGAAGCTTCAGGCCGCCGACCTCGTCGAGGCCGCTGAAGAGGGCGTCTCGCTGACCGAGCACGCGGAGACGCTCCCGCTTTTCACGCCGTCGTACCGCGGGGTTGTCAGACCGGTCGGCGACGAAGAAGAGCCGCGAGAGCCCTGATACCGGCCCGCTCAGACGAGAGGTGCGACGAGTTCGCGGCCGGCTTCGAGGAGCGCCGAGACCGCGTCTTCGCTCCCGGCTTCCGCGTAGACGCGCATCTTCGGCTCCGTCCCCGAGGGACGGACGAGGAGCCACGAGCCGTCTTCTAAGAGGAGTTTGAAGCCGTCGAGCGTGACGACCTTGGCGATGTCGCGACCGGCGACCGTCTCGGGGAGCACACCCTCCAACTCGTCGATGACGCGCGCCTTCTCGGAGTCGGGGCAGGCGACGCTTATCTTGTCGGCGACGATTTCGCCGTGTTCGGCCTCGATGCGGTCGAGGCGGGCGTCGAAGTCCTCCTCGGCGGTCGCGGCGGCCGCGAGCAGGCCCATGAGGACGCCATCCTTCTCGCGGACGTGCCCGCGGACGGAGAAGCCGCCGGACTCCTCGCCGCCCATGAGCGCGTCGTGTTCGCGCATGCCGTCAGCGACCCACTTGAAGCCGACCGCGGTCTCGAACACTTCCTCGCCGTGGGCCTCAGCGATGCGGTCGATGAGGAACGTGGTCGAGACGGTCCGGATGGCCGGTCCGGAGTCGGATTCGAGCAGGTAGTCGTAGACGGCGGCGAAAAAGAGGTTCTCGTCGAGGACGCCGCGGTCGGGCGTGGCGATGCCGATGCGGTCGGCGTCGCCGTCGTTGGCGACCCCGAGGTCCGCGTCGTGTTCGGCCATCGCCTCGGCGAGGCCGCCGAGGTTCTCCGCGGAGGGTTCCGGCGAAATGCCGCCGAAGTCGGCGTCGCGCTCACAGCGCAGGCGAACGACCTCCGCACCGGCGGCTTCGAGGAGCGCGTCGGTGACACCGCGGCCGCTGCCGTGCATGGCGTCGTAGACGACCGTGAGGTCCGAGAGGTCGTCGCCGACGAGGTCCATCGCGTGGTCGGCGTGCGGCGAGACCACATCGACACGCTCGATGGTGCCGCGTTCGGACTCGGGCAGGAGGTCCGGTTCGGCGAGGCGCTCGGCGACCGCGTCGGTCACGTCGGGGAGCGCCGGAGCGCCGTCGGAGGGGATGAACTTCACGCCGTTGTACTCCGGCGGGTTGTGCGAGGCCGTGACCATGAGCGCCCCCGAGAGGCCGCGGTCAGCGATGGCGTAAGCGACGAGCGGGGTCGGGCAGTCCCGCTCCGGCAGGAGCACGTCGAAGCCGTTGCCAGCGACGACCTCGGCGAGCGACTCCGCGAAGCCGGGGGAGGTCTCGCGGGCGTCGTAGCCGATGAGCACCGGCGCGGTGAAGCCCTCGTCGGCGAGGTAGTCGGCGACGGCCTGTCCGACGACGCGGACGCGGTCGTCGGTGAAGGTGTCCAGCGTGGCGCGCCACCCGTCGGTCCCGAATGAGATTTCGTCCATACGCGCACCACTCCGCGGCGGGGCAAAAAACTACGTTACGAGCCGACGGGTTCGGGGCGCGCCGCGGCGACTCGGTGGGGGCACGGCTGGCTACGGCGCAACCCCAACGCGGCCCCAACTCGCTCACGACTCGACGAGGCGTTGTTTCTCCCGGCGGCGGAGTTGTTTAATCTCGTACTCGCGCGACATCGCGGCCGACTTCGAGTCGAACTCCTCGACGTGGACGAGTTCGACCGGCGTCCGGCCGCGGGTGTACTTCGCGCCCTCGCCGGCGTCGTGCTCCGCGACGCGTCGCTCCACGTCGGTCGTGTACCCGGTGTACAGCGAGCCGTCGCTACACTCGATGACGTAGACGAAGTGCACGAGAGAATGGTTCAGGGGCGCGGGTATGAACCCTACGCCCGGCCTCGCGCACGAGAAGTTGGCTTCGCGTGGTGGTCTTTTCTCGCTTCAGTGGTCATGCGGTGCGGGCACGCTGTCGAGCGACCTCCGCGATACCCGCGTTCGCCGAGCAGTTGGGACAGGCGAGAACCTGACCGTCCTTGTCGGCGAACACGCGTGCGAAGCGCTCGGAGACGTGTGACCCGCAGTGGTCACAGACTGGCATTGTTGCGGTCCGGCAGCCACCAAGCCGGTGTGTGATACACGGTACCCCACCCATATGAGGGCTTCGCGCGTGTGCGTACGCACGCGGAATCGCGCACGACCACGAGATGCAGAACTAACGCCCGGTCAGGCGTCGTCGTCGCGGGCGTCAGCGACCGCGCGGGCGATGAGTCCGGCCTGCGCGCCGGCGATGTAGCCGGCGTCGACGTTCACCGCGGAGAGGACGGTACACGACTGAAGCATCCCGAGAACGGCCGCCTCGCCGTCGCCGCCGTGGCCGTACCCCGTCGAGACGGGCAGACCGATGACGGGCGTGTCGACGAGGCCGGCGACGACGGTCGGCAGCGCGCCCTCGCGGCCGGCGGCGACGACGACCACGTCGGCCTCGCGGAGCGTGTCGAGGTTGTCGAGCACGCGACCGAGGTGAGCGACCCCTACGTCCTCGATGCGTTCGACGTCCACGCCCATCTCGCGGAGGACCGCGGCCGCCTCGCCCGCGGCCTCGGCGTCGGAGGTGCCGCCGGTGGCGATGGCGACGGTCGCGTCGAGGTCGGGGCGCTCGAAGTCCGGCGCGGCCGCGACGATGGTCTTCGCCCGGGCGTCGCGGTCGATGTCGGCGTCCGGGAGGGCGTCGGCGACGGCCTCCGCGTGGCCGGTGTCGGCCCGAGTGACGAGCGCTCGACCGCTCGTTTCGACCGCCGCGACGGCCAGCGTCGCCGTCTCGTCGGGCGTCTTCCCCTCCGCGAGAATCGCTTCGGGAACGCCGCGCCGCGTCTCTCTGGCGGCGTCGAACCGGCCCGCGTCGGTCGTCGCGTACCCGGAGAGTCGTACCTCCGCCTCGGCGGGCGAGAGCGAACCGTCCGCGACCGCCTCCAAAATGTCGCGCATGGCCGCACGTTGGCCTGTGACGTACTCATACCCGTCGTTCCGCCCTCGCGGGGGCAAAGCATATATAAGTGGAGATTGTTCCCGGTAAATCCGTCCTCATAGAAGCGCCATAACCCCCAAATCCGGCGGTATTAACGTCCAATATAGGAAAGTTTATTAAAGGAGAATCGGTAGGACATTCTGTATGGCAGACCTCATTGTCAAGGCAGCCGTCAAGGAAGCGCTCAAGGACAAGAACGTGGCCTCGGACTTCTACGACGCTCTCGACGAGGAAGTCAAGGAGCTTCTCGAAGACGCTGCTCGCCGCGCTGAGCAGAACGACCGTAAGACGGTCCAGCCCCGCGACCTGTAAATTCGGTCTTTAGACCTCTCGTTCTTTTATCGCCGGCCGAAGAGCGCCGGTTGTATCCCCGCGAAGGAAGTCGTCTCACCCCGTGAGCCGAGGCGGTCGAAGGTGTCCGTTCGAGCGCCGGACCAACGAGTCAGTATTCGGTGACTTCCACGCCGTCGTCGGTGCCGACGTAGACCGCGTCCGCGAGACCGGCGAAGATGCCGTGTTCGACTGCACCGGGGAGCGACGCGAGGTCGGCCGCGAGCGACTCGGGGTTCGGAATCGCGCCGAACTCGCAGTCGAGGACGAGGTTCCCGTTGTCGGTGACGACGGGGCCGTCCTTGCGCTCGGCGCGGCGGAGTGTCGCCTCGCCCCCGAGGTCGGCGACGCCGGCCGCGACGGTCGTCCGCGCCGACGGGAGCACCTCGACGGGGACGGCGTTCGAGAGCGTTTCTGCGGTTTTCGAGGGGTCGGCGACGACGAGAAATCGGTCGGCGAAGGCGTCAACTACTTTCTCGCGGGCGTGGGCCGCGCCGCCGCCCTTGACGAGCGCCCCGTCGGTCGTCGCCACCTGGTCGGCCCCGTCGATGGCGAGGTCGATGGCGTCCACTTCGTCGAGGTCGGCGACGGGGATGCCGCACTCGCGGGCGAGTTCGCGGGACGCGAAGGAGGTCGGGACGCCCCGAACGTCGAGGCCGTCGGCGACGCGGTCGCCGATGGCGCGGATGGCGAAGGCGGTGGTGCTGCCGGTTCCGAGGCCGACGACGGTTCCGTCTTCGACCGCTTCGACCGCCGCCTCCGCGGCGCGGCGCTTCTGCGCGTCGGTTCCGCCGGTAGTCTTCATGGCTCAGCCGACTCGGCCGACGAGTAAAAATGGTCCCGAAACCGGCGGCGTCAGAGGCGGTCTAAGACCGCGTCCGCGTCGTAGGCGAGCGAGATGGCACGGGTGCGGCCGCGTCCCTCGATTTCGGTGTATCGGGCCTCGATGACGCCCAGTTGGTCCAGTTTGTTCACGAGTTCGGAGTAGCGCGTGTAGCCGAGGCCGGTCTCCTCGTTGAACGCGTCGTACACCGCGCCGGCGCGCTCGCCGTCGTACTCGGCGACGACCCGGACGAGTTCGCGCTCGGGGTCCGAAAGCCCCTGCAGACACCGCGAGAGGTGGACGTACTTCGACTTGTCGTAGGCCGCCTCCACGTCCTCCATGTCGACCGTGCGGGAGGCGCGCATCTCGGCGTGGAGACCGGCGCGACGGAGCAGGTCGATGCCGACCCGGAGGTCGCCGCTGTCGGCGGTGAACTCCGCGACCTGGTCGAGTTCGGGCGCGCCGATAACGTCCTCGTGGAAGCCGCGCTTCGACCGCCCGCGGAGGATATCCACGATTTCGTCCACGTCGTAGCGGGGGAAGAACACCTCCTCGGGCCGGAAGACGCTCTGGACGCGCCCGTCGAGTTCGTCGATGACGTCGAGCGAGAGGTCCGACGAGATGATGATGACGCCGATGCGCGCGCCGGAGTGCGCCTCGTGGGCGCGCAACAGCGAGTAGAGCGTGTCGGACGCCTCGTTCTCGTAGAACAGGTAGTTCACGTCGTCGAGCGCGACGACGAGCACCTCGTCGTCCTCGACGAGGCGGTCGGTTATCTGGCCGAACAGTTTCTTGAACGAGATGCCCGACGACGGGGGTTCGTACTCGAAGATGTGCTCGAAGACGCGCGAGAACACCGCGTAGCGCGTCGAATCGACCTGGCAGTTCACCCGGACAGTCCGGACGCCCGACTGCGTGCCCAACTCGCCGAACAGTTTCTGGACCGCGGTGGTCTTGCCCGTCCCCGGCGGCCCACGCACCATCGTGTTCAGGGGGCGAGAGCCGCGGACCGCGGGCCGAAGCGCGTACTTCAGGCTCCGCAGTTGGCTCTCGCGGTGGTTGAACGTCTCCGGAACGTGGTCGATTTCGAAGACGTGTTCGTCGCGGAACACGGTCTCGTCCCACGACAGCATCCCCTCTTCGGGGTCCTCCCTCATCGAGTGAAGTACCACGCGCGGGGGACTTAATCGTTTACCGCGGCGGCGTCCGACGGGGGGCGGACGGGCGTCGTCTCACTCGCGGTCGGCGTCGTCGCCACGATCCGGTGGGAGGTCGCGAGCCGATACGTCACCTACTGAAGGAGCCGGGCGATTCGGTAGCCGATAGCGACGAACAGAATCAGCCCGACCGCGCCGACGCCGAGGGCGACCGGCGTTCCGCCGGTCCGCGAGAGCGCAGCCAGCGCCGGAAGCACGAATACGGACAGCACAAGGAGCCCACCGAACACCAGAAACACCAGGTACACCGCGGTCCCGAGCACGTCCCAGATGGCGTTCTTCGTGGCGTGGTAGACGAGGTCGTACTGCTGTCGTTCCTCGGGGGAGAGCGAGTCGGAGGGCACGGGCGAAGTTGTCGGTGTGCCTAAATAAATCGTGTGTCGCGGCGGGCGAGGGCGTCAGTCGAACTTCTCTAAGAGTCTGCCGTAGAAACTCGTCTCACTCTCGCCCGCTAATTTCTCCACGATTAACTCGGGCGTCGAACGCGCCAGATGGTCCTTGACGGGCGACCGATTTACCACGAGTTCGCCGTCTTCCAGTCCGACGGCCTCGATGCCGTCGACCGCGACCGACACGTCCGCCGCCTCGCGGATGCCGCCGGCGAGGTGGGAGACGAACACGGCCGCCGCGCCCTGTTCGGCGAGTTCTTCGAGGATGCCGGCGATGATTTTGGCCGACGCGCCGGGTTCGGTGATACTCTCCAGTTCGTCCACGAGAACGAGGCGGTCGGCCGCGCCGTCGGTGAGCGCGGCGAAGTCGCGGAGCGTGCTCTCGAAGGCCCCGGCGTCGAGGGTCCCCTGCGACTTGGCGTAGTAGTGGAGTTCGGAAAACCGCGAGAGGCGAACCGACTCGGCGGGGACGGGAAGCCCCATGTGCGCGAGGACGACGACGAGGCCCACGAGGTCGAGCGTCGAGGTCTTGCCCCCGCTGTTGACGCCCGAGAGGAGCGTGACGCCCGATACCTCGTAGTCCACGGGGTCGACATCCACGAAGTCCACGTCGAGGAGGGGCGAGCGGCCGGCCTCGATGGCGAACGAGCCGGCACCGTCGTCTCCGGCCGCGCCGGTGAACTCGGGGAAGACGCAGTCGAAGTCGCGGGCGAACCGAGAGACGGCGAGGCGAACGTCGAGTTCGAGCGCGTCGCGGACCAGCGTCTCCACGGGGTCGCGCAGGTCGCCGAGGTCGGCGGCGAGGCCGGCTTTCAGCTTCGCGGCGCGGCGGTCGCGGGCGGCCTTCAGTTCGGTTCGGAGGCGACCGACCGCTTCCTCGTCGTGACCGAGCGGGAACGACGGGTCCTCGGGGAACACCCGCTCCGTCAGGTCGGCCTCGCCGGGGCGGAGCGACAGCGACTCCACGAGGTGGTCGCGGGCAGCCGAAAGCGCCTCGTCGAACTCGTCTTCGAGTTCGCGCGACAGCAGGGAATCGACGCGCGCGCCCTGCTCGACGAGCGAGAGGAAGTCGGTCCCCTCGATGGTCACGTCGCGCTCGCGAATCACGTCGCGGAGGCGGTCGTTGGCGACCGATTCGGCGGTCGAGACGGCGGTGTCGAGGTCGTCCACCGCGTTCGAGAGGCGTTCGAGTTCGTCGTCGCCGAGGACGGTCCCGTCGTCGGCCAGCCGAGAGAGGGCGTCGCGGAGGGCGGCGAGGTCACACGGCGGGTCGAGTTCGGCCGCTTCGTGGACCACGGCGGCCGCCTGCAAGGCCTCGCGGTTCGCGGCGAAGAAGGCGAGCAGTCGCTCGGGGACGACCTCGTCGGTCCGCTCGGCGGCGTCGGGAAGGACGCGCACGTCACCGTCCACGTCGATGCCGGCGAACGACTCGTCGAGGACGACCACCGTCGAGTACGACCGCGCGAGTTCGGCGATGTCGCGGCCGTCCTCGACGACCTCGATAGAGAGTTCGGGAAACGCCTCCTTGGCGGCGGCGTAGCGCTCCGCGTCGGCGGTGGCGATACAGCGCTCTCGGACGCGACGCGGCTTCGGGTCTGCGAGGGGTTCGACGCCCGCCAGCGCCGCGAGCACGTCGGGGTCGGGGTCAAGGTCGGTCGCGTCGGCGGCGAACGCCCGAACCTCCTCGATGCGCGAGGCCGACCCGGTGGGAAACAGCGTCTCCAGTCGCTTCTCGGCGTACGTCGTGACCGTCCGCGCCTGCAGGAGACCGAGCGCGTCGCGGTAGATTTCCGAGGCGCGGTCGGTGGCGAGGAAGCCGCCGGGGTCGTCGTGGTCGCGGCGAATCGCCCCGCGGGCGATGGCCGCCGCCCGTCCCTCCGTGAGCCCCGGTGCCCGCGCGAGCGCCGCCACGTCGCCGTCGGTGAGCGCTCGCTCGGCGTCGTCGAGTTCCGCGAGCGCGGCGGCAGTCTTCTCGCCGACGCCCGGGATGGTCTCGAAGTCCATTCGGCCGGACCTATCGCGGCATAGGACAAAAAGTCGCGGGGTGGTGACTCCGGGACGACGCGCCGGTCGCGCCGCCGCGGGAGCGCTCGTCTCGTCCGATTCGGGGGCGCGTGCGCCCTTCGCGGTCGTTCGCGCCGGGGGCGAGGGGCTTTTGACCGTCGGCCGGGAAGGGAGGCCATGAGCGAGCGAGACGTCGCGGCGAAGGCCGACGCAGTACGTGAGGCGCTCGCGGAGCGCGAGAGCGTCCTCATCGCCTTTTCGGGCGGCGTGGACTCCAGCGTGGTCGCCGCACTCGCCCACGAGGCGCTCGGCGAGAACGCGGTCGCCTGCACCGCGAAAAGCGAGACCCTCCCGGACGCCGAGTTGGACGACGCGAAGCGCGTCGCCGAGGAAATCGGCATCGAACACCTGACCGTCGAGTTCTCCGAGTTGGACAACCCCGACTTCGTCGCCAACGACGACGACCGGTGTTACCACTGCCGGACGATGCGCCTCGGCCGGATGTACGAGGCCGCCCGTAACCGCGGCATCGAGGCCGTCTGCGACGGGACCAACGCCTCGGACCCCGGCGAGGGCCACCGTCCCGGCCTCCGTGCCGTCGAGGAGTTAGAGGTGCTGTCGCCGCTTTTAGCCCACGACATCACGAAAGAGGAGGTCCGCGCCATCGCCGACGACTACGACCTGTCGGTCGCCGACAAGCCCTCCATGGCCTGTCTCTCCTCGCGGATTCCGACCGGCCTCGAAGTCACCGAAGAACGGCTCTCTCGGGTCGAACGCGCAGAGACGATTCTCCGGACGTGGGGCTTCGAGCAGTTCCGCGTCCGCGACCACGACGGCCTCGCTCGCATCGAGGTCGCACCAGAGGAACTCGACCGCGCTCTCGACGCCGACTTCGTCCGCGCCGCCCGCGACCACCTGAAGGACGCCGGCTTCGACCACGTCACGCTGGACCTCCACGGCTACCGGACCGGGAGCGTCAGCCCCGCGGCCGAGGCGGACGACGACGCGGGCGACGACGACCTTCTCGTGGACGACGTGTTCGCGCAGGACTACCCGATGCGGAAGTAACTGAGAGACAGCAGTCAGAAACTCGGACCAAACCGCCGAATCGGCCTACGTCGTCAGAAAGCGCGTCTCGTTCTCGGCGACGACGTGGAGTAACGGGTCGTCACCGTCGTCGCTCAGTTCGACTTCGAACTCACACAGCCCGCCGTTGTCGAGCGGTTGCGACAGCATCGTCTCGACGATGTCCAGTCCCTTCACCTCGCCGAGCGACAGCCGAATCGGCGCGCCGTGGCTGACGACGAGCACCGTCTCGTCGGCGTCGAGCGAGTCGGCCAGCCCCTCGTGGGCGTTGAGGACGCGGCGGCGGACCTCGACGAGGCTCTCGCCGCTCGGGGGGCGCTCGCGGGCGGCGGGCGCACCGACCGCCGAGAGGGCGTACTGCGGGTACCGGTCGGTGAGTTCGTCGAACTCCAGTCCCTGCAGCGAGCCCACGTCGCGCTCGCGCCACGCCGAGTCGAGGACCGGTTCGAGGCCGAGTTCGCGGGCGACGGGACGGGCGGTTTCTTGGGCGCGTTCGATGTCAGAGGAGACGAGGCGGTCGACCTCGTAGGAGTCCGCGACGTGGCGCGCAAGGGCGTCGGCCTGCGCGCGGCCACGCTCGGTGAGCGACACAGGGGCCCACCCCTGTACGCGCCCGGCGCGGTTCCACGTCGTCTCGCCGTGTCTGGCGAGAAGGAGGGTTGCCATACGTCCGTCTCATCCCCCACCGGCAATGAACGTTCCGCGCGAGATTCACGGTCTCAGCGCGCCAATTGTTAGGTATGGCACACGAACTCGTCACGAGCATCGAGATAGACGCCCCGCCCGAGCGGGTGTGGGAGACCCTCGTCGATTTCGACCAGTATCCCGAGTGGAATCCCTTCATGCGAATCGCCGGGCGGCCGAACGAGGGTGCGACGCTCACCGTCCACCTGCGACCGCCGGGCGGCCGCGAGTCGGAGTTCGAACCCGACGTAGTCTACTGCGAGAAGCACCGCGAACTGCGCTGGCTCGGCCACCTCGTCTTCCCGGGGCTGTTCGACGGTGAACATCGGTTCCACCTCGAACCGCTCGACGGCGGCGAGCGAACCCAATTCGAGCACGCCGAGACGTTCTCGGGCGTCCTCGCCGGACTCCTGTTGCGGTTCGTCGGCGAGCAGACGCGGGCGGGGTTCGTCGCCATGAACGAGGGACTGAAGACGCGTGTCGAGGGAGCGGTCGCGGCCGAGAAGCGGGAGGCGGCGGAGTCGTCGGACGTGGCGTGATTCCCCGCAGTCACCGGGAGATTCGGTGCGCTACAGCGACTCGCCGCAGAAACGGCAAGTGTCCCGGTCGGCTTCCTCCAGCGAGTGGCAGTTCGGACAGGTGACGGTCTCGGTGCGGGCGGAAGGGATGCCGTTCGGCGACCGCGACTGACCCGCGCGGCGGCTCACTCCGGGTTCGTCGCGCCCGAGGTTGAGGTACAGCGCCAATCCGAGAATCCCGCCGACGAACACCGAGAGGCCCCAGAGGAAGGCGTTGTGCGAACTGTGTCTGGTCGCGTCGATGCCGGCCCAGACACTCACGGCGAACCAGAGCGGGAGGGCGACCACCGACAGGGCGACGAGGTCGACCATCGTGTGTATATTCTAACCATTCTGAGATAGGTCTTCTGAACGGTCGGCGGTCGGCAGTCGGCAGAAACGAGGAGGAACAACCGGGCCGAGGGAGAAACGAGAAAAAGCGAGAATCCGGTCAGTTTCCGGTCCAACGTAAGGCCGCGAGCGTCCCCTCGAACAGGACAATCATCGTCGCGCCGATGATGATCGGGGCCATCCCGGTCGGGTCGGGGCTGACGAGGAACGCGAGGCCGAGGAACGCGCCCCAGAACAGCAGACGGCGGTCTTCGAGCCACTGCCGGGTGACGAGGTTCATCATGATGGCCAGTTCCACGAACAGCGGAATCTGGAAGACGACCGCCATGTAGCCCATCAGGATGAGGATGAGGTTGAACGTCTCTTTGAGACCGAACGCGACGACGGCGGTCCCCTCGGTGTAGGAGGTGAAGTACGCGAATATGGCCGGGAGCACCACGAAGTGCGCGAAGAGGACACCGACGAGCGCGAGGATGAGGCTCGTCGGCACGGCCGCGAGGTAGTACTTGCGCTCTTTCGGGTAGAGGCCGGGACGCATGAACAGGTACGTCTCGTAGACGAACACGGGGAGGCCGATGACGGTGCCGGCGAGGCCGGCGACCTTCAGTTTGGTGAGGATGAGTTCGAGCGGACCGTAGAGCCGCGGCCGGCGGTCCACGATGGTGTCCGCGCCGGGGATGTGGGAGTTCCAGAGGAAGTTGATAACGTCGGTCGCGCTCGGGATGTGGATGCCGAAAGCGGCCTGCGTGTCCACGAGCGCGTTGAGGATGTCCGCGCCGGGGAAGAGCACGAGCGTAATCGCGCCGGCGACGCCGAGGACGACCGCCAGCCGGCGAATCATCTCCTCGATGTGCGCGGTCAGCGGCATCTCCTGGTCGCTCTCGGGTGCCTCGCCGACGAGGCCACCAACGTCTTCGTCGTCGAAGTCGTCGCCCTCGAACTCGGGGTCGTCGAACTCGGCGTCCTCGACGGAGACGGACGACGGAGCCACGCCGCCCACCTCGTCTTCGCCGGTCAGCGCCGGGGTCGCGCCGTCGGCCGCCGCGTCCGGGTCGGCGTCGTTGGCCGACTCGTCGCTCGAGTCATCGTACGTCCCCTCGGGCACGTGCGAGGTGTGTTCGTCGTCGGCGAGGAGACGCGGTTCGTCGTCGGAGTTGTCGGCATCGTCGCTATCACCGGTACTTCCGGAAGAATCACCATCAGCGTCGGAGTCCTCGACACCGTCGTCCGAGTCGGAATCGTCCGCGTCGTCTTCGGAATCAGAATCGTCCGCGTCGCTTTCGGGGGCCGCATCAGTGTCGGCGTCGCCGGCGTCGTCTTCCGTCTCGTCGGTATCGGTGTCGTCGGAAGCGTCGTCGGCAGACCCGTCGGTAACGGTCTCGTCTCGCGGGGTGACTCGACCGTAAACCGGACCGTCGGACGACGAAGCCCCGTCGTCGTCAGACTCGTCGGACGAGCGCTGGTCGGCGTCGTCCGAGGCGTCCGTCTCGTCGTCGGCCGCAGAGAGCCCTGTGTCGCGCTCCTCGTCCGCCATTCAGGTGTCCTACGCTTCCGGCCAGTTATAGGTCTTTTCGCATCGCGCCGAGGAGGCGCGTCGAGGGAGTCGAAATCACGCCCGCGGTGAAAAAGATTGATAACCGCCAGACTGCTTTCGCCACGTACGTATGTCCAGCGCCCTCGACGAGGACACCCAACAGACCATCGCGGCAGGCCGCGAGACCGCCGGTGCGATGCTCCGAGCGGCGCAAAAAGACCTCCAGAAGGTCTTTATCGTCTTCCTCGTCGGGTTCCTCGGTACGTTCTACGCGCTCCGACTCTACGTCTGGGAGTTCTTCCGCGGCGTGACCAAGGCACAGATGGACGCCAGCATCGCCGGCGACGTCAGCATCATCGCCCAGACGCCGTTCGACGTCATCCTCTTGCAGGCGAAAATCGGCCTCGTCGTTGGGGTTCTCTTCGCGCTCCCGCCGTTCATCTACGTCTCGCGGGACGCGCTGAAAGCCCGGGGCGCGTGGCCGAAATCGCCCGTCGCGCCGTGGAAACTCGCACTCATCGGGCTGACGATGGTCGTGCTGTTCGCCGCGGGCGTCGCCTACGGCTACTTCGTCTTCTTCCCGTTCACGTTCGCGTTCCTCGCGCAGAACGCGCTGTCGGCCGGATTCACGCCGAGTTACTCCATCGTGAAGTGGGCGCAGTTTATTTTCCTGCTCACGCTCTCGTTCGGTCTCGCGAGCCAACTCCCGCTCGCGATGACCGCGCTCTCCTACGCCGAAATCGTCCCCTACGAACTGTTCCGCGACAAGTGGCGCCACGCCGTCGTCGGCATCTTCGCGTTCGGCGCGCTGTTCACCCCGCCGGACCCGTTCACCCAAATCATGTGGGCGGTACCCGTCATCACGCTGTACGCCTTCAGCCTCTATCTCGCCCGCGTGGTCGTCACGGCCAAGCGCGGCAGCGAGAAGATGGACATCAAGGCGACGGCGACTCACCACTGGAACCTCCTCGCTGGCGTCGCCGTCGTCGGCGGCCTCCTCGTCTACGCCTTCTACGAGTACGGCGGCGTCGGCCTCGTCAACAACGGACTCGCCGCGGTCGGAAGCGACTACGTGTTCCTCGACCCCGGCACGGGACTCGTGTTGGGCGCGTTCGTCGTCGCCGGCGGTGTCGTCGGCCTCGCGCTCGGGCTCGCCTACCTCGTCTACCGCGACATCCAGCGGCTCGAACGGACCGAAATCGGCGTCGGTGACCCCTCGAAACTCGACCTCTCCGCGCTCGACGTGGCGGGCGTCCGCGCCGCGCCGCCCGAGGTCTTCGCCGACCGCGACGAAGACGAGATTATGAGCCTCGCGTCCGCCGCAATCGACGACGGCGACAAGGCCAAAGCGCAGGCCCTCATCGACCGGTTCGACGAGGCCGAAGCGGACCGCGAGGCTGAGGCGGCCGACGCCGAAGACGAGCCGGGCGAACTCGAAGACCGGACGACCCGCGCGGGCGGCGCGTTCTTCTCCGAACTGACCGGGGGCGAGACCGACGAGGACGACGTCGGCGGCTACTACACCGACATCGCGTTCATCGTCGACTCCGTCACCTCGCGGGCGTTCTGGGTCGTCGGCTGGTTCATGCTCGTCCTCGCGACGACGTTCGGCTGGCTCTACACGGGCGGCATCAGGGACGTCTACGAGGACTTCCTCGGCCGACTCCCCGCCGCGGTGACGCCCGAGGAGGTGCTCAACGTCGTCGCGCTTCACCCGATGGAAGCGCTCATCTTCGAGGTGAAGTTCTCGACGATTCTGGCCGTGCTGGCGACGCTTCCGCTCGTCGCGTACTTCGCGTGGCCCGCGCTCCGCGAGCGCAACATCATCCGCAAGCGCCGCCGGACCGTCTTCCTGTGGACCGGCGCGCTCGCCGGCGGTCTCCTCGGCGGCTTCGCGCTCGGCTACAGCTACGTCGCGCCGACAGTCATCACGTTCCTCGTCGAGGACGCCATCGCGGCGAACATGATAATCTCCTACCGCATCACCAACTTCTTCTGGCTCATCTTCTTCACCACCGCGGGTATCGGCCTCCTCGCCGACATCCCCATCCTGATGGTGCTTCTCAACACCGCCGGCATCAGCTACCGGATGATGCGGAAGCGCTGGCGCGAGGTCACGGTGTTCATCCTCGCCATCTCGGCGGTGTTCACCCCCGCGAGCATCACGACGATGTTCATGGTGACGCTCCCGCTGATGGCCGCCTACGGCATCGGTCTCGGCATCCTGTTCGTGCTGACGGTCGGCGGCCGGCGCGACCTCTCGCCCGCCCGCGGCGCGGCGGAGTGAGGGCGGTCCTCGAAGCGACCGCCGCGCCGACTCACCGGCCCGAAAACGCGCCAAATATCGCCGCTGAGACCGTTGAAAAGGCGTTAAGTATTCTCGTGAGAATCGCAGAGTATGGCCAAGATAAGCGTCGAGATTCCCGACGAACTGCTCGCTGACTTAGACGAGCACGTCGGCGACGACAGGAAATTCGTGAACCGGAGCGATGCGGTTCGGGCGTCTATCCGGAAGACGCTCGATATCCTCGACGAGATAGACGACCGACACAACCGACTCGTCGAAGATGAGTGAGGGGCGGTCGGCCGTCGGGCAGGTCGCCCTCGTCGGCCTGTTCGTCACCGCGCTGACGACGGCGCAGTTGACGGCGTCGAAACTGCTCGCGATTCCCCTGCCGGCCGCAATCGGCGAACTCCCGTACGTCGGCGCGGCCATCCTGATGCCGGGGGCGGCGCTGGCGTACGCGCTCACCTTCTTCGCGTCCGACTGCTACTCCGAACTGTACGGTCGCCGGGCGGCACAGGTCATGGTGAACGTCGGCTTCGTCATGAACTTCGTCCTCCTCGGCCTCGTCTGGAGCACCATCGCCGCACCCGCCGCGGACCCCGAGTTCGCCGGGCAGTTCGCCACGGTGCTCTCGTCGGGGACGAACATCGTCGCCGGGAGCCTGCTCGCGTACCTCGTGAGCCAGAACTGGGACGTCATCGTCTTCCACGGCATCCGCGACATGACCGACGGCGCGTTCCTCTGGCTCCGCAACATCGTCTCGACGGCGACGAGTCAGGCCATCGACACGGTCATCTTCGTCGGCGTCGCGTTCTACGTCGCGCCGACGGTCCTCGGTATCGGCGACCCGTTCGAGTGGAACGTCCTCGTCGGCCTCGCCGTCGGCCAGTATCTCCTGAAACTCCTCATCGCAGTCGTGGACACCCCGTTCGTCTACGGGGTCGTCGCGCTCCTGCGCGACGACGAGTCCTCGACCGACGGCTGGGTCGCGGACTGAGGCGTTCTCGGGACGACGGACGGCTTATCTCTTTTGGTAGCATACCACACGGTGTATGGCCGACGAGCACCGCCACAGGCTCACCGAACGGGACGGGATGGAGATGGGGGTTCGCTGTCCGAACTGCGGGACGTACACGTCGTTCGGCGATATCCTCGCCACCGGAGCCTGCCGCGGGGGTTGGAAGGGGTGCCGGACGGGGCTTCGCCTCGACCTCGTGGTGTACGACTGAAAAAGACGGTGCGGCGATGAGACGCTGCGGCGCGGAGCCGGCGAGAGCGACAGCGTACGCTCAGACCGCCGTGTCAGTGCCCGACGGGTCGTTCAGGTAGAGGTACGCCGCCGCGACGGCGAAAACCGCCTCGCCGCCCTTCGAGAGAATCGCCATGTCGCTGACCCGTCCGCTCATGACGACCCAGGCGACGATTTGAGCGAGCGCGAACGCGATGGCGACGAGGTAGAACTCGCGCCGCCAGAACCTGCTCAGGTAGACGGCGGTACCCGCGAGGAAGCCGACGCCCGCGAGGACGAACAGCACCGCCTGTGTCTGGTCGAACTGGAGCAACATCGGGGCCATCGAGAGGTGGACGTACGCCGACGCCAACGCCCCGGCGATAGCGACGTACGGGACGATGCCCGACGGAAGGCCGGTGAACAGGGGTCGCGACTCGGCGGTCGTGGTATCTGCTGACATGGGGACTCACGAACAAAATCGTGTCAACTGATAATAATTCTTGCCCGAAGTTAGGCACAAATTCCGCCGAGAACGAGACCGGGTGACGCGGGAGTCAAAACTGCGGGAACCCGGCACGCTCAGTCGTCGATTGGCTCGGCGAAGGCGAACCGCGGTTTCACGTCGGTGACGCGGACCGTCGGGGTGTCGCCCGCCTCCGTGCCGGAGACGAACAGGGTGAAGTCCTCGACCTTGGCGATGCCGTCTCCCTCGCTGCCCACGTCGACGATTTCCACGTCGAGTTCGTCGCCCTTCCGAACCGGCGCGGTGAGGAAGTGCTTGCCGACGAGGTACTGCTCGGAAGAGCTATCGCGCGAGGCGTCGGGGCGCATCGACCGAACGTACTGGAACTCCCGTTCCATGTCGGCGCGGAGGTCCGCGACGTCCGGGCCGTCGAACACCTTCACGGCGAAGTCGCCGCCGGTCGCCAACAGTTCCTGTGCGACCTCGAACGCCTGCCGGGCGAGGTAGACAGAGCGAGCGTGGTCCAGCGAGTACTCGCCGGTCATGTTCGGCGCCATGTCGGAGACGACGGCGTCGGCCCCGCGCTCGCCGATGACGGCCGTCAGCTCTTCTTTCGTCTCGTCTTCGGTCATGTCGCCGCGAATCGTCTGGACGTTGTCGCGGTCGATGCCGCGGATTCGCTGGAGGTCGACGCCGACGACCTTGCCGTGGTCGCCGACCGCCTCAGAGGCGACCTGCAGCCACCCACCCGGGGCGGCACCGAGGTCGACGACGGTGTTGCCGGGGCCGAACAGCCCCGCGTCCCCGTCGAGTTGTTTCAGCTTGTAGGCCGAGCGGGCGCGGTAGCCCTCCTGTTTGGCCTTGTTGTAGTAGTGGTCCTTGCGCGCCATGGTCTTGACATCAGTAGCGTATCAGGCCGTATACCGGCTTCGGCTTGCGCCGTGAATCGTGCGGAACCATGCCACGTCACGGGAGCCACGGACGTCGAGGCGGCCGGGCTCAGTCGTCGCCGACGAGTTCGTCGAACAGCGCCGAGACGCGCCCCTCGATGTCGTCGCGAATCGCCCGAACCGCATCGAGGTCCTGTCCGTCTGGGTCATCGAGGTCCCAGTCGCGAGCGTCGCCGCGCCACGTCATCGGGCAGATTCCCTCTGCCGAACAGCCCATCGTGACGACGATGTCCACGCCCATAATCTCGTCTTGGTCGATTGCGCGGGGCGTCTCGTCGGCGAGGTCGAACCCCTCCTCGCGCATGACTTCGACGACCTCGTCGTGGACGTGGTCGGCGGGGTCGGTGCCGCCGGTGACGACCTCGATTCGGTCGCCGACGCCGCGCTCGTCGCGCTCCCGGCGGGCGAAGGCCGTCGCCATCTGGCTCCGGCCGGCGTTCTGGACGCAGACGAAGGCGACGCGGGTCGAAGTCGCGTCGGCGTCGGCGTCGTCGCTCATCTCTCGGCACCTCGTCGGCGGGCGGCTGGCTTCGTCTCGTTGTTCCCCATGACCAGGGGTTACACAATCAGCTATTTGAGTGCTTTGAAGCCCGAAACCCCCGAAATCGACGGTTTAGCTATGTACGAAAATAGTGACAAAAACACACATGGGGAGCCGACGGGAGCGGTGGGGTACTCGCGGGAGCGCGCACGCGGGAGAGCGTGCGAACATCATATTGCGATGAGTCCAAATCAGGAGTATTTTTAAGACCGCTGTCGTACGACGGCACATATGTTCAAGGCCATCGTGAGCGCCGCGACGCTCCGGGACGCGCTCGACTCCGTGAGCGTCCTCGTCGACGAGTGTAAGATTCGACTCAACGAGGAGAGTCTCTCCATCCGCGCCGTCGACCCCGCGAACGTCGGCATGGTGGACCTCACGCTCGACGCGGCGGCGTTCGAATCCTACGAAGCCGACGGCGGCGTCATCGGCGTCAACCTCTCGCGCCTCGAAGAGGTCGCCGGGATGGCGGGCTCGGGCGACCTCATCCACCTCACGCTCGACGAGGAGACGCGCAAGCTCAACATCCGTATCGACGGGCTGTCGTACACGCTCGCGCTCATCGACCCCGACTCGATTCGCCAGGAACCCGACATCCCGGACCTCGACCTCGCCGCGAACATCGTCCTCGAGGGGACGCACCTCGACCGCGGTATCAAGGCGGCCGACATGGTCTCCGACCACATCCGCCTCCGCGTCGACGGCGCGGAAGAGACGTTCCACATCGAGGCCGAAGGCGACACCGACGACGTGGACCTGTCGCTTCCCCCCGCGGACCTCATCAGCATCGAAGCCGGCGCTGCCGACTCGCTGTTCTCGCTGGACTACCTGAAGGACATGAACAAGGCGATTCCGACCGACGCCGAGGTCACCGTCGAACTCGGCGAGGAGTTCCCTGTCAAGCTTCACTACCAGATCGCGGAAGGGATGGGCACCATCACGTACATGCTCGCCCCGCGCATCCAGAGCGACTGAGCGGACGTTTCGGCCACCGCGTCGTTCACCGACCATCCGAGCCGTCCCACTCGCTTCTCCTGACTCCTACCGGTCAGCGACGGCGTCGGCCGTCTCGTCCCGGCACCAGTACGGCAGTCGAACCGTCGCCGTCGTGCCGGTGTCGCCGCGACCCGTTGACTCGTCGGTCGCGTCGTCTTTCTCACCGTCCGTCTCGTCCCGCCCGTCTCTCACGTCGAAGGAGAGGTCGCCGCCGAGCGCGTCGACCGTCCACCGGACTGCCCAGAGACCGAGGCCGCTGCCGTGTTGGAGCGGCGACTCGCCGCCGGTCTCGACCACGGAGCGCTCGTAGTCGGGGACGCCCGGGCCGTCGTCTTCGACGACGACGACGAGGTCGGCGTCGGCGGCCCGGACCGACACGGAGACGGTCGGGTCGTCGCCGCCGTGTTCGAGCGCGTTCTCGACGAGTTCGCGGACGAGGAGCTTCGCCGCCGATTCGCTCCCGGAGACCGACAGCGACTCGGGGGCGTCCACGTCGACCGAGCCGGCGTCGAACTCCGCGCGGACCTCGGTGACGCAGGTTCGGACCGTCTCGGCGACGTCGAATCGGCTGCCGCCGTCGATGCCGGCCATGACTCGCTCGACGGTCCGGGCCTTCTCGCCGAGCGAGAGGAGCTTGTTCGACCGCGCCCGTATCGTGTCGGTGGGGTCGCGCTGGTCCGCCGGGAGCCGCTCTGCGAGCATGTCGGCGTAGCCGATGACGACCGTCATGTCGTTTCTGAGGTTGTGCCGGAGGACGCGGTTGAGGACTTCGAGCCGCTGTCGGCGGCGGACCCGCCCCGTCACGTCGGAGACGGTGACGGTCCTGCCGAGCCGGCGGCCGTGTTGGTCCGTGACCGGCGAGAGTGTCACCTCGTAGGTCCGGCGGCGGCGGTCGACCGTCACGTCCACGAGCTGTCGGTCCTCGTCGAGGTCGACCCCCGGAAGCACTGACGACAGCGGGTCGAACGCCGAGGCCGGGTCGAGGTCGAGGAGCGACGAGGCGGTCTCGTTGGCGTCGACCACGCGGTGCTCGCGGTCGAGGACGAGAATACCCACGGCCACGTCGTCGATAGCGGCGCGGCGGCCGAGCCGACCGGTCGCCGGCGAGAGCCCGAACAGCTGGAACCGGTAGAGCGCGTGGCCGAACGTCGCACCCGTCACCGCGAGCGCGATGGGCGTGAAGTTCACCATCTGAAGCGGGCCGATGCCGAAGGTGTGGGCGACGTGGGCGACCGTCGGCGCGGTCGAGCCGATGGCGAGGGTGACCGCCTGCTCACGGTAGTGCGAGAGCCGTTCGACCAGCATCTCGATGACGAGGACCAATCCGGAGCCGATGATGACGTAGCCGTACACCGCGTGGAGGTAGTACCAGAGGCTCGGGTCGAACCGCACCGTGGCCGCACCGAACACCGGGTCGATGTGGTAGTTCGTCCACAGCAAGCCGTGGCTCGGGTTCGTGGCGAGCGCGACGACGGTGGCGGTCGGAAACACGAGGAGTCCGGCGATGAGCCGTCGCGAGAGGAGTTCGCCGCGGCCGGTGTAGGAAAGCGAGAACGCGAACCACGCGGGCGCGATGACGGCCTGCGCGACGTCGATGGGGATTTGGAACCAGAATCGGAGCGCGGGGTCGAACACCGTGAGCGCGACGCCGTAGGAGCCGGCCCAGAGCGCCGCCGAAAACAGGAGGACCGACAGCGACTTCGAACCGGGTTCGGTACCCTCGCGCCAGGCGACGACCGCGATGGAGACGGAGACGAGCGCCGCGACGAGGCAGAGGACGACCAGCGGCGAGACGGCGACGACCGAAGGCACGGGTAGACCTCAGACTCGGCGCTCGTAACACTTGCGGGCCGCGGCGAAATTCGAGCGACGGTTTACCCGCGTCTCGGCCGCGGTGTCGTGTCGCGGCCGCGGCACGCAGGACCACTCAGGGCGCGTCCACTTCCGCCCGCGACCGGCGCGCTACGGACGCGAGGACGTAGACCACGGGCACGATGAGCGCGGCCCCGACGACGAACGGCGACCAGTACGCGAGGACGTACAGCACCGCCATCGACGGCGGGCCGAGCGTCCGGCCGAGGCTTCCCGCGCCCTGCGTGACGCCGAAGGCGTTGCCCTGCTGGTCGGCCGACGCCGACGTGGAGACGAGCGTCGACAGCGAGACGTTCAACATCCCGTTGCCGAACGACAGCAGCGCCCCGACGAAGAGGAGCGCCACGAGTTCGCGGGTGAGCCACGGTGGGCCGCCGACCGCGGGGAGCACCGCCCCGATGTCGGGCGAAAAGGGGAGCAACGCGAGCGAGAGTAGGAGCCCGACCGCGCCGACGACAGCCAGTTTCGCCTCCGAGTACCGCCGGGCGAGTCGGCCGACGACGACCCCCTGGTTCAGCGTGCCGAGCAAGCCGATGTAAGTCAGAAACAGCGCCGTCTCAGTCTCGCCGTAGCCGTACACGTCGGCCGCGAAGGGGATGAACATGACCTGAATCCCCGAGAAGGCGACCGAGACGACGAAAAAGGAGACGACGAGCCCCCGGAGGTCGTCGTCGTCGAGGGCGGTGCGGAACTGCGAGACGAGCGTCGTCGCGGGCGTACCGGCCGGCGCGCGGGTGCGCTCGGGTTCGCGCAGGAAGACGAACGCGAAGCCGAGGCTCACGAGGCTCAACGCCGCCGCGGTGAAACTCGGCAGGGAAAAGCGCGTCGCGGGCACGAACGACGGGAGCAGGTCGCGGGCGAGCGCGACCACCGGGTCGGACGCCATCAGCCCGCCGATTGCCGGGCCGAAGATGAACCCGAGACTGAACGACGCGCCGACGAGACCGAGCGCACCGGCCCGCCGCGCAGGCGGCGTGATGTCGGCGATGTACGCCTGCGCCGTGGCGATGTTGCCGCCCATCGCGCCCGCGAGCATCCGCGAGGCGAACAGCGTCGCCACCGCGAGCCCCGTCCCGAACAGCAGGTCGATTTCGCCGGCGACGCCGAAGACGGTCCACGCGAGGACGCTCCCGACGAGCGATAGCATGATGACCGGCCGGCGGCCACGCTGGTCGGAGATGCGGCCGAGGACTGGCGCGAAGAGGAACTGCATGAGCGAGTACGACGCAGCCAAGAGGCCGATGTACACGTCGCTGACGCCGAAGCTCCGGACGTAGAACGGTAGGATAGGAATGACGACCCCGAACCCGAGGAGGTCGATGAAGACGACGGCGATGACGACCGCGAGGGCGCGGCGCGTTCCCCGCGACTCCTCGGGGAACTCGGCGTCGGGAGAGACGGCGGACTCGGGGGCACTCACGACACTACACAGGTTCGAGAAGCGCCTAACGGTTGCGCCGGGGTTCTGGAGACTGAGGTCGACGCTCAGGAACGGTATCTGTCGATGACGCGCTTGGCCGAGACGGCCTTCTCCTTCCAGCCGTAGCCCGCGTCGTAGACGTGGCGCTTCTTCTCGACGAGTTCGGCGGGCGTCGCCTCCTCGAAACCGCCACGGTCCCACGAGCCGGTGTCACGGAGCCAGTTGACGACGTTCTCGCGCGTCTCGGGCCACGACAGGCCGACCATCTCGTACCACGCTATCATGGCGAAGACGGCGTTGTCGTGACAGCCGGGGACGCTCCCGTACTGGTGGAGCGTCCGCATCGGCTCCCGGGTCGGCTCGGACACCTCCTCTCTGAACTCCTCGGCGGTGAGGAGCCGAAGGACGCCCGAGTTCGCTTCCGACACCCGCTCGTCGCGCTTGAGTCGGCGGAGCGCGGCCTGCTGGAGCGGCCCCCACTCGCCCGGCGCTTCGCGGCGGAGCGTCTCCTCGTCGCACGGGCCGCCCGCGAGGACGGAGATGATGTCGACGTAGGCCCGCTCGACTTCGACCCACGGCGTCCCCTCGAAGCGGCAGTCGGCGTCGTGGAGACTGGTCGTGGCGCGGCAGTCCGGACACGGGTAGTCGAAGTGCGGCACGTGAGAGCCTGAGGAAGTGGTCGGTAATAGGTTGTGTGATGCGCCGTCGTCGCGACGAGGGCTGTGACGGGCTCACGCGACCCGTGCGCCACCGCCGAATCCGTCGCGTTTATCGGTGGGCACCCGGAACGTGGCGGTATGCGGATGCGCCCGCTCCACGCCCGATACCCGTTCTTCGCCGCGGCCAGAGAGGCGGTCGAATCGGCCGACGTCGCCATCGCGACGCTCGTCGCCGAGGACGCCCCGGCCGTCGAGCGTGGCGTCGAGCGCGTCGAGCGCGCCCTCATGGAGGGCACCGTCGAGCCCGACCCCGACGAGGCCTACGGGTGGGACACCCAGACGGAACTGCTCTCGTACCCCATCTCGCGCATCATCGTCTCGCTCGTCGAGACGCCCGCGGCGGTGGACAAGTACGCCCGCGCCGAGGCCGACACGGCCTACGAGCGCATGCTCGCCGACTTCGACGCCGGCGACGACGACGTCCACGGCGATGCCCGCGCGAACCTCGACGACTTCCTCCGCGAGTTCGACCTCGACGGCGCGGTGCGGGCCGAATCGAACCGGAACCGGAACAGCCGCCGCGCGCCCGACCATTACTGGGTCGACGTGGGGCCGTACCTCACTTACTCCGACACCGACTGGGGCGCGGACTGGCGACTCGTCAACCGCTCGCTGGCCGACGGCGCGGTTCGCGTCACCCGCGAGGAGCTCTCGGAACTGCTCCGCGAGGCGGCCCGCCGCCGGGTCGCCGAGGGGCTTCCCTTCGCCGTCCGCGGGAGCGACGCCGGCGACCGACTCGCCGACGCGCTCAAACCCCACGTCGAGCGCCTGCGGAACCTGCTTTCGGACCGCGGCGCGGTCAACGTCGTCTACGTCGACTCGGTGGACCCCGACCACTTCCCGCCCTGCGTCGAAGCGCTGTTGGCGCGGGCGCAGGACGGCGAGGACCTCCCGAACGAGGCGGCGTTCGCGCTCGCGGCGTTCCTCGTCGGCGTCGGCCTCGAACCCGAGGCGGTCGGGGGCGTCGTCGGCGACGCGAACGCCGAGGAGTTGCAAAAGCTGGCGACCGTCCTCTCGGACTCCAGCGGGTCGCAGTACGCGCCGCCGACCTGCGAGACGATGCAGGCGTACGACCTCTGTGTGAACCGCGACGACCGCTGTGACACCATCAAGCACCCGATGAAGTACTTCGAGACGGCGACGAACGACGCGGACGCGGCCGCCGCGGACGAAGCCGCCGACTGACAGGGAAAGGGAGACGGGAGACATTCCTGCGGGCCGTCAACAGACCGCCGAGCGCCGCCGCTGCGCGTCGAGCGCTGGCGTGGCGACGACCGGGCCGCCGAAACCGACCGACCGGGTTAGGAAGAACGCGACAGCCAAACGCCGATACCAGCCATCACGAGGACGAACGCCGTGATAGCGCCGACGAGTGCGAACCCGCCGGTGGAGATGAGTCCACTCTGGTTGTAGGTCGCACCGATGCCGACGATGAGGGCGATAAACACCCCGACCGCGACGATGGAGACGGCAATCTTCCGCCGCATCTCCGCTTCGATAGCCATGCGACGACGTATCCGCGGCCGTTCTAAAAGGTCTTCGATGGGCGGATGCCCGACGAGAGCCACTCACGCGCCCGATTTTCCACGTGAAACGAGGGTTTAGGTCGTTCGAGAACCTATACACAGGTAACGGAAACTGACCCCGGACAGCCGCTGGTAGGGTCGGAATCCCGCACCACCATGACGCACATCGCACACACACCCGCGTCGACTCGCCGCCCGGTGCGCCGCAAGACCACACTCCCGTCCGACGGACTGGCCGGTCGCGCCCGCCGCGCCCGCGTCGAACCGATGGCCGTCCGGCCGCTCCGCGACGGTCGCTACGTCGTCGAAACCGACGGCGGCACCTACGTCGTCGACGTGGAGGCGCGCACCTGTACCTGCCCAGACAACGCCATCCGGCACGCCCGCTGTAAGCACCTCCGCCGGGTCGCCATCGAAATCACCCGCGGCGAAGTTCCGCCGCCGGGCCGCCGGAGCGCCACCTGCGCCGTCTGCGGCGACGAGACGTTCGTCCCGATGGACGCGACGGGGCCACAGCTCTGTCCCGACCACGAACACCGCGCCGGCGACCTCGTCCACGACCGCGAGAGCGGGAGCCTCCTCGTCGTCACGCGGGCGCTCGGCACCCGCGCCGACGAGACGCCGACCGAGACGGGACGTCTCGTCTCGGAGTACGAGAGCAACCGCGACTACGGCGACCACGAACCGGCCTTCGAGGCCGTGTATCTGGACTCGCTGCCGGTGAACGCCGGCCTCGCCGACCTCGGCGAACTGCACGCCTACCGGTTCCCCGCCTCGCGGCTCAGCCGCGTCGAGCGCGGGTTCGTCGGCGCTCGCACGCTCGGCGAGCGACTCGCTCGGGCGTGAGCGAACGCGGAGGATTAAGGAACTCGCGTCGCGGCCTCAGTCGCCGCCGAGTTTGGTCTGGGTCGGACCGCCGGTGAACGACTCGAAGTCCTCGCCTTCCGCCAGCGCCGTCTCCTTTTTCACCCGGTAGTTCCCGCCGTCGGTCACGTAGAGGTCGCCGGGGTGGAAGAAGTACCAGTCCTCGCGGTCGAATCGGACGGCGATGCGGGCCTTCGCGCCGAAGTTCCGCGAGAAGTAGACGAGCGCTTCGACCTCCTCGCCGCTCAGGTAGATGGGGCGACCGCTGGAGGACTTCGCCTCGATAGCGTAGAAGACCTCGCCGTTGCCCGCGAGCACGTCGGGGAGTTCGCGCGTCGTCGCGCTCCCGGAGGCGGGCGCGCGCATGACGGCGAACCCGGCCTCGTCGAGAGCGTTGACGAGTTCGCGCTCGCGTCGGTCTCCCTTTCTGTTCGAAGACATGGTCTGGAGTCGGCCGCGGGCGGTGATAAATGGGACGACCGGCGTCCGGGAGCGCAGTTGCCCCGGCACGGCGCGGTGTCACTCGAAAAGCGGGACGGCCTCTCCCCACAGCGCCCGGAACTGGCGGTCGAACTCGCCGACGACGCCCGCGTCCGTCACCACGACGACGCCGAGGCGGTCGGCGGCGGACTGTGGGTGCGGAATATCGACCGACGCGACCGTCCCGTCGACGACGTCGAACGAGACCGGCAGCTGCGGCAGGGTCCGGGCTCGAACCGTCTGCGGCTTCGACGCCACGAGTTCCCGAAACTCGTCGGGGAGCGAGTCGAGCACGGCGTCGCTGAGGAGCAACGATACGTCGAGGTCGTCGCGAGCGCCCTCGAAGAACGCGTCGAACTCCGTGCGGAGCGTCTCCCACGAGGCCCGCTCGTACGGCGGACCGACCGCGGCCGAGACGGACTCGGTCGCCGACCGCACGTGTTCGTGCATCGCCGTCCGCATCTCGTCGCCCCCGAGGCGGCCGAGCCAGACGCTCCCGTCGGCCGGCGGTGTCGGCAAGAGGTTCGACCGGACCGCGTCGGCCACGTCGCGATACCGTGTCCACTCCTCGCGCAGTTCCGCGGCGCGCTCGGCCAGCAGTCGCTCGACCGCCGCGGCCGGGGCGACGGCGACGTACCGCGTCGGCTGGGTCGACTGCGTGCGGACCAGCCGGCGCGACCGAAGCCCGTTGAGCACGTCGTAGACCCGGCCGTTCGGGACGCCGCTCGCGTCCGAGACGGTCGCGGCCGTCGCGGCACCCGTGACGAGGAGCGTCCGATAGACCTTCTCCTCGTAGTTCGACAGGCCGAGTTCCCCGAGTTCGGTCATAGGCGGGACTCCCTCGCCCACAAGTTAGTATTTTGATGTTTCTTGGCCGGCCGCGAGCAACGAACCGCAAGTGGCGGGCGATTGCAGAACGCTCATCCGGGTCGTGGCGGGACCGACGGACATGAACCCGTACGTGTTACTCGCCGGCGCAATCGCGTCGGAACTCGTCGGAACGACCGCGCTCAAACTGTCCGCGGGGTTTTCCAAGCCCGTGCCGAGCCTCGGCGTGGTAGTCGGCTACGGTCTCGCGTTCTACCTCGTCTCGCTGACGCTCGAAGAGCTCCCCATCGGTGTGGTGTACGGGACGTGGGCCGCGCTGGGCATCGTCGGCGTCGCGGCCATCGGCGTCGTCGTGTTCGACGAACCGGTCGACCTGACGGGCGTCGTCGGCCTGCTTCTCATCCTCGCCGGAATCTACTGCGTCAACGTCCTCTCGGAGATGGCCGCGCACTGACGCCGGCGTCGAAGCGGACGCGCCACCAGAGCTATCCATCGGCTGGCAGATACTGCTCGTATGAACCGCGAGAACTGGCACGCCGTCGTCCTCCTCGTTCTCGGGGTCGCCCTCCTCGCGAACCCGCTTTTCCTCTATCCCGACGACGTCTCCTACGAGAAGACGTACACCTACGAGGCGTCGGCGATTGACTACCTGCCGCACACTTCGGACGCGTTCTACCGGGTCAAATCGTGCGGCTGGAACCCCCTCCAGTCGGCGGAGTGCGCCGGCATCATCGACATGGCTCGCGGCGACCCGGTCGAACTCGAGTTGGACCCGGACCGCGACGTCGACCCCGAGTTCTGGTCGTTCGACTACGTCAGAACCGACGGCCGCTACTTCGAACCGAACGCGACGCTCGACGGGCGCACCCTCACGCTCTCGCTCCAGCCGGTTTCGACCGAGACGGTCAAGCGCAACCTCTCGGAGGACCTCGACGAGTCGCCGCGGTACGTCCGCGAGGCCGTCCGAAACGGCAGTAGCACCGTGACCGAGGAGGAACTGTACGAGCCGGAGACGCACTACGTCGCGTTCGAGGGCCGGTACTACATCGTCGAACCGGCCGAAAGCGAGCGCGTCCCGACCGGCTGGGGGTGGAAAGCGCCCTCCGACGCGGCTATCGAGGCGATGCGACTCGCGGCGTGGATCGGCGGCGTCGCGTGCGTCTGGCGAGCGGGCGAGTGGACCGAACGCGGTCGCTGACGGCTGTGAGAAACGAGAGAGAGCGCGGGGAGCGTGAGTCGGCTTACGTCCCGTGGGCCCAGCTACCCATGTACTCGCGCTGTTCGTCGGTCATCGAGTCGAACTCGATGCCCTCGGCTTCGAGTTTGATTTCGGCGACCTCGCGGTCCAGTTCGTCGGGCACGTCGTGGACGCCGGCGTCGTAGGCGTCGCCGTTCTCGACGAGTTCGCGGACGACGACGGCCTGCACGCCGAACGACTGGTCCATGACCTCGACCGGGTGGCCGAGCGCGATGGGTGACGCGAGGTTGACGAGGCGGCCCTCGGCGAGGACGTTCAGGCGGCGGCCGTCTTCGAGTTCGTAGGCGTCGACGCCGTCGCGGGCCTCGTACTCGTCGACGGCGAGGTCCGACAGCGCGTCGAGGTCGATTTCGATGTCGAAGTGGCCGGCGTTTGCGAGGAGGACGCCGTCTTTCATGTTCTCGAAGTCCTCGCGGGTGATGACGTCCCGGTTGCCGGTGGTCGTGATGAACACGTCGCCGACCTTCGCGGCCTCTTCCATCGGCATCACGTCGTAGCCCTCCATGTGGGCTTCGAGCGCGCGGCGGGGGTCGACCTCGGTGACGATGACGTCGGCGTTCTGGCCGGACGCCTTCTTGGCGACGCCCTTGCCGCAGTAGCCGTAGCCGCCGACGACGACGTTCTTCCCGGCGTAGGAGAGGTTCGTCGTCATGGCGATAGTGGCCAGCGACGACTCGCCCGTGCCGTGGACGTTGTCGAACAGGCGCTTCATCGGCGTGTCGTTGACGGCGAAGACGGGGTAGTTCAGTTCGCCGTCTTCGTCCATCGCGCGGAGGCGGTGGACGCCGGTCGTGGTCTCTTCGGCCCCGCCGACGATGGTGTCGATGAGTTCGGGGTACTCCTCGTGGATAGTGAACACCATGTCCATGCCGTCGTCGACCGTGACGGTCGGCTCGTGGGCGATGACGGCGTCGATGGCCGCGTAGTAGCCCTCGTCGTCGACGCCGCGGACGGCGTAGGAGGTGATGTCGTCGTTGGCGTCGAGCGCCGCCGAGACGTCGTCGTGGGTCGAAAGCGGGTTACAGCCGGTGATGGCGACTTCCGCGCCGCCGAGCGCCAGCAGTTCGACGAGGTTCGCCGTCTTCGCCTCGACGTGCATCGCCATGCCGACGACCTCGCCGTCGAGCGGCTGTTCCGACTCGAACTGCTCGCGGAGCTCCTGCAGGATGGGCATGTGCTGGAGTGCCCAGTCCATCTTGCGTCGTCCCTCCGTCCGGGCGGCCTCGACGTCGTCGAGGTGCTCGGAGACGGGAGCGTAGTGTTCGCTCATACCCGTGGGTTCGGAGAGGGGTCCGAAAACCCTACCGAAGGCGGTCGCCGCCCCCGAATCTACAAGTGTCAACGGAGAGATTGTACCGCCGAGGGCCGATGCTCGTCATAGATAACGGCAAGACGCTCGCCGAACAGGAGCTGTTCGCGCTGATGAGCGCCCCCGCGGTTCCGGACCTCCTCCGCGTCGCCGACGAGCCGCTGACGGTCAAAGAGCTGAGCTGTCGGGCCGACGTGCCGCTGTCGACGGCCTACCGGGAGGTCAAGCGACTCCACGAGGCGTCGCTGTTCGAGAAGTCCATCATGGTCGACCACAGCGACGGGCGGCACGTCGCGCAGTACCACCGGACGTTCGAGCGCATGGAGGTCAGCGTGACCGACGACGGACTGCGCATCGAGTTGGCCGGGTAGCGAGGTCGGAAAGTGGCGGCAGTAGTGGCGGCGAACGCGGCGAGTCGGAGGCGGCGGGGTCGAAGACGGCGATTCAGACGCGCTCGCGGAGCGACGCGACCGCCTCGCGGGCTCGGGCCATCACGGCGTCCTCGTCGAGCGTCAGCACCTCGCGGTCCCGCATCAGCACCCGGCCGTCGCAGACCGTGTGGCGAACGTCGGAGCCGCGGGCGGCGTACGCGAGGTGGCTCACGAGGTCGTTCGCGGGCGTGAGGTGCGGCGCGTCGAGGTCGACGACGGCGAGGTCGGCCGCGCCGCCGACTTCGAGCGCGCCGCCGGGGAGGTCGATGGCGTCGGCGGAGCCGGCGGTCGCCATCCGCACCACGTCGGGGGCGGCGACGGCGCTGGCGTCGTCCGCGGCGAGTTTGCCGAGCATCGCGGCGTCGCGCATCTCGTCGAACATGTCGAGGTCGTTGTTCGAGGCCGCGCCGTCGGTGCCGAGGCCGACCGTGACGCCCGCGTCGAGCAGTTTCTGGACGGGAGCCATGCCGGAGGCGAGTTTCATGTTCGAGGCCGGGCAGTGGACGACGCCGGTGCCCGCCTCGGCGAGCAGGTCGATTTCCGCGTCGTCGACGTGGACGCCGTGAGCGAGGAAGTCGTCGGCGGTGAGCATGCCGAGGTCTTTCGCGTACGACAGCGGGCGCTCGCGGCGTTCGTCGACGATGGGGTCGACCTCGTCCGTCGTCTCGTTGGCGTGGTAGTGGACCGGGATGCCCTCGTCGTGCGCGTCGGCGACGAACTCGCGGAGGTACTCCTCCGCGACCGTCGTCAGCGAGTGCGGCATCGCGGCGGTCCGAATCCGGCCGTCGGCCGCGCCGTCGAACTCGCGGGCCACGTCGAGGCTCTCATCGATGTCGGCCTGCGCGTCCTCATCGCCCTTGCCGAGCGTGACGACGCCGTGGCCGAGGCGGGCGCGGAGGCCGGCCTCCTCGACCGCGTCGGCGACCTCGGGGACGTGGAAGTACATGTCCGCGAACGCGGTGGTCCCCGACTTAATCATCTCCACGAGGCCGAGTTCCGCGCCGACGCGCACGTCCTCGGGCGTGAGCGCGCCCTCCGCGGGCCAGATATCCTCGCGGAGCCACGCGTCGAGCGGCTTGTCGTCGGCGTAGCCGCGCAGGAGCGACATCGCCACGTGGCAGTGGGCGTTCACCAGACCGGGCGTGACGAGACAGCCCTCGGCGTCGAGCGTCTCGTCGGCCTCGGCGTCGAGGTCCGCGCCGATGTCGAGGATAGTTCCCTCGTCTCGGTCCACGAGTACGTCCGCGTCCTCGACCGTCGCGTCGGGACGGAGCACCTGTCCGCCCGCGATTCGGAGCGTGTTCATGTCGCTCGTTCGGGTCGGCGGGGTGGTGAATCCACCGTCTCGCGGCCGCGAGGGACGATCGCCCGTTCCGGCTCTGAGCGGGCCGAATACCGGCGGTAGTCCGATTCCCGAAAATCGAGAACGAGCACGCCCTCTTAGGGTCGAACCCCCAGTATGGGGGGATATGGAGCCCCCGTCGAACCTCGCGCTCGTTCCGGGGCACGTCCAAGGCAGTCCGTGGATGACCGCGGTCGTCGTCCTCGCGGGCGTCTCGTCGGTCACGCTGGCCGCGCTCGGCGTCGCCGTCTTCCTCCGGCGGCGGACGCGGTCGCACCTGCTCGTCGCGCTGGCGCTCTTGGCGTTCGCGTCGCGGGCGGCCGTCGCGGCGCTGACGCTCGGCGGCGTCCTCTCCGAGTTCGACCACCACGTCGTCGAACACCTCTTGGACCTCGTGATGGCCGGCCTCGTCCTCGCGGCCATCTACTACGCCCGGAGCATCGAGCGCGAGGCGGGGGTCAACGACCCATGAGTGAGACACGAACCCGCGTCGCCGACCACATCAAGCACAACCCGGGAGTCCATTTCAACGAGCTCGTTCGCGCACTCGACCTCGCCCCCGGCCAAGTACAACACCACGTCCGCAGACTGCTCTCCGACGAGACGGTCCGCCGCTCCGAGTTCTACGGGCGGACGCACTACTTCCCCCCCGAGTTCGACGCGTGGGAGCGCGGCGCGCTCGCGCTCGTCCGCCGGGAGACCGCCCGCGACATCCTCGGCCATCTCCTCGAACACGGCGACGCCCGCCCCGACGACGTGGCCGACGACATCGGCGTCGCCCGCAGCACGCTGGAGTGGCACCTCGACCACCTCGTCGAGCGCGACGTGGTCCGCAAGGAACGCGACCTGCACAACCGCGTGACGCTCGTCCTCACCCACCCCGAGCGGACGACCCGACTGTTAGACGACGTGTCGCCGTCGCTCCCCGAGCGATTCGTCGACCGGTTCGACCGCCTGCTCGACCACCTCGTCGAAGGGTAGTCGCGGGTCCGCGGAGCGGCGTTCCTACGCGTCCGTCTCGTCCGCCCCGGTGCCGTCTCGGAGTCGTTCGATGCGCGACGCCAGCGACGGCTCGAACGAGAGACGCGACCCCGCGCGGCCGGTATCGACCTCGTCGGCGGTCGCGTCGAGCGCGTCGGCGACGGCCGCGTGACCGACCCGTTCTGCCGCCGCCTCGTCGGCCCGATAGATGAGCCGCTTGCTCGCGTACTCGCCGGTCACGAGGAGTATCACGCCGATTCCGGCGAAGACCAAGAACGACAGGGCGAACCCAAACGGCGACCACGTGACGCCCCAGAAGACAAACGCGCCGACCGCGGTCACGGTGAACAGCCGAAGCCCGTAGACGTACCGAGCGGCCCGCGCGGCGTCGACCGCGAGGAGCGCCGAGACCGTCTCGTCGTCGTAGCGGTCGAGCAGCGAGTCGGTGAGAAAGAGCGTTTTTCGACCGATTGGACCGCGAACGAGATGGTCCGAGCGGTGGCCGCCGCCGTCGAGGAGGCGAACCCGAGCGACCGAGAGACCGGCGCGGTCGCACAGGCGGTCGAGGCGCTCGCGCGTCGCGTCGTCGGGGACCGTCGTCGTCTGCGAGACGCCCACGAGCGGTGCCGAAAAGACGTATGCGGCGGCTGCGAACGCGAGCAGGGTGAGCAGGCCGCTGGTCTCCAAGACCCGGAATTCGACTTGTAACACGGTCACCACGCAGAAGACGAGCGCCGCGATGAAGAGCTGATAGCGGAACATCTTCGCGGCCGCCGCTCCCGCGCCCATATCGGCGTCTCGCACGCGCCTCGCCACCGGGAACGCGCCCATGTACGAGACGGTCGCCACGACCGCGGCACCGACGCCGATGAGCGCCCAGCCGAGAACCGCCCACGGCCAGTCGGTCTGGAGGCCGACGGCCGCGAGGAGCGCCCGGTCCGCGTTCGTCCACCAGACGACGCCGACGAACAGGATGGCGGCGTAGAGCCAGTTGCTTCGCACTCGCTGTCTGAACCGCTGGACCGACGCGTCTCGGCGTTCGAGACGGCCGGCGCTGAGCCGGGACCAGCCGGCACCGAGGAGGGAGACGCCGACGAGCGCGCCGGCGAACGTGACGGGAGCCATAGATGACACTTCGAAGACGTGTCAAAAACCGTTCCGGCTTGCGAAAGTCAATTACCTCCGGGACGTGACGGAGAGGTATGCGAATCGCCGTGCCCAACAAGGGCCGCCTGCACGAACCGACGATAGAACTCCTGGAGCGTGCGGGACTGCACCTCGACAACGGTGCCGAACGCAAACTCTACGCCGGGACCGTCGACCCCGACGTGACCGTGCTGTTCGCCCGCGCCGCCGACATCCCCGAGTACGTCCGCGACGGGGCTGCCGAGGTCGGCGTCACGGGCCTCGACCAGGTCCGCGAGTCGGGCCACGAACTCGAAGACCTGCTCGATTTGGAGTACGGCAAGTGTCGGCTCGTCCTCGCCGCTCCCGAGGACGGCGACATCGAGACCGTCGAAGACGTGTCGGGCAAGGTCGTCGCCACCGAGTTCCCGCACATCGCGCGGACCTACTTCGAGGAGGAGGGCATCGACGCCGAGGTCGTCGAGGTTACGGGCGCGACCGAACTGACGCCGCACGTCGAGATGGCCGACGCCATCATCGACATCACCTCGACCGGGACGACCCTGCGGGTGAACCGCCTCGCGGTCATCGACGAGGTGCTGTCGTCGTCGGTCCGACTGTTCGCCCGCCCCGACGTGGTCGACGACCCGAAGGTCCAGCAGTTGCTCATGGCGCTCGAATCCGTCCGCTCCGCGGAGGGCAAGCGCTACCTGATGATGAACGCGCCGCGCGAGAAACTCGACGAGGTGAAAGAGGTCATCCCCGGCCTCGGCGGGCCGACCGTGATGGACGTCGCCGGCGACTCGACGGTCGCCGTCCACGCCGTCGTGAACGAACGCGACGTGTTCGAGGTCGTCAGCGACCTGAAGAACGTCGGCGCGAGCGGCATTCTCGTCACCGAAATCGAGCGGTTAGTCGAGTAAGCGACGCGGCCGCGTGCCCGTCGCATCCGTCAGTTCTTCCAGCGCAGGTCCGGCACCGTGACCGACGGGTCGAACCCGAGGTCGCCGCGACACGCCCGGACGTAGGCCGCGATACAGACCGCGCCGAGCACTATCGCGCCGATGCCGAGCAGGCCGGCCTCGGGGCCGAACGCACCGCCGGTAATCACGTCGGGGCCCCGCTCGGTCGTCTCGACGAGCGACGTGCCGAAGTCGAGGCCGCTGACCGCGAAGCCGAAGACGCCGCCCTGCACGAAGTTCCACGAGATGTGGATTCCCGTCGGGATGGCGAGGTCGCCGGTGAGCGCGTAGCCGAGGCCGAGCATGACGCCCGCGAGCGTGATGCTGGTCGTGCTGGCGAACCCCGCGTTCGGGTTGGCGTAGTGGGCGACGCCGAACACCGCCGACGAGACCGCGAGGCCGCCGGCGACCGCTACGTCCGGGCCGAACCGCCAGCGAAGCCCCTCGGCGACGTCGGTGAGGACGATGCCCCGGAGCAGGAGTTCCTCCGCGATGCCGACGACGACGAAGAACGCCAGGAGCGAGCCGACGCCGAGCAGTCGGTCGACGCCGAGCGGGGCGGGGGAGACTGCAATCCAGTCGGCGGCGACGCCGACGACGAAGATAGCGGTCATCAGCCCCGTTCCGAGCGCGAGTCCGAACGCGAGGTCGACCGCCCACTCGCGGTCGAACCGGAGACCGAGGTCCGCGACGGTCCGCCGGTCGACGTACCGCCCGACGACGAGGGCGGCGAGCCCGCTCGCTCCGACAGAGACGAGCGAGACCACGAGCGCGACGAGTCGACTGGATTCGGCGAGACCGCCGAGGGCGGCCGAGAGTGAGACGGCGACCACGAGCGAGACGAGGACGAAGACGACGGGCGTCGCGAGCAGCCGAATCGGGGCTCGCGGCCGGCGTTCCATGTCGTTCCAGAGGAGGCGACGGGGAGACACGACGGGTGGTTCAGCGGCCGCGGGCATGAAAGTACGGCGAGCGCGACCTCAGAAAGGAGCTGTCGTCAGGATGACCATGAGCCCGAACAGGACGAGGCCGAGGAGCACCGAGACGACGAAGTGGATGGTCACCACGTACGCCGACAGGCGGTTCGACCGGCCGTAGAGGTACTTGACGAAGCCGAAGTCGAGTCCGATTGCGAGCGCGAGCGCGACGAAGGAGTTCCAGCCGAAGGTGGTGAAGACAACGGCGATGGCCGCGGGAACCGGCCCGACGGCGAACGCCTTCTTGAGTTCCACGTCGCCGAGGACGTTCCGCGCGGCGATGTGGGCGGTGAGAGAGAGGAACAGCGCGAACAGCGCGAACGTTCCGGCGACGGCCGTGACCGGCGCACCGGCGGCCGTCTGCAAGGTGAGCGCGTCCATATCGGTCCGAGGGACGCGACTGACTTAGATTCGGTCGATTCGGGTCCCGGTTACGCGGCGCGGTCGGGAGGAACCGACGAGGTTAGAACGACCCGTTCAGGAGACCGAGTTCGGAGAGGCGCGAGATGATGACGTCGACCGCCGCTTCGGCGTCTTCCGGCTTCTTCCCGCCCGTGATGACGAGTTTGCCCGACCCGAAGAGAAGGGCGACGACGCTCGGTTCGTCGAGGCGATAGACGAGTCCCGGGAACTGTTCGGGCTCGTACTCGATGTTTTCGAGACCGAGGCCGATGGCGATGGCGTTGAGGTTCAGGTTCTCGCCGAGGTCCGCGCTCGTGACGATGTTCTGAACGGTGATTTCGGGGTCGTCGTCGACCGGAATCTGAAGCTCTCGGAGCTTGTCGAAGACGATTTCGAGGCTCTCGTGTACGTCGGCGGTCGACTTCGCGCCGGTGCAGACTATTTTTCCGGACCGGAAGATGAGCGCCGCGGACTTCGGCTCTTGGGTTCGGTAGACGAGTCCCGGGAACTGCTCGGGGTCGTAATCGGCGCCCTCGAGGTCCATCGCCACGCTCTGGAGGTCGAGCTCTTGGCCGATTCCCGTGGAGGCGACGACGTTTTCGATGTTGATTGTGTCCTTGGGGTCGGTCATGTAACGATTTAAGGCACGTATTTAAGGTTTAAAAAGATTGGTGCAAGGAATTGACAGCTTACGCGCGACGACGAATAATCCGGACGTTCCGGACGGTGACAACCGCACCGAGTAATGTCAATGAAATGGGAACTGCGAGGCGCGCGACCGCCGGTCTGAGCACCCAGTAGGCGGCGAAGAACAGAGCGACCGAGACGAGTTTTAACACCGCGAACGAGCCGGGTCCGGGGTCGCCACCCGAGATGAGTCGCACGACGGGGTTTCCTTCCTGCACGCCGGCCATCCTGACACCGAGGACGGTCGTGACGTAGTCGCCGAGGCCGTAGGCGAGCGCCGCTGCGCCCCAGAGGATGGCGTCGAGAGAGGCCATGCGGGTGGATTCGGAGCGGCCACTATAAGTCTCGTCGTCGCCGGGTTGTCACGTTCGGCGTCATCGCCATCGGTCGGCGTGTGCGTCACCACGCTCGCGGGTGCGACGACGACCGATACCCTCATTTCCGCGGCCCGTCAGGTCCGAGCGTGTACGGATTGGAACTCGCCGGCGAGGAAGACGCCTTCGCCGCCCGCGAGGCCGAGTCGGCCGCGACGGGCGTGACGGTCGTCGCCCCCGGCCTCGCCACCGCCCGTGGCGTCGAACCGGAGCGCGCGAGGCGACTCGCCTACACCCGCCGCGTCGTCGAACTGGTCGGGCGCTGCGCCCCCGACATCGAGGCCGCCCGCGCCGTCGTCGCGGCCGCGAACCTCGACCGCGAGGGGGCCGTCGCCGTCCGCGCCCGCGACGTGCGAGGGCTGACGGGTGTCAGCACGACCGACGCCGAGCGCGAACTCGGGTCGGCGCTCGTCGAGCGCGGCTTCGGCGTCGATTTAGACGACCCCGACCACGAGCTTCGGGTCTACTTCTCCGAGGACGCCTGTCTCGTCGGCTGGACCGCCGTCGAGGCCGTCCGCGACTTCGCCGACCGGAAACCGACCGACCGACCGTTCTTCCAGCCCGGGAGCATGGCCCCCGTGGACGCCCGCGCCTTCGTCAACATGGCCGGCGCGGAGCCCGGTGCCCGAGTTTTGGACCCGATGTGCGGCACCGGCGGCGTCCTCCTCGAAGCCGGTCTCGTCGGTGCCGACGTGGTCGGCGTCGACGCCCAGGCGAAGATGGTCGGCGGCGCGCGGGAGAACCTGCGTCACTACGTCGGCGCGGGCGACGTAATCCATGGCGACGCCACCGCGCTCCCCCTCCGCGACGATTCGATGGACGGCGCGGTGTTCGACGCCCCCTACGGCCGGCAGTCGAAAATCGCCCGGCACTCGCTTTCGGACCTCGTCGGCGGCGCGCTGGCGGAGGTCCGCCGGGTCGCCCCGGAGTGCGTGATGGTCGCCGACCGGTCGTGGACAGAAGAGGCCGAGGACGCCGGTTGGGAGGTCGAACGGGTGTTCGAGCGCCGAGTCCACCGGTCGCTGGTGCGGTACGTGCATCTGCTGCATCGGTAGTCGGAATCGGCGGGGGTGTCGGCGGCCTCGGTCGCAGGTCGCGGCCACCACCGCGTCGCGGTCGTTCGTGCTCTATTCAATTGCTCGACAGGACTATCCGCAAGCACGCCGAAGCGAAGGCATGTCGCGCACGGTTCGAAAGGTTCTCGCGGAAGCGTACGACCCCGACCCACGAGCGATGGTCATCGTCGCGATGGGGTCGTCGTTCCTGCTGTTTTCGCTCCTGTCGTCCCCGGACGTTTCGAACCCGTACTACCTGTTCGCCCTCGTGGTGGCAGTCCTCTCACTCGTCGTCTCGGTTGCGATGCTCGCCGTCGAGACGCTCCAGTAGTCGGGGTGGACGAGACCGCTACAACTCGACTCCTTCGACGGTGACCTCGCCGTTCGAGCCGACGCGCAACGTCACGAACTCGTAGTCATGAATTCGTTTGTCGTACGCCACCTCGCTGTCGACGAGAAGTTTCACGTCGCAGGTCTCGGCGTCGACCTGCCGGGTGAGCGTCTCCGTCTCGCCCGGCGAGAGTTCGATATCACCCTCGCGGCACGCGGGCTTCAGCACGACTTCGCCGGAGAAGCCGCCGCTGACCCGGACGCGAACGAGTTCCGAACCCTCGCAGAACTGCGGCCAGCCACACTCGTCCGTGGTGGTCGCGGTCTGCCCGGACTCGGTCGTCTCTGAGTCGGGAGCGGTTGTCGTCTCGGTCGTCGTCTCAGACGAGGATGCGGAGGGACTACCGAGGCACCCGGAGAGGAGGGCGAGCGAACCGAGCGACGCAAGGACCCGTCTGCGCTGCATGAAATGTAGTTTCGCAGTCAGAACAAATGTCTTGTGTCGGCGGGAGCCCGGGCCGCTTGTCCGGCCTATCGCTGCGCCAGAACCGTCTCGCCCGCCCGCACCGACTCGCCCTTCTCGACGACAACGTCCTCGGAGCCGTATTCCGGGGGTAACAGCACGTCGGCCCGGGAGCCGAAGTCGATGTGGCCGAGTTTCTGCCCGCGAACGAGTTCGTCGCCGGGCGCGACGTACGAGTGAATCCGGCGGGCGAACGCGCCGGCGATGAGCGACACCTCGTGGTCGCCTTCGTCGGTATCGAGTTCGATATCGACGCGCTCGTTGCGGTCTGAGTCCTTCGAGAACGCCGGTTTGTGCGCGCCGGGGCGGTGGCTGACGGTTCGGACCGCGCCGGAGACCGGCGCGCGGTTGACGTGCACGTCGGTGACGTTCATGAACACGCCCACGCGGACGCGACCATCCTCGACGCGAATCACGGAGACGTGCCCGTCGGCGGGGGAGACGATTCCCGGTTCGTCGGGCGGCGAGCGCTCGGGGTCGCGGAAGAACCAGAGGACGAACGCGCCGACTGCGAGGAGCAGCGCTCCGAGAGGCGGGAAGACGACCGCCGCGACCGCCGCGCCGACGAAGGCGGGGAGCGCGAACCGTCGGTAACCGGGTGCGAACTGCATCTATGCCTCGCCGCGGACTTCGGCTCCCCAACTCGTGAGGAGATGGGTGATGTGCAGGCGGTCGTCGATTCCCGTCGAGATGTCGAGGTCGACCTGCCCCGCGAGTTCGTGCAGGCGGGCGAGTTCGCCGTCGGCGAAGCGCTCGGGGGTCGAGTCGGCGACGCGGAGGATGTCTCGAAGGAGTTCCTGTCCCTCGTAACCCTCGTCGTCGAGGAGCGTCGTGAGGGTCTTACGGGCGTCCTTGATGTCGCCCTCGCGGGCGTTGATGAGGAGCGTCTTCAGTTCGTCGTCGAAGCCCACGTCGCCGAGGGCGGCGTGGACCGTGGACATGGTGACCTCGTCGGCCTCGGTTGCCGTCCGCTGGGCCGAGAGGATGGCCTTGCGGACGTTTCCGTTGGAGGCGTCGGTGAGGAACTGGAGGCCGCCGTCGTCGTAGTCGACGCCCTCGGCGTCGAGGATGTCGGCGAGGAGGGCTTCGAGGGTGTCGTCGTCGGGCGCGGGCATGGGAACCGGGAAGCACCGCGAGCGAATCGGCGGGATGAGCTTCGAGGGCTGGCGCGTGGTGATGACGAACTGCGTGGTCCGGTGGTGCTGTTCCATCACGCGGCGAAGCGCCTGTTGGAAGTCCTCGCGGATGGATTCGGCGTTGTCGAGGACGATGGTCTTGTACTCGCCGGACATCGGGGCGTAGCTGGCCGACTCCTTGAGCACGCGGTTTATCATGTCGCGTTTCGCCATGCGACTGCGGCCGTCGAGGAACTGCTCGAACCGCGGGTCGGCGCGAATCTGCTTTTTCGTCCGGTTGAAGAAGTCCGCGACGTTGAGTTCGATGAGGTCGTTTTCGGGGTCCGAATGCGCCTCGTGCGCCAGCGCCCGGACGGCGGCGGTCTTGCCGACGCCCGGCGGGCCCTGCACGACGAGGTTCATCGGTTCGTCCACGGCGCGTCGGAGGCGGTCGCGGACCTCCGGCTGTGGGAGGTCTTCGAGCCCCGGCGCGTGCGTCTCGGTCCACAGCGGCGCGTCCATTGGACTCCGGTAGCAGACGGTCGGGTAAGAATCGGTCGGTCCGGGGCGTCGGGTGGACTCGGGGTTCCCGTGGGCGAGCCCCGAGGCCGCGACGGATTCGACGCACGTTTAGTCCCGCCGCTATCATTGTGGTGCATGTCCATGCGCGCGACCTTCCTCGGGACCGGCGGGGCCGTCCCCACCACGGCGCGTGCGCCGAGCGCGTTCCTCGTGAACCGCGACGGCGAGCGCCTGTTGTTCGATTGCGGGGAGGGCACCCAACGCCAGATGATGCGCTACGGGACCGGGTTCGGCGTCAGCCACCTGTTCGTCACCCACCTCCACGGCGACCACATCCTCGGCATCCCCGGCCTGATTCAGACGCTCGACTTCAACGACCGCGACGACTCGCTGGCCATCCACGGCCCGCCGGGGAGCAAGCGTCACCTCGAAAAGCTCGTCCACGCGGGCGGCTACCAGCCCGGCTTCCACGTCTCCGTCCACGAGGTCCGCCCCGGGAACGTCGCCTACCGCGCCGACGACTACGAGGTCCGTGCGTTCGACACCGAACACCGGACCGCCTCCGTCGGCTACGCCCTCGTCGAGGACGACCGCCCCGGCCGGTTCGACCGCGAGAAGGCCGAGGAACTCGGCGTCCCCGTCGGCCCGGCGTTCGGCCGCCTCCACGCCGGTGAGGACGTGGAACTCGAAGACGGGACGGTCGTGCGCTCCGAGCAGGTCGTCGGCGACCCCCGACCCGGGCGAACCGTCGTCTACACCGGCGACACCCGCCCGCTCGAATCGACTGTCGAGGTCGCCCGCGACGCCGACCTGCTCGTCCACGACGCGACGTTCACCGACGAGGAGGCGGAGCGAGCGAAACAGACCGCGCACTCGACCGCCCGCGAGGCCGCCCGAATCGCCCGCGACGCCGACGTTCGGCGGTTCGCGCTGACACACATCTCCGCCCGGTACGCCGCCGACCCGAGCCCGCTTCTCGAACAGGCCCGCGAGGTCTACGACGGCGAGGCGTTCGTCGCCGAAGACGGCCAGAAACTGGAGGTCCCGTACGCCGACAGCGACGGCGGCGGGGCCGAGACCGGCGAGTAGCACGCGGGGCCGCGGTACGCTTTTCCCCCGCCCGCGCGCACCCGTCGGTGTGCCGCAGAACGCCTTCCACACCGTCGACGTGTTCGCCACGGCGAAGTACGCCGGAAACCAACTCGCCGTCTTCGAGGGGGCGGACGCGCTCAGTTCCGAGCAGATGGCCGCGCTCGCCAACGAGATGAACTACTCGGAGACGACGTTCATCGAGGGCGGCTCACCCGACGAGGGCTACGACGTTCGTATCTTCACGCCGGACGGCGAGATTCCGTTCGCCGGACACCCGACGCTCGGGACGGCAGCCGTCCTCCGCGAGCAGTTCGGCGCGGGCGACGAGGTGACGCTGAATCTCGGCGTCGGTCCGATTTCGGTCGAGGTTCGGTCCGACGAAAGCGACAGCGAGCAGTACTGGATGACGCAGAACGCGCCGACGTTCGGCGCGGAACTCGACCGCGAGACGCTCGCAGAGGTGCTGTCGCTCGACACGGCCGACTTCGACGCCGACTGGCCGATACAGGTCATCTCGACCGGCCTCCCGGCGGTGATGATTCCGCTCCGCGACCGCGACGCCCTCGCCCGGAGCGAGGTGTTCGTTCCGGCGTACCGGTCGTTCTTCGACGACGTGGGCGTCGAGAACCTCTTTCTGTTCTGTCCGGACCCCCGCGACGACGCGAACGACTTCGCGGCGCGGATGTACGCGCCCGGCCACGGCGTCGCCGAGGACCCCGCGACCGGGAGCGCGAACGGCTGTTTCGCGGGCTATCTCGCCCGCCACCGCTACTTCGGCGACGACGAAATCGAGGTCACGGTCGAGCAGGGCTACGAGATGGGCCGACCGTCCCACCTCCACCTCGAAGCCGAGGACCGCGGCGACGAGGTGGCGGTCCGCGTCGGCGGAGGCGTCGAGTTCGTCTCGACGGGCAGGCTCGTCTGAGCGGCCGCTGAAGGGGCCGTCGAGCCAAAAAACGAGGTCGGGTCAGTCGCGGTGGGCGTCGCAGACCGGGTTTTCGCCGTCGTCGAGGAGGACGACCGGGACCCCGAGGACGACCCACTCGCTGACGTAGCGCCGGCGCGTCGTCGCGGGCGACCCGCACTCGACGCAGACGGCGTCGGCCGATTCGACGGCCGACTCGATGATTCTCGTCCGTGGACCGACGGTTGTCCGTGCGTACGCCGGCTGTTTTGAGAGGAGCACCACGAGCGCCGCGGCGACCGCGAGGCCGACGACCGGCAGGACGAACCGGCCGACGCCGGAGCGCGCGAGGACGCCGACGATGACGAGTAACATGACCGCGGCGGCCAGTTCACGGAGGAGACGCATCGACGGCGTCAGTTGCTCGTCTCGTTTTCGGAACCGGACGAGGACGACGACCTCGACGACGCCGAGGTAGTGTCCGACGACGAACCGGCGGACGAACTCGACGACGAACCGTCGCTATCGAGCGACCGGACGAACTGCGGGTAGCCGCCGTCGCCGACCGGGATGTAGACGGTGTCCGTCTCGTCGAGTTTCTCGATGTACTTCTGGGCCAACACCTCGTCGGACAGCGACTCCGCGAGGATGCGGTTGGCGTCCGCCTGCCCCTGTGCCTCGATGCGCTTGCGCTCGGCCTCCAGTTCCTCGACGGCGAGTTCGTCCTGCTTCTGCTGGCGGCGCTGTTCGGTGATTTCCTTCTGTTCGACCGCCTGCGCGTACTCGGCGGGGAGTTCGACGTTGCGGACCTGCACCGCTTCGAGGATGAGACCGTCGTCGGCGAACTCCTCGGCGAGTTCCCGCTCGGCGGCGGCCTTCAACTGGGTCTGGCCCTCGCCGGTGTAGATGACGGTGACGGGCAGTCGACCGGCCTCGGTCCGGAGCACCGACCGAATCGACGGGCGAATCAGCCGCTCTTCGGCGGTGGCGAGCGTCCGGTAGTTGCGGTAGAACTCGACCGCCTGTCCGGCGTCGATGCGGTAGCGGACGGTCACGTCGATGTCCGTCCGGAGACCGTCTTCGGTCAGGACGGTGATGGCGTCGTCACCCCGTCTGTCGCCTTCGCTCGTCGACGACGACATCGTGTACGACTGCGGTCGAACCGACAGCGACGAAGTCGACTGCGAGACGGGATTGACGAAGTGCGCGCCGGGTTCGAAGACGGTACCGGTGGTTGCGCCCCACTTCTTGACGACCTTGACGTTCCCTTCTTCGACGGGTTCCCACGCGAGGAGCCCGGCGATGGGGGCGGCGATAAGGAGGAGGGCAACGACACCGATGAGGGCGATGCGCGTCAGCGACCGGGAGGTCACCGACGGCGGGTCGGGGATATCAGAACTCATCAGTCCCATTTCAAATAGCCGAGACTTGTTTGTTTCGTGTCAAACGTCGGTCGCGGTGGCAGTGTCGCCGGTGGCAGCGGTCGGCGGTGGCAGCGGTCGGCGGCCGAGCCTTGCAAACGCGACACCCGACCGAGTCGGCATCTGCGACCGGCGTGGAGTATATATTCGGCGCGGCCCTAGTCGCCGTCGTGAACGACCGGACGAGTGCGCTCGACTCGGTCGTCTTCGGCGTCGACATCCAGAGCGGCGATATCCGCGGCGACTCGCCGTCGTACGCGCTGGTCGTGTTGGACACCCGAGACACCGAGTCAGACGAGGTCCGAATCGAACGAGACGTGGTCTCCTTCCGAAAGTTACGCCGACTCATTGAGCGCGACGAACCGCGCGTCGTCGCCACGGACAACATGTACGAGTTGGCGTCCGACAAGGACGACTTAGTCCGCTTCCTGCGGTGGCTCCCCCACGGGACGCAGTTGGTGCAAGTGACCGGCGCGGAGCGACCGGAACCGCTCTCGCGGGTCGCCTCGCGTCACGGCGTCCCCTACGGCAAAGACCCGATGAAGGAGGCCGAGGCCGCGGCCCGGCTCGCCCTCGCCAACGTCGGCTACGAGGTCGCCGCCTTCGAGAACACGACGACCGTGAAGGTCTCTCGCGGCCGCTCGACCGGCAAGGGCGGGTGGAGTCAGGACCGCTACACGCGCCGCATCCACGGGTCGGTCAAACAGCAGTCCCGCGAGGTCGAATCCGCGCTGAAGGAGGCCAACCTCGACTACGAGCGGGACGTGACCGAGAAGTACGGCGGCTACTCGCAGGCGCTGTTTACCGTCGAAGTGCGGCCCGAGGACATCCCCGTATCGACCCATCGCTCGGGCGACACCCGTGTCGAAATCGAGCGCGAGCGCCGCGACGGCATCGAGTTCGAACCCCTCGTGAAGCGCCGCGACCGCGTCATCGTCGGCATCGACCCCGGCACGACCACCGCCGTCGCCGTCGTCAGCCTCGACGGGCGCGTCCTCGACGTGCACTCGACGCGCACCGCCGACACCGCCGCGGTCATCGAATGGCTCATCGAGCGCGGGCGACCCAGTCTCGTCGCCGCCGACGTCCAGCCGATGCCCGAGACGGTCGAGAAGTTCCGCCGGAGCTTCGACGCCGCCGGGTGGGCCCCCGCGAGCGACATCCCCGTCGACGAGAAACTCCACCGGACCCGCGACATCGACTACGACAACGACCACGAGCGCGACGCCCTCGCCGCGGCGCTGTTCGCCTTCGACGACCACGAAGACCAGTTCGAGCGCATCTCCCGGAAGGTGCCCGCCGACGTGGACAGAGAGGAGGTCATCGCCCGCGTCCTCGCCAGCGAGGAGTCGGTCGAGGCCGTTCTCCGCGAGATGGCCGACGACGGCGACGGGGGCGACCCCGACGACGCCGACGAGGAATCCCACGAGGAGCCCGAACTCACGCCCGAAGAACGCGAGATTCGGGAGTTGCGGTCGCGGGTCGAGCGCCTCGAATCACACGTCGAAGACCTGAAATCGACCATCGAGGAGAAAGACGAGACCATCGAGGAGTACAAAGAGGAACTGTCCGACGCCCGCCGCGAGGAGCGCCGCGAGGCCCGCGAGCGCCGCGAAGTCACCCGACTCGAACGCGAGAACGGTCGGTTAGAGCGGAAAGTCGAATCGCTCGAATCCGACAAGGCGGAACTCGCCGACAAGCTCGACCAGTTGAAGTCGCTGTGGAAGCTCGACCACTCGAACTTCGCGGACGTGAACACGAACGGGATTCTCACGAGCGACAGCGAGTGGGAAGTCGCCGGAAGAGAGAGCGAAGCGAACGAATCCGGCGGAAATCTCGTGCCCGTCAAAATCGTCGAACAGTTCACCAACGGCGCGCTCGACCACACTATCGAGGAGTACGGCATCGCCGCGGGCGACGTGGTCTACCTCCGCGACGCCAGCGGGGCCGGACGCACCACCGCCGAGCGACTCGCCGAGTTCGACCCGCGGGTCGTCCTCCGGTCGGGCAACCTCTCGGAAGTCGCCGACGAGGTGCTGTTCGAAGCCGAAATTCCGGTCGCGCCCGCCGATGGCGTGACGATTCAGGAGATAGACGAACTCGCCGTGGCGAAGGAGTCCGAAGTGGCCGCCGCCATCGACGACTGGGAGGACCGCGCCGAGGAGCGACAGAAGGAACAGCGCGAGGAGATGGTGGACCAGATTATCTCCGAACACCGCGCCGAGAACCGGCGGTGACCAGTCGAAGCGAGACGCGCGAACGGGCCTCATTCGCGATTTCGCTCCCGCGGCCACGCTCGAACGAGCGAGACGGCCAACAGGAGGCCGATAACTAACGCGGCACCGCCAGAGACGAGATGGATGACATTGTCGAGGTAGACTCCGGATGTACTCGACGAGACGAGGTACGTGAGGAGGGCGAGAAACAGCGAGATGACCATGAGCCATCGACGGATTGGTGTCGCGTCGGCGGAGGGCATATCGACGGGATGCGTGGCTGTTCGTAAATCGATTCTGGCACCACTGAAGACCGTGACGAGAGCCGCGGCCGCCGAGGGACATTACTCCGCGGTCGCGTCGTGGCCGACGACGACGGCGACCACGAAGTACAGCGCCGCGCCGACGAGCGGCACGAAGAACGCGAAGGCGGCCCAGAACGTCGCGTTTCGCCCCTTGAACGTCGCGTCCTTGTGGACCCGATAGGGGAGGTAGATGTGGAACGCGAGGAAGTAGACCGCGAAGCCGAGGATGTACGGGAGGAGGTCGCCGCCGCGGACCGACGCCCACATGGCCGCGAGCAGACCGAAGACGACGAGGATGAGCGCGGCGAAGATGATGACGGGCGCACGCGTCGTGTTTCCTGAGTCGGACATCACCCGGAGTTGGGACCGGTTCGTGTTGTCCGTTTCGCCCGCGAGCGGCTTCCAGAAGTCATATCCCACATCCCCGACACCGAACAGATATGGACGCATACGACCTGATCACTCGGAACGCCTCCGAAGTGGTCACGGAGGACGAAGTGCGCGCGCTGGCCGACGACCCCGAGGGCAAGCGAGCGTACGTGGGCTACGAGCCCTCCGGTGTCCTCCACATCGGTCACATGCTCACCGCCAACAAGCTCATCGACCTCCAAGAGGCGGGCTTCGAGGTAGTCGTGCTTCTGGCCGACGTACACGCCTACCTCAACGGCAAGGGCACCTTCGAGGAGATTCGCGAGACGGCCGAGCGGATGAAAGCGCAGTTCATCGCCTACGGCCTCGACGAGAGTCAGACGGAGTTCATCCTCGGCTCGGAGTACCAACTCGACGAGAGCTACGTCCTCGACCTGCACGCGCTCGAACTGGAGACGACGCTCTCGCGCGCCGAGCGCGCCATGGCCGAAATCAAAAGCGGCGACGGCGTCACCGTCGCGCAGGCGGTCTACCCGATTATGCAGGCGCTCGACATCGTCTACCTCGACGTGGACCTCGCCATCGGCGGGATGGAACAGCGCAAGGTCCACATGCTCGCCCGCGACACGCTCCCGAGCATCGGCGAGGAGTCGCCGACCTGCATGCACACGCCGCTCATCGCGGACCTCGGGACGGGCATCGGCAAGATGTCCTCCTCCGAGGGCGTCACCATCTCGATGGAGGACACCACCGAGGACATCGAGGACAAGGTCAACGGCGCGTTCTGCCCGCCGACGGCCGACCCCGACCCGACCGAGGACGGTGACGAGCGCGAGAACCCCGTCCTCCAAATCTTCGAGTACCACGTCTTCCCGCGCTTCGAGCGGGTCGTCGTCGAGCGCCCCGAACAGTACGGCGGGAACCTCGACTACGACGACTACGAGACGCTGGAGGCCGACCTCGAATCCGGCGAACTCCACCCGGCCGACGCGAAGGGCGCGCTCGCGGACTACCTCGACGAACTCATCGAGCCCGGTCGCGCGAAGATAGCCGAGTAATCGCCGCACCGACCCGCCGCACCGGCCCGCCGTTCGTCGCTCGCCGCCGCCCAAACCAATAGGGTCCCGCCGGCCCGACGAGTCGGTATGCCCCGCTCTTCCGACGTTCTCGTTTATCGAAACCGCACTATCGCCGACCGCGAGGAGCGCACGCTGACCGCGGACGTGTACGGCCCCGACTCCCCGCCGACCGGGACGGGCGACCCGGCCGAGACGACCGAACCGGCCCGCCCCCTCGTCGTCTTCGTCTACGGCGGCGCGTGGGAGACCGGTTCGACCGGCCAGTTCGCCCGCTGGGCGCTCGACGCCGTCGAGGAGGGATTCGTCGCGGCCGAGGTGTCGTACCGACTCGGGCACGAAGCGCCGTTTCCCGCGCAAATCGAAGACGTGTGCGAGGGTATCGACTGGCTGACGGACCGCGCGGATGAGTTCGGCATCGACCCGGACGCCGTCGCCGTCGTCGGTCACTCCGCGGGAGCGCACCTCGCGTTGCTGGCGGCGCTTTCGGACGACGAGTTCGGCCGGCGGACCGATATCGACGCCGCGGTCGGGGTCTCCGGAGTCTACGACCTCCGAGCCGACGACCACGAGCGCGCCGGCGAGTCGCCCCCGCTGTTCGATGGCCGGCCGTCAGCAGCCGAGTTGCGTCGGTGTTCGCCGATTACCTACGTGGATGACGACACCGACGCCGACGCCGACGCGCCGCCGACGCTGTTGCTCCACGGGAGCGAGGACTCGGTCGTCGCACCGGACCAGAGCGCCCGGTTGGCGGACGCGCTCGAAGCGGCCGGAAACGAAGTCGAGTACGACGCCGTCGCCGCGGCCGACCACGTCTTCTTGCACTCGTCGTACCACTATCCCGCGGTGCGAAAACAGGTGTTCTCGTTCCTCCGTGAAGCGCTGTGAGACAGGGGATATCGGCGGCTCTCAGGCCATGCCGAACATCTTCATGACGCCCTCGGCGAGGCCGCTGGCGACGAGTCCAAGACCGGCGACGACGAACGCGAGCCCCGCCGCGACGATGGGTGCCTGATAGGCGACGATACCGATACCCAAGAGCAGCGAGACGACGCCGGCGATACCCTTCGTGCCGAGTTTGTCGAGCATACGACGACGGCGGGTCGGGAGCGCCCTAAACGCGTCGTTCCGTCCGACGCTTCCTACCGGTCGAACGTCGGCGGATTTAACCATTCCCACGTCGAACGCTCGCGCATGAGCGACGACGAGAACGAGAGCCGCCGAGACCTTCGAATGCCGAACGACGACGAAGTGTTCGCCGTCGTGACGAACATGCTCGGGGCCAATCGTATTCGCGTCCGCTGTGCCGACGGCGTCGAGCGGACCGCTCGCATTCCCGGACGGATGCAAAAGCGAATCTGGATTCGAGAGGACGACGTGGTGCTCGTCGAACCGTGGGACTGGCAGGACGAGAAGGCCGACGTGTCGTGGCGCTACGAGAAGTCCGAGGCCGACCAGCTCCGCCGCGAAGGCCACATCCAGTAACGCGTTCGAGACAGCGTCGACTGCTCGCCGAGTGACACCGAAGCCGGAGCCTGTGCCCTTTTCATCTCGCCTCCCGTAGCCCTAGTCCAATGACTGACGAGTTCGGCATGGTCGAACCCCAGGAGGGTGAGGCGTTCGGCGACGAGTGGGAGGAGATAGACGTCTCCGACGACGAGGCGGACCGTATCGCGCGCCGCAAGGACCGCGACTTCGACGAGTTCCGGATGCGGTTGAAAGACGCCGACCAGTTCAAAGTCGAGCAGTCGGTGTTCGACGACGCGACCTTCGCCGCCATCTACAAACTCGTCCAAGACGGGTACATCGACGCGTTCGGCGGGCCGATTTCGACCGGCAAGGAGGCCAACGTCTTCGAGGCGCTCGGCGAAGACTCGGACGTGGCGGTCAAGATATACCGCATCAACGCCTCCGACTTCCGGCACATGCGCGACTACCTCGAAGGCGACCCGCGCTTCGAGAACATCGGCCACGACAAGGGACAGGTCGTTCGCGCGTGGGTCAGAAAGGAGTTCGCTAACCTCGAACGCGCCCAGCGTGCCGGCGTGCGCGTGCCGAAGCCCATCGCGGTCCAGCGGAACGTCCTCGTCATGGAACTCGTCGGCGTCGTCGACGACCGAGCGCGACGGCTCTCGGAAGTGCGCGTCGAGAACCCCCAGACCGCCTACGAAGTCGTCCGCGAGTACATGCGCCGACTCCACCGCGCCGGCCTCGTCCACGGCGACCTCTCGGAGTACAACCTCATCATCCACGAGGGCGAACTCGTCGTCATCGACCTCGGACAGGCGGTGACGGTCCACCACCCCAACGCCGAGGAGTTCCTCCGGCGGGACTGCCGCAACGTGGCCAACTTCTTCCGGCGGCAGGGTGCCGACGCCGACGGCGACTCGCTGTTCGAGTTCGTCACGGCCGACGAGAGCGAAGACGAGTAGAAACACAGACCCGCCGCGAGGCGGGTGTGAGACCCACACACGCGGCGACCCGCCGAGCGAACGCTTAAACCACTCCGACGGGTATCGGGTGATATGCAGCACGTCAAGGTGCCGCAGGACCGTATCGGTGTTCTCATCGGCGAAGGTGGCTCGACGCTCCGAGAGATAGAGAGTCGCGCGGAAGTCCGACTCGACGTTGACTCGGAAAACGGCAGCGTCGCCATCGACAGCGTCGGCGACCCCGTACTCGGCATGGTCGCTCCCGACGTGGTTCGAGCGGTCGGCCGCGGCTTCGCCCCGGAGGACGCGATGGCGCTCCTCGACGACGACATGATGATGTTCGAACTCATCGAGATAGACCGGCACACCCGAAACAAAAACGACATGCGGCGACAGAAGGGTCGCCTCATCGGCGAGAACGGCCGCACCCGCGAACTCATGGAAGAGCTGACCGGTGCGGACGTGGTTATCTACGGCTCGACGCTCGGCATCATCGGCCAGCCCGAAGAGGTCGAAGTCGTCCGCCGGGCCGTCGAGATGATTCTCGACGGCGCGCCCCACGGCGCGGTGTACTCCTTCCTCGAACGGAAGCACAACGACCTGACGCAGGGCTTCAACGTCCGGCAGAACAACTGAGACGCCACCGCCGACGAGTCCACCGCCGACACGGCACTCGCCCGCATCGTCTTTTCACCGCACCCGCTTCGAGAGTGGCGAGACCGCCCCGCCGAACGCCACAGATAAAGCCGCATAATCGACCGCCGTCTCCGGGTCTCGACCGCCCCACCGTGTTGCGTTTTGGCATACCAATAAACGATGCTTTTTTATAGAATCACAAACAATCAGGCGATGACTATGAGCCAGCGAATGCAGCAGGGTCAGCCCATGATCATTCTGGGTGAGGACTCGCAGCGCACATCCGGTCAGGATGCGCAGTCGATGAACATCACGGCCGGGAAGGCCGTCGCAGAGGCCGTACGCACCACGCTCGGCCCGAAGGGGATGGACAAGATGCTCGTCGACTCCGGCGGGCAGGTCGTCGTCACGAACGACGGCGTCACCATCCTCAAGGAGATGGACATCGACCACCCCGCGGCCAACATGATCGTCGAAGTCTCCGAGACCCAGGAGGACGAGGTCGGAGACGGTACGACGACGGCCGTCATCATCGCCGGCGAACTCCTCGACCAGGCCGAGGAGCTCCTCGAATCGGACGTCCACGCGACGACCATCGCGCAGGGCTACCGCCAGGCCGCCGAGAAGGCCAAGGAAGTCCTCGAGGACAACGCCATCGAGGTCACGGAGGACGACCGCGAGACCCTCACGAAGATCGCCGCGACGGCGATGACCGGGAAGGGCGCGGAGTCCGCGAAGGACCTGCTCTCCGAACTCGTCGTCGACGCCGTGCTGGCAGTCAAGGACGACGACGGCATCGACACGAACAACGTCTCCATCGAGAAGGTCGTCGGCGGCACCATCGACAACTCCGAACTCGTCGAGGGCGTCATCGTCGACAAGGAGCGCGTCGACGAGAACATGCCCTACGCCGTCGAGGACGCGAACATCGCCATCCTCGACGACGCGCTGGAAGTCCGCGAGACCGAAATCGACGCGGAAGTCAACGTCACGGACCCCGACCAGCTTCAGCAGTTCCTCGACCAGGAAGAAAAGCAGCTGAAAGAGATGGTCGACCAGCTCGTCGAGGTCGGCGCCGACGCCGTCTTCGTCGGTGACGGCATCGACGACATGGCGCAGCACTACCTCGCGAAGGAGGGCATCCTCGCGGTCCGCCGCGCCAAGTCTTCCGACCTCAAGCGTCTCGCCCGCGCGACGGGCGGCCGCGTCGTCAGCAGCCTCGACGACATCGAGGCCGATGACCTCGGCTTCGCCGGCTCCGTCGGACAGAAGGACGTCGGCGGCGACGAGCGCATCTTCGTCGAGGACGTCGAAGACGCGAAGTCCGTCACGCTCATCCTCCGCGGCGGCACGGAACACGTCGTCGACGAGCTCGAGCGCGCCATCGAGGACTCCCTCGGCGTCGTCCGCACGACGCTCGAAGACGGGAAGGTTCTCCCCGGCGGCGGTGCTCCCGAGACGGAGCTCTCCCTGCAGCTCCGCGAGTTCGCCGACTCCGTCGGCGGCCGCGAGCAGCTCGCCGTCGAGGCGTTCGCCGAGGCGCTGGACATCATCCCGCGCACCCTCGCCGAGAACGCCGGTCTCGACCCCATCGACTCTCTCGTCGACCTGCGCTCGCGCCACGACGGCGGCGAGTTCGCAGCCGGCCTCGACGCCTACACGGGCGAGGTCATCGACATGGAAGAAGAGGGCGTCGTAGAGCCCCTCCGCGTCAAGACCCAGGCTATCGAGTCCGCGACCGAAGCCGCAGTCATGATCCTCCGCATCGACGACGTCATCGCGGCTGGCGACCTCTCCGGTGGCCAGACCGGCAGCGACGACGACGACGGCGGCGCGCCCGGCGGCATGGGCGGCGGCATGGGTGGCATGGGTGGCATGGGCGGTATGGGCGGCATGGGCGGTGCGATGTGAGCACCCCCAGATAGGCCTACACCACTCACACCCACACCCTGACTTCGCATCGACTCGAATCGCTCGGCCGAATTCACGACGTTTTTTGCGGATTCACGCCCGTTAGCCGCTGCTTTGTCCGCTCGCGCACCGGTTGGGACGCCGTTAATCGAGCGTCCGCGCCACGTCGTCGTCTGACGCCACGAGACGGCGGTCGTATCGGTGACTGATTCGCAACAGAAGTTGACGAATCTCTATAAAACGTCCGAGACGGTTCGTGAAACGCCGGTACTCGTCTCTATACTTATCTCCCGTGACAGCCTCTGTCAGCGTGTATGTCCTCTCCCGAGCCCTCGGCGGACGCCGCCGCCTCGGATGCGACCACGCCCGCGAATCGGCCGCCGTTTCTGGCTGTCGTCGCGCCCCGCATCTCCGAGGCGGCGGTGCTCGCGGGAACGCTCCTCCCCGGTTCCGGCCCGCTCGTCCGCGCGCCCCGTAGTTCCTCCCCGTCGAACCTCCGCGCGACCCTCGCCGCGATGCGGCGACCGGACGCCCCGCTCGTCGTGGCGACCGATAGTGCGGCCGCCGTCCGCGACGCCGACCGCGTCCACGTCGCCGACGGCGGCGTCGTGGTGGAGTCCGGTGCGCCGAACGACCTCCTCGCGGTCCCCGGCGTCTACGCCCGGCGCTACGGTACCGAACTGGGCGCGAACTTCGCCGGCCCGGGAAAAGACGTCGACGACGAGTGACGGGTCGTCCGACGCTCGCCCCTCCGGTTCGCCCCAACGTTCACCACCGTTCCCGTGGTAGCGGTGCGTATGGGAGACAGGGCGTGTTACCGGGAGTTCTGTCCGGACTGCGACGCGCCGGTGACTATCGTCGACGACGAGTGCCCCGAGTGCGGCCGGGAGTTGGGGGTCGTCTGAGAACCGGCGTCACTCGGAGACTCGCGCGTCGATATGGTGGACCGCGTTCGGGGAGAGATACCGGCCGCCCGGAACCTCGACCCAGCCGTTGACGAGCACGCGGACCGGCCCCTCGTGAAGCAGGGACTCCATCTCGGCGTCGCCGTAGACGACTGCATCGTCTATCGTCTGTTCGAACCGACCTCCGAACGGGGAGTCGGACGCGAAGACCAGACAAGAGACAGCTGTGCGACACGTAATGAGAATAGTGGGGAGTCGCGAACGCGACGTTCACGACGACTCGGAAGCGTCTGCACCCGCACGACGAGCGAGGAAATCGACTAGCGCCGAGACCACGAGCAGGGCCGCGACGAGTTGGAGGCCGCGGGCGACGTCCAATCCGAGCGACGCCGCGATGCCGAATCTGTCGATGACGTAGAGCGTCGCGGCGACGAGTCCCAGACTACCGAACAGAGGTCTCGCGAACCGGCCGCCGAGGCTCGTCGCGAAATTGTAGGCGGCGACGCCGAAGACGACTGCCGCGGCGACGATGCCGAGAACGTCCATGCGAGGAGTGTCGTGCCGTCCGACCAAGAAAATGTCGTCGTTCTAACTTAATTGGCTCACGCGTATCCGAGAGCAGGCCCCGGTAGTCGTCGAGAACAGAGACCGTTCAGGGCTGGAGAAGGCGAGACCGACCGACGATGTCGCTCGCCAGTCTCCCACAACGAAAAGAGCGCGACGGGATGTGGACCCAAGTCGTAACAAACTACTTTTTGATTCGAACCCGCGCGTGGCGTTCCGGCTTTGTCGTCGTTTGCCAGTCACCCACAACGAAAAGAGCGCGACGGGATTGAGCAAACGCGAAGCGTTTGCGATGTCCGTCGCGCGAGCGAGGAGCCGAAGGCGACGAGCGAGCGCGACGGGATTCGAACCCGCGACCATCGGATTAGAAGTCCGACGCTCTGTCCGACTGAGCTACGCGCCCTCGATGCCCACAAACCGGCCCTGCAAGAAAAACGAATCGGGTTCTACCCGTCTCGACCTACCCGTCGAACCGGTACAGCGACGTGACCGCCGGGAGCCGGTTGAGCATCCAGATGCCGACCGGGAGGCCGACGATGGTGAGCGTGAACAGCACCGCCACGTTCGCCCAGACCCAACTCAGCCACCAGCCGACGAACACGAAGTAGACGGCCCGAACGACGATTGACCGCTGGCCCCGAAACGAGTCGGGTTCGAGCCGCGATTTCGGCTCCTTCAACGAGAGCACCGTCGGCACGAGGTTGATGAGCGCGACGCCGAGCGGGATACCGATGATGGTCGCGTTCAGGAACCACGCGACGTTGACGACGGCGGGCGTCGCCCACCAGCCGACGAAGACGAACCAGATGGCGCGGACGACGAACGAACGCTGAGACATACACGTAGTACGCGGGCCGAGGCGAAAAGCGACGGGGTGCCGGGGTGCGCCGAGTCGGCGACGAGAGAGCGGCGAAACCCGCCACCCGGAGCGACGTGAAGGGAGGCTTTAACAGCGCCAACGCGGTAACACCGGCTATGAGAGTCATCGGGACGGTCGGCCTGCCGGGAAGCGGCAAGGGCGAACTCGCCGAGGTGGCCCGCGAAGCGGGCGTGCCCGTCGTGACGATGGGCGACGTCATCCGCGAGGAGTGTCGCAACCGCGGCCTCGACCCCGCGACGGACCACGGGAAGATAGCGACCGCGCTCCGCGAGGAGGAGGGTGACGACGCCATCGCCGCGCGGTCCCTGCCGATGGTCGAACAGCACCTCGAATCGAACGACGTGGTGCTCGTCGACGGCCTTCGGTCGGGCGTCGAACTCGACCGCTTTCGCGAGGCGTTCGGCGACGACTTCGTCCTCGTGAGCGTCGAAGCGCCGTTCGAGACGCGCGCCGAGCGCCTGCTCGACCGCGACCGCGACGACAGCGACACCGACGTGGAGGCGCTGAAAAAGCGCGAGCGCCGCGAACTCGACTTCGGGATGGGCGACGCGATGGACCGCGCCGACGTGGTCATTCAGAACACCGGCACGCTGGCGGAGTACCGCGAGACCATCACGAAGTTGTTCGAAGAAGGGCCCGAGGCGGTCGCGGAGGCCGACGCGTGAGCATGATTTACAGCGTCGACGTCCGCATCAAAGCGCCCGTCCGCGACACCGAGGTCACGAACCGCGTCGGCGACGCCGTCGAGAACATCTTCCCCGGCGTCGAACTCGACCACGAACCCGGGAAACTCGTCGGTGAGACCCACGAACTGGAGCGGTTCTCCGAGCGCCTCCACGAGCAGGCCATCCTCGACACCGCCCGCCGCGAGTTCGCCAAGCGCCGCGACGACGACGGCTTCTCGTTCGCGCTGAAAAAACAGGCCGCGTTCAAGGGCGTCGTCAACTTCTCCGTCGGCAACCCCGACGAACTCGGCGACATCGACGTCCACGTGACCGTCCGCGACCCCTCCGTCGACGAGGTCATCGACTACATCGCGCCGCCGACCGAAGACGGAAGACCGGTCGACCCGAACGACCGCTAAAGGGAGCCGAAAGCGGAGACTGAGATGGCGTTTTTCTCGTCTACTCAGGCGACCAGCAGCGCCACCGCGACGGCGATGAAGACGATTTTCAGCCCCGTGTTGACGGCGATGACCTTCGAGCCGAACTCGGGGCCCCAGATGCCGTACTGGAAGGGAATCGACCGCTTGAACGTCGAGACGGCGAAGGAGATGATGCCGCCGATGAGCATCGTCGCCACGGCCTGTTTCGGCGTGAACGTCTCGCCGATGGCCGGCGCGATGGCTGCTGCGCCGGCCGTCGTGTCGAACGCGAAGGCGACGACGACGGGGACGGCGGCGCCCGGCAGGCCGACGAGGTTCGTCAGCGGACTGGCGAGCGCCGCGAACGATTCGAGGTCGGTCGTCCGCAGGAGGAGCGTGACGGCCACGTAGACGACGGCCAGCCGCGGGACGATGCGCCGCAGTTTCGTCCACGTGCTCCGCGCGGCGTCTTCGACCGTCTCGCGGAGCGAATCGTCGGTGTCGTCCGCGTCGTCGGTGCTCGCGTCGGCGGCCGAATCGACCGCGTTGACTGCGCCGCCCGAACCGTCGGTCTCGGCGACCGCGACCGGGGTCGTGTTGCGGTCAGAAAGGAGCACCGCGCCGGCGACAACGCCGGTCGCGGTGATGGCCAGCGCGATGGCCGCCCGCGCGCCGACGTACATGAAGCCGACCTCGCGACCGAGGATGGGGATAAGCACCGGCCAGTAGAACGTGAAGATGTGCTGGACGAATCCGAAGAACGTGTTGATGGTGACGGCGACGAGGGTCGCCCGGTCGTCGAGGACGCCCGATTCGCGGAACTCCGCGAGCATCCCGTAGCCCGCCGTCGTCGAGGCGGCGGTGGTGACGATGGCCGTCCCAACCTCGTCCGGGAGGTTCGCGGGACTCGTCAGATACCGCGAGAGGCCGGCGATGCGCTCGACGAGGCCGAAGGCGACGACGAGGTTCGCGGCGAAGACGCCCACGGCGATGTAGGCGGCGATGCGCGCAACTCGCGGGAGCACCTCGAACAGCACCGGGAGGACGGCCGACGACTGCACGACCGACGGTCGGTGCCGAGCGAACTAATCGGCGTCGGTCGGCGGGAGGCGGTTCGAACGTCGGGTCAGACGAGTACCTGCGCCACCCCGAACAGGACGACGACGCCGAGCACGTCGCAGACGTTGGTGACGACGGGAATGACCACGTCGTCGGGGTCGAGGCCGAACCGGTAGGCGACGTAGGTCGCCGAAAACGTCACAATGACCGCGAGGACGGCCAGCGAAATCCCGCTCGACAGGGCGACGAGGACGACCTTCTGCAGGGCCAGCGACGTGTCGCCGGAGACGAGGAGCGTGGCGACCCACGCGCCCACGCCGATGACGGGGAAGACCGTCACCGCGAGGGCGACCGTAGCGACAGCGTTGCCCGCGAGTTCGTCGTCACGGGGCGAAAACGAGAGCGTCCCGAGGTGGAACGACGTGGAAAGGCGCGCCGCGAGGACGCTCCCGAGGTTCCCCGCGGTCCCGATGGTGACGGGGACGAGCACGAGCAGCGACGGGTAGCGGAGCAACTGCGCCTCGAAGCTCCCGAGAACGAGGCCGCTCCCGAGTTCGACGAGCGTGAGCACGAGCAGCACCGGGAGCATCGCCCGCGTGATGGCGCGAACGGTCCACTCCGTCGGCACTCAGAACACCCCCGCGACGGCGAGGACGGTTCGGACCGCGATGAGCAGAAAGAGGATACCGAACACGTCGCCGGTGGTCGTCACGACCGGGCCGACGATGGTGTCGGGGTTGCGCCCGCGGCGGTAGCCCGCGAAGACGACGCTGACGACGACGACGGTCAGGACGATGCCGGACAGCAAGCCGGCGACGATGGCGACGCCGACGAGAATCGGGAGCGGGGCGACCCGACTGCCGAGGAACGTGAGGAGGAAGTACGCGACGACGGCGGCGAACGTGCTCGTAAGCACGCCGTTGGCGAGCGCGGCCGTCGCGGCGGCCCGGAGGCGCTCGTCGCCGCCGGTGACGCGGGGTTCGATGAGCCCCTGATGGAGCGCGGTAGCGATGCGAGCGCCGAGCGAGCCATAGACGTTGCCGCGGGTCGCCAAGAGCGCGGGGACGAGCACGAGAAGCCCCGGCACGGCCCGGAGTTCGGCCCGCATCCCCCCGAGGACGACACCGGCGATGAGACCGCCGACGAGGCTGGCCGCGAGCGCGGGCAAGGCTTCCTTGTAGGCCTCGACCGCCACGTCTCGCACGGTCATTGTGGGGTGCGACGGCCCCGAGCGTTAAAAGTCGGCGGTATCCCGGCGAGCCGCGAGAACCGCGCAGTCGCAGGATCGTGGAATAAGAACCGTAACGAACGGAGAAGCGAAGCGAACTGAACGCGGGGTTAGAACGGCCCCATGCCGCCGAGACCGCCCATGCCGCCACCGCCGCCGCCCTGATTCTGGAGCTTCTTCATCATCCGCTGCATGTCGCCGTCGCCCATATTCTGGAACTGCTTGATGGTCTGTTCCATCATGCGGTGCTGTTCGAGCAGTTCCTGAATCGTCTCCTCGTCCTGTCCCGACCCCTGCGCGATGCGCTTGACGCGAGACGCGCCGACCTTCCGCGGGTTCTCCAGTTCCTCTTCGGTCATCGAGTCCATGATGACCTCGAACGAGCGCATCCGGTCTTTCGTCACGTCCATCGCGTCGTCCGGAAGCTGGTCTTTGATGCCGCCGCCGAAGCCCGGAATCATGTCGAGCACCTGGTCGAGCGGCCCCATCTTGTCCATCGCCTCCATCTGCTTTTGCATGTCCTTGAGGGTGAAGTTCCCCTTCATCATCTCCTCGGGGTCCCAGTCCTCGTCTTCGGCCTGGGTCTCGGACATGGCGCGTTCGACGCGCTCGGAGAGCTGTTTCAGGTCGCCCATCCCGAGCAGACGGGAGATGAAGCCGTTCGGCTCGAAGCGCTCGATGTCCTGAACCGTCTCGCCCATGCCGAGGAAGGCGATAGACGAGTCGGTCTCGTTGACGGCGGTCAGCGCGCCGCCACCCTTCGCCGTCCCGTCGAGCTTGGTGATGACGACGCCGCCGATGCCGATGGACTCGTCGAACTGCTGGGCCTGTTCTTTCGCGCCCTGCCCGATTGCCGCGTCGAGGACGAGCAGGTTCAGGTCGGGCTGGACGACGCCCTCTATCTCCTCGATTTCGTCGATGAGATCGTCTTCGAGCGCGTGGCGACCGGCCGTGTCGACGATGTGCACGTCGGCGTCATCGGTCGCTTCGAGGCCGTCACGGGCGATTTGGACCGGGTCGTCGCAGTCGGGGTCGCCGTAGAAGTCGACCTCGGCGCGCTCGCACATCTGCTTGGCCTGGTCGTACGCGCCGGGGCGGAAGGTGTCGGTCTGGATGACCGCGGGGCGAAGCCCCTTCTTCGAGAACCACCACGCCATCTTGGCGGAGGTGGTCGTCTTCCCCGACCCCTGAAGACCGGCGAGCATGATAGTCTGCGATTCGAGCGGAATCTCCGTCGACTCGCCGATGAGTTCGACGAGTTCCTCGTAGACGATTTTCAGGACGTGGTCGCGGGCGTTCGTGCCACCCGGCGGCTCCTCTTCGAGCGCGCGGGTCTTGATAGAGTCCGAGAGGTCCATGACGAGGCTGACGTCGACGTCGGCGGAGAGCAAGGAGCGCTGAATCTCCTTGACGATCTCCTGAACGTCGTCCTCGTCGAGGCGGGACTTCCCGCGCAGCTTATCGAGACTGCCGCGGAGGGAACTCCCGAGATTGTCGAGTACCATTGTCCCTTCCTACGCCGTCGCGTCGGTAAAGGCTTTATCCGTCGCGTTGAGCGCGAGCGGGCCGAAGACCTTTCGCGCGAGGCGCCGACAACGCAGTTGATGACCACGATTCTCGTCCTCGACCGCCCCACGCACGGAATCCCGGCGTCGGAGTACGCCGCTGCCCTCCGCGAACGCCTGCCCGACGCGACCGTCCGCCACCCGAAGACGACCGCCGAGACGCTCGACGCCGCGCGCGACGCGACCGTCATCACCAGCACGTCGCTCCCCGACGAGGTGCTCGACGCCGCCGACGACCTTCGACTGTTCGCCGGCGCGGCCGCCGGCTACGACCACCTCCCGCTGGACGCACTCCGCGAGCGCGGCGTCCGCGTCACCAACGCCTCCGGCGTCCACGGCCCCAACATCGCCGAACACGTCCTCGGCACCCTGCTCATGATTACCCGCCGGCTGGACGAGGGGCTCCGCCGCCAGCGACGCCGCGAGTGGCGACACTTCCAGTCGCACGGTGAGCTGCACGGCTCGACGGCCACCGTGGTCGGCCTCGGTGCCATCGGACAAGCGGTCGTCGAGCGACTCGACGCGTTCGGCGTCGAGACTATCGGTGTCCGCTACACGCCCGAAAAGGGCGGCCCGACCGACGAGGTGCTCGGGTTCGACGACCTCGAATCGGCGCTCGTCCGCACCGACTTCCTCGTGGTCGCGTGCCCCCTGACCGACGAGACGCGCAATCTCATCGACCGGCGGGCGCTGAGCGCGCTCCCCGAACACGCCGTCCTCGTCAACGTCGCGCGCGGCGGTATCGTCGACACCGACGCCCTCGTCTCGCACCTCCGAAGCAACCGCCTCCGCGCCGCCGCGCTCGACGTGACCGACCCCGAACCGCTTCCCGAGGACCACCCGCTTTGGGGCTTCGAGAACGTCTACATCACCCCGCACGTCTCCGGCCACACGCCGCACTACTGGACGCGGGTCGCCGACATCCTCGCGGAGAACGTCGAGCGACTGGCGTCGGCGTCGGACGGCGAAACGCCAACGCTCCGCAATCAGGTCGTTCCGAGCCCGAACCCCTGAGGTACTTGCCGCGGCGAATCGTACGACCGAGTGATGACGACGCTCGCGTTCGGACTCGACGCTGCGACCTATCTCGCGTTCTGCGGCGCGGCGGTCGCGCTCATCCTCGCGCCCGGCCCCGACACGATGTACGTCCTCGCCCGCGGCCTCGACGGTCGCGGGCCGGGCGTCCGGTCGGCGTTCGGCATCGCCACGGGCGTCCTCTTTCACACGCTCCTCGCGACGGTCGGCGCGGCGGCACTCTTTCGAACCGTCCCCGAGGCCGCCGCGGCGCTCAAGTACGTCGGCGCGGCGTACCTCGTGTACCTCGGCGTCACCGCCCTCCGGAACGACGAGTTCGACCCCTCGGTCGAGACCGACGGCGGGGCGAGTTTTCGTCGGGGCGTCCTCGTCAACGCGCTCAACCCGAAAGTCGCGCTGTTCTTCCTCGCGTTCCTCCCCGGCTTCGCCGGACAGGGCGCGGGAACCGGGATACGGATGGCGAGTCTGGGCGCGACCTACGCCGCTCTCACGGCGCTGTACCTCTCTGTCGTCGCGCTCGGCGCGAACCGACTCGGGTCGAGGCTCGCGGAGACACGGGTCGCGAGCGCGCTGAACTACGTCGGCGCGGGGACGATGCTGCTGCTCGGAGTCGTGCTCGTACTGGAGTGAGGCGTCCGAAAGAAAGGAACGACGGACCGAGTACGATTATTCGTCTTCGCCGAGCAGGCGCTCGACCATCTGTTCGGGGTCGAACTTCTCGATGTGGTCGTAGCCCTGTCCCACGCCGAGGAACAGGATGGGCTTGCCCGTCACGTACGCGATGGAGATGGCCGCGCCGCCGTTGGAGTCGGCGTCGGCCTTCGTCAGGATCGCGCCGTCGATGGCGGCCGCGTCGTTGAACTGTCGGGCGCGTTCGACCGCGTCCTGTCCGGCGACGGCCTCGTCCACGAAGAGGGTGAGGTCCGGGCCGACGACGCGGTCTATCTTCTCCAACTGCGCCATCAGGTCGTTCGAGGTGTGGAGTCGACCCGCCGTGTCGCCGAGGACGATGTCGATGTCGTGGGCCTCAGCGTACTCGACGCCGTCGTAGATGACGGCTGCCGGGTCACCGCCCTGCTCGTGGGCGATGAGCTTCTTGCCGAGCGCCTCCGCGTGCTCGCGGATCTGCTCGTTCGCGCCGGCGCGGTAGGTGTCGCCGTTGGCGAGCACCGTCGAGTAGCCCTGCTTTTCGAAGTACTTCGCGAGTTTGGCGATGGTCGTCGTCTTCCCGACGCCGTTGATGCCGGTGAAGATGAGCGTGACCGGTTTGTCGGCCTCGGCGATGCGCTGGTCGAAGTCGAACTGCCCGACGCTGATGACCTCGTAGAGCGCGTCGTGGAGCGCCTCGGAGACGAGTTGCCCCGTGCTCTGGACCTGCTTTCGCGTCTCGCCGATGAGCTTCTCGCGGATGGTCTCGAGAATCTCCTCTGCGACCTGCATCTCGACGTCGCTCTGGAGGAGCGCCATCTCGAGTTCCCAGAGGGGGTCTTCGAGGTCTTCTTCCTCGATGACGACTTTCCCCGTGGCGAACGCGGCGGCGCGGCGGAGTCGGCCGGGGCCGGACGAACCGTCTTCGTCTTCCTCCGCCAGCGCGGCTTTCGCGGCGTCGGAGGCGAGCGACTCGCGCGGCTCGGCCTCTTCGGCTTCGGGTTCGTCGACCGCCTCCGCATCGGCCGCGGGTTCGGCCTCGGCGTCAACCGCCGCGGTCGCGGCGGCAGATTCGGCGTCAACCTCCGCGGTCGCAGCGGCCTGCTCGGGCGCGGCGTCCGCGTCGGTCGCCGGCTCGGCGTCCGCAGGAGCGTCGTCGACCGCATCGGCTTCGGAATCAGCGTCCGCGTCGCCGACGGAGTCGGCGTCGGAAGGTTCGGACGCCTCGGGTTCGACCGCCGCGTCTGCTGGTGCTGATTCCGCTTCCGCGTCGGCCTCGGTCTCGGCCTCGTCGGCCGCCGCTTCGGCCTTCTCTTCGGCGGTCTCTTCAACGTCGTTACGGAAGCGGTTGAGTTTCTTCTTCAGTCCGTCGAACATCTGAATAGTAGGAGGTGGGGGTTACCTTACTCGTCGTCGCCGTCGCCCTCGCTCTGCATCTGCTGCATCTGCTGCATCTGCTGTTGCTGCATCTGCTGTTGGGCCTGCATCGCCTGCTCTTCGATCTCGTCGCTCTCCTCTTCGAGCTCTTCGATCTGGCCGCGGATGCTCGCGATTTCCTCGTCGAGCGCGTCCTGCTTGCGTCGCAGGGTCTCGATGGCCGTGCCCTGTTCCTGTTCGGCGGCGTAGCTCGCGCCGAGGGAGACGACGATTTCGTCGATGTCCTGAACTTCGGCGCGGAGATACGCGTCGCCGCCGAGCGGGACCTGTACCGTCGAGCCCGTTTCGAGCGTCTCGATGGCTTCGACGGCCTCGTCGATTTCGTCTTTCTCGTCGTTCAGGTCCGAAACCTCGCCTTCGAGGGATTCGATTTCCTCATCGAGGGCCTGCAGTTCCTGGGAGAGCTGCTGAAGTTGCTGCTGACCGCCACCCATCATGCTGCGGACACCTCGTTGAGCTCGACCTTCGTGCGCTTGATTCCGTGCTCGCTCCCGATGAGCGAAAAGGCGCGTTCCTGTGCGACGTTCTCGTTCGGTGCTTCCACAGTCTTCGTGAACTCGTGGACGACGCCACGGCTCGTGAAGCTGCCCGCGATAATGAACTGGCTCATGCACGTCGGTCGGGTGGCGAGCGGGAAAGGTCTTCCTACTCGGAGCGAAACTGAAGCGAGAAACGGGGGGACGCGAGGCCCTCAGTCGATGTAGTCGAGGGCGTCTTCGATGCGACCCAGTTCGGGACCGGTCGTGTCCTCGCCGACGATGTACCCTTCCTCGTTGGCAACGAGACCGGAGCCGACGAGCGGTCCACCGTAGTTGATGGTGCCGATGTCGGCGCGAACGTCGAGGAGCGCTTCGAGCGCTTCCAGTTCGGGTTCGCGCGACTTCGGGTGGCAGAGGACGCCGCGGTTGTTGGCGACGGCCGCCATCCCGACGGTTCGAACGTCGGCGAGGTCGCCGCGTTCGACGGGGACCTCCAGGGCCTCCTCGACGGCCGAGACGGCCTCGTCGGAGAGGTCCGCGTGGACGTACGCGCCGTAGTCGTTCGCGAGAACGACGTTGCCGGCGGCGTTGATGCGACCGGGAAGCTCGTAGACCGGGAGGTCCACGGCGTCGGTGAGGGCCTCCTTCTCGCGGGACGTCGCGCGGCTCGACACGAGAAGACCGTTCTCGTTACCCGTCGCTAACGCACCGACCGTGCCCGACCCGCCGACGGTCGTCTTGACCAGCGGCACGTCGAGTTCTTCGGCCATCTGCTCGGCGAGCGAGTCGTCGGCGTCCGGGCGGACCAACAACGCGTCGTCGGTCGCGCGAGCGAAGACGCCGATGTAGGACGAACCGGCGAAGGAGGCGCGAAGCACCGTTTACTCGGCCGGTTCGGCTTCGACGACCGACTCGCCGTCCTCGTCGAAACGCGCGGCGCGGACGCGGAACTTGCTCGGCGGGCTCTGCCGGCCGTGCGCCCAGATGTCCTCGTTGATCTGCGTGTCGAGACGCACGTTCTCGGCGTCGACCTTGAAGTGCTTGGCGAGGTGCTCGCGGATGAGCGTCATCGAGCGACCCGCGCGTTCGTGTGCCGGAACCGCCTGCACGTCTCGGAGCGGGACGGTGACGACGCGCTCCTCGAAGTCGTTTGCGCTCATTGCTTACTCGTCCGTGTTGCTTCGCCGCCAGTTGCGACGCTTGGGGTTTCGCGTGACTTCCATGTCCGTCTTGAGCATGACCCACGCGGGGACACGACTGTTCTGGCGCTCGAGCTTCGCCAGACGCTTCTTCTTAGACTTCGACTTCTTACCCATAGTGGGCTGTACTTTCCATCCTCCGCATAAAATCTTGTTCCTTCGCGTTTCAGGCGTGTGAGGGGCGTCCGCACGCCCGAATCGGCGAGAACCCGGCGTTCTCCCGGGCCGGCGGCGCGGTTGGGGGGCGACAGAACCGACTCATTCAGTACCATCGGCGCGAAAGCCGACGCGAATGAGTCGGGCCAGAACCGCCGTCGCCTTCCTCGCGCTCTCCGCCGTCTGGGGGAGCGCCTTCCTCGCCACCGACATCGCCCTCCGGACCGTCCCGCCGGCGTTCCTCGGCGCGGTCCGCTTCGACGTGGCCGCGCTCCTGTTGTTCGCCGTCGCCGTCGCCCGCGGCGACCGGGTCGTTCCCGCCGTCCGCGACGAGTGGCGGCCGATTCTCGCCGGCGGCGTGTTCAGCATCGGGGCCCACCACGCGCTCTTGTTCTCCGGACAGGTGTACGTCCCCGGATCCGTGGCCTCGGTCCTCCTCGGCATCATCCCGCTCGCGACGCCGACGCTCACCCGCCTGACGGCCACCCGCGAGCGACTGTCCCCGCACCGAGTGGTCGGGCTCGTCCTCGGGTTTCTCGGCCTCGTCGTCATCGCCAACCCGGACCCCGGAAATCTACTGTCGTCGAACCTCGTCGGCGCGGTGCTCGTGTTCGGGTCGGCCGTCGCCTTCGCCCTCGGGGCGGTGCTGACCCACGACAGCGAGACGGGGATGTCGCTGCTCGCCGTGCAGGCGTGGATGATGCTCATCGGCGCGGTCACGCTCCACGTCACGAGCGTCGCCCTGCCGTGGGAGTCTGCCGCCGACGCGGCGTGGACCCAGACGACGCTCGTCGCCACCGGCTACCTCGCCGTCGTCGCCGGCGCGGGCGGCTTCCTGCTGTACTTCTGGCTTCTCGACCGAGTCGGCCCAATCGAGGTGAGTCTGCTCGAGTACGTCATCCCGCTTTTCGCCGCGCTCGCCGACTGGACCGTCCTCGGGCGCGTGCCGACGCGCGCCACCGTCGCCGGCTTCGCGCTCATCTTCGCGGGCTTCCTGCTGTTCAAGCGCGACGTGATTCGGGGCGAACTCCGGCGTATCGTGGACCGGCGTCGCGGGCGGCGGCCGACCGACGACTGACGCGCCTCACAGCGAGAACCGCGTCACCGTCTCGTACTCGGGGCCGTCGGGGCCGAGTTCGCTCTTCTTCAGGCGCACCTCGCGCACCCGAAACGACCCGATAGTCGGCGACTCGCCTTCGACGACGCGCCGCACGAGGTCTTTCCCGCGGGCATCGTCCATGCGGGCGAGCGTGGCGTGCGGCGTGAAGTTGTGGTCCTCGGGGTCGAAGCCGAGTGCTGCCGTCTCGTGCTCGATGGCTTCGTGCAGCCGCGTCAACTCGGCCGCGCCGTCGTCGACGCCGAGCCAGACGACTCGGATGTAGTCCAGCGAGGGGAAGACGCCGAGTCCGCCGACCGAGGCGTCGAAGGGACCGACGCCCGCGGCCTCGACGGCCGATTCGACCGCGTCCTCCACCTCGGCGACACGGTCCGACGACACCTCGCCGAGGAACTTCACGGTGACGTGCGCCTGTTCGGGGTCAGTAAACCGAAGCCCGTCCGCGTCCGAAAGCCGGTCCTGTACCGCGGCGACGCCCGCCGCGAGCGAGTCTGGGAGGTCGACGGCGAGAAAGCAACGCATGGCAGCTAGTTGACCAGATTCGGACGTTAACGTTCCGCCGGGTCGCGGTCGGCGTCGCCCGCGCGGTCGTCCTCCTCGGGCGTCCACGTCCGGGCGATGCTGAACGCCTCGCCGTCCACGAACGTCACCTCGTACACGTCGGGCATCGTCAGCCCCGTCCAGAACTCGTGGCCGTAGCGCGGGTCGTAGGCGTTGAACACGAGCGCCATGAGCGTGCCGTGGGTGCCGACGACGACGTGACGGTCGGGGTACGCCTCGACGAGTCGGTCCACGGCGGCGACGCCGCGGGCCTGCGCCTCGGCGTGGGACTCGCCGCCGGGGTGCGAGGCGTTCGGGTTCGCCCAGAGGTGTTCGACAGCCTGTTCGAAGTCCTCGACGTGCGATTCCGCGAGTTCGCGCTCGCGGAGGTCCTCGTCGACGATGAGCGGGGCGTCCGCCGCGTCGGCGACGCCCTCGACCGTGGCGCGGGCGCGCTCGTACGGACTGGTCGCGACCACGTCCGCGAGGTCGGCCAGGCGGGCGGTGACGCGCGCGGCGTCGCGGCGGCCGCGACGCGAGAGCCCGCGGGTGCGCTCGGCGTCGGGAACGTACGGGGAGTGGGCGTGTCGGACGAACGACACGACCGTCGTCGGGAGCGCGGACATTCGGAGACGCTCGCCCGCGGGAGGCTAAAAAGCGGTCGGTGTCGTCCCGCTGACGCAGCGTTTAACCGCCGTGACGCCCAAGCGCGGCTATATGACCGACGACGGCAAGCGACCCCACCGCTTCTCGGAAGGGCAGGGGTTCGACGAGGACTACTCCGACTTCTCGCTCGACCCGCCCGAACTCTCGGTGGACCCGACGAAGGTCGACCCGGTCGACTCGCGCGTCCTGACCGACATCCTCGACCAGCGGAACATCGACCCCGAGGACGTCGACATCGAGAAACTGCTCGACGTGGCGCTCTCGTACATGCAGATAAACCGCTTCGAGGAGGCCACAGAAGCGTTCGAGCGCGTCGCTCGGTTCGCCGGCGACGACGACGACATCGCCCAAGAGGCGTGGGTGAACAAGGGCGCGGCGCACGGCCAACTCGAAGAGTGGGACGAGGCCATCGGCTCCTACCGAGAGGCGCTCAAACTCGACGACGACAGCGAGCACGCCGCGACGGCCCACACCAACCTCGCGTACGCGCTCTGGGAGGCCGGCCAGACGGCCGACGCGCTCGACCACGCTGAGCGCGCCGTCGAACTCGACCCGCGCTTCCCGCAGGCGTGGTACAACCGCGGCTTCTTCCTCCACGAGCGCGGCCTCAACGAGGACGCCGTCAACGCCTTCGACAACGCCATCCGCCTCGGGATGCGCACCCCCGGCGTCCACGAGGAAAAGGCTCGCGCGCTCGAAGAACTCGGGCGCGACGAGGAAGCAGAACAGGCCCAGCAGCAGGCCGACGACCTCCGCGAGCAGGCCGAAGCGGAACTCGTTGAGGAGTACTAGGATGCTCCTCCGCGAGCGGGAGACCCCCGAGGGGCTCCTCGTCTCGGTCTGCGACCCCGACTGCATCGGCGAGACCTACACCGACGACGGCGTCTCGCTGGACGTGACGGAGGACTTCTACGGCGGCGACGAGGCCGAGACCGCCGACGAAGACGCCGTCGTGGACAGCCTCACCCGCGCGACCGTCGCCAACATCGTCGGCGAGGAGTCCGTCTCGGTCGCCATCGACGCCGGCCTCGTGGACGAAGAGACCGTCCTCGAAGTCGGCGGCACGCTCCACGCGCAACTGCTCTGGCTCCGCTGAGCCGCCGTCGAAAATCAGTTTCTCCGGGCCGTCGAGCCGCTACGACGACCGCTCGACGCCCGTCACTTCGAAGCGAGCGCCGCCGCCCTCGGCCTCGGTGACGACGATGTCCCAGTCGTGCGCGTGAACGGCCTGCGCGACGATTGACAGGCCGAGGCCGGTCCCCTCCTCACCCGTGGTGTAGCCGGCCTCGAACACCTCGTCGCGCTCCTCCGCGGGGATGCCGACGCCGTCGTCCTCGACGTAGAAGCCCGTAGCGTCGGCGCTGTCGCCGTCGAGGACGCCGACCGTCACGGTCAGATGGTCGGTCCCGCCGTGCTCGACCGAGTTCCGAAACAGGTTCTCGAACACGTGTCCCAACAGGCCCGGGTCCGCCCGAAACTCGGCGGAGTCGGCGACGGCGAGTTCGGCCGAACCGGTCTCGACGTACTCCCACGCGGCCGCCGCGCGCGTTTCGAGGTCGACCGTGGAGAGGTCCTCGACCGTGTCGTGGCGGGCCAACACCAGCGCGTCGGTGATGATGTCGTCCATCCGGTCGAGCGCGCCCGCGACCGGTTCGAGCCGGTCGGCGTCGACCTCCTCGTCGAGGAGCGATTCGACGTAGCCCACGGCGACCGAAAGCGGGTTTCGGAGGTCGTGCGAGAGCATTCGCGCGAGGTTTCGGAGGCGCTCGGCCCGCTCTTCGGCCTCCAGTTCCGCGCGCTTCCGGTCGGTGATGTCGAGGTGCGCAACCTGGACGTAGGTGTCGCCGTCGTCGGTGAAGCGAGCCGCACGCATCGTGAACCAGAGGTGCTCTTCCGGCGTTTCACAGGGATACTCGAAGGAGAACTCGTCTCTGTCGCCGTCGATGACGGCGCGGATACCCTCGCTGGCCGTCGTCGCGTCGGCGTCGGTGCTGAGGTCGCAGACGCCGAGGTAGTTCGTACCGATGGAACTGCTGTCGCCCTGATAGTCGTTTTCGTTGCCGAACTCCCGCCACGCGCGGTTGGTGTAGACGATGACGCCGTCCTCGTCCAGAATCGCGAGCTGCGTCGGGAGCGCGTCGAGGCTCGAAAACGCGAGCGAAGACGAGGTGTCGTTCGACATTAATAGAGAGACGAACGTGCGCTACTTGATTCGTTTGGGTGGGGAGCCGACACGTCGCCGTCACTATCGCCGTCGCTGTCGTCTCGTCACTGTCGTCACGTCACCGCCACCGGCCACTGTTGCCGGCTGACGAAACCGAAATCGGTTGCAGAGCCGCGTGCGGACCGAAGACGTGTTGTGCCTACGGGGGTAACCCATACCCAATGAGAGTGCAGGAGTCGTACCCCGTCGACGTCGACGCCATCCGCGCGGATTTCCCTATCCTCCAGCGGAAGGTCGGCGGCGACATCTCGACGCCGGGTGAGCACGACGACGACGACACGCCGCTCGTCTACCTCGACAACGCCGCGACGAGCCACACGCCGGAGCAGGTCGTCGACGCCATCGTCGACTACTACCACGGCTACAACTCGAACGTCCACCGCGGCATCCACCACCTGAGCCAGGAAGCCTCCGTCGCCTACGAGAACGCCCACGACCGCGTCGCGGAGTTCATCGGCGCGTCCGGCGGCCGCGAGGAGGTCGTCTTCACGAAGAACACCACCGAGTCGATGAACCTCGTCGCCTACGCGTGGGGTCTCGACGAACTCGGGCCGGGCGACTCGGTCGTCATGACCGAGATGGAACACCACGCCTCGCTGGTCACGTGGCAGCAAATCGCCAAGAAGACCGGCGCGGAGGTGCGCTACATCCGCGTCGACGACGACGGCCGCCTCGACATGGAGCACGCGAAGGAACTCATCGACGACTCCACGAAGATGGTCTCCGTCGTCCACGTCTCGAACACCCTCGGAACCGTCAACCCGGTCGCCGAACTCGCGGACATGGCCCACGAAGTCGGGTCGTACATCTTCGTCGACGGCGCGCAGTCGGTCCCGACCCGCCCCGTCGACGTGGAGGACATCGACGCCGACTTCTTCGCCTTCTCGGGCCACAAGATGTGCGGGCCGACCGGCATCGGCGCGCTCTACGGCAAGCGCGACATCCTCGAGGAGATGCAGCCGTACCTCTACGGCGGCGAGATGATTCGGAGCGTCACCTACGAGGACTCCACGTGGGAGGACCTCCCGTGGAAGTTCGAGGCGGGCACGCCGCCCATCGCGCAGGGCGTCGGCTTCGCCGCGGCCGTGGACTACCTCGACGACATCGGCATGGAGAACGTCCAAGCCCACGAGGAACTGCTCGCGGAGTACGCCTACGACCGCCTCGGCGAGTTCGACGACATCGAGATTTACGGCCCGCCGGGCGACGACCGCGGCGGCCTCGTCGCGTTCAACCTCGACAGCGTCCACGCCCACGACCTCTCGAGCATCCTCAACGAGCAGGGCGTCGCCATCCGCGCCGGCGACCACTGTACCCAGCCGCTCCACGACAAACTCGGCGCGGCGGCCTCGACGCGGGCGTCGTTCTACATTTACAACACGCGGGAGGAAGTCGACAAACTGGTCGACGCCATCGACGCGGCTCGCGAACTGTTCGCCTGAGAGCGAATCGTTCCGCCAACCAACAGTTCGCCTGAGTACGACCGCGTCCCGTGTTAGCAGGCGGTCCGCCCCCAATACATTTGTTCCGCTGACACGTCGTCGGAGCGTATGTTCCAATCGCTGACTAGCTTCCTCGTCGAGACGCTCCGCGAAACCGTCGCGGAGTTCGGGACCACGGTGCAGGACGCCGCGCCGAAGGTGCTCACCGCGGTCGTCTTCCTCGCGCTCGCCTACGTCGGCATCAAGGCGATACTGTTCGTCGTCCGCGGCGTGCTCGACGGGCTGTACCCCGAAGAACAGGACCTCGTGGTCGAACTCGGCGTCGCCGTCGCGGGCGTGTTCCTGTGGTTCGGCGCGGCGCTCGCGCTGTTGAACATCGTCGGCATGACCGAGGTCGCGGCGAGCCTCGGCACCGCGACCGGTTTCATCGCGCTGGGCGTCTCCTACGCGCTGTCGAACATGATAGCCGACACCGTGGCGGGCGTCTACCTGCTTCGAGACCCTGACTTCAACCCCGGCGACCGGGTGAAATCGGACCCGGTGACGGGGACGGTCAGCGCCATCGAACTCCGGAAGACGCGCTTCGAGAACGACGAGGGCGACACCGTCGTCGTAGCCAACCGGGACGTCGAAAAGAAGTGGACGAAGTACGACGCGGAGGCGACCGCAGACGCGTCGACGGCCGACGCGACGTAAGCGGCGAATTCGGCCGAATCGCCGGCCCCGGAATCCTTTTACGGCGCTCGGGCGTAGCCCCGACGAACACCAATGGGCATTGGCTCAGACATGTATCGTCAGCAGATAATGGACCACTACAAGAACCCCCGGAACCACGGTCGGCTGGAGTCGCCGACGTTCACCCACACCGGGGAGAACCCCTCCTGCGGCGATACGATTACGATGGACGTGCAGCTCGCCGACGACGGTGAGACCATAGAGCGCGTCGCGTTCTCCGGCGATGGCTGCGCCATCAGTCAGGCGTCCGCGAGCATGCTCACCCAGCGACTGCCGGGCACGACGCTCTCGGAGCTGGAAGCGATGGACACCGACGACATCACCGAGATGCTCGGCGTCGACATCTCGCCGATGCGCATCAAGTGCGCCGTCCTCGCGCGACAGGTCGCACAGGACGGCGCGAAGATTCACGACGGCGAAATAGAAATCGAGCAGACGAAGACCGAAGACGGCGACGACTGAGCCGCCTTCGGCCGGCGGCGGCACGGCGACCCGAACGCGATTTCGCTATTCTTCTTCCGTCCCCGCGCCGAGCGCCGCAGCCAGCGCGACGAGGTAGCCGAGTCCCGCCTTGACCTCGGGGTCGCGGGTGGCCCGCAGGAGGCCGACCGCGCCCACGGGCGACGCCTCCGCCTCCTCCGCGTCGCCGACGGCGCGAAGCAGGCGCTTCATCCCGGCGACGGTGTCGGGGTCGGAGGCGTCGTCGGCGACCTCTGCGAGCGAGGTGCCGGTCCGCGCGAGCGACCGGACCATCTCGTCGTCGAGCGCGCCGACGCCGAGTTCGAGCACGTCGATGAGGTCGTTGACGAGACCCATTCGCTCGACGAGGAGGGCGACCTCCTCGGGGTTGTTCTCGATGGCCCGCACGAGTTCGTCGGGCACCGGCTGTTCGGTCGTCGTGGTTGGTTCGTGGTCCTGCATTGGTCTCACCTCAGAGCATCCCCCTGGCGGTCAGCCAGTACGATTCGTTGTACGCGTGTTTCGCCCAGTGGATGGGCTTCGACGGCTGGCGCATCGTCGCGGGGGTCTCGTAGTCGAACGAGACGAACGACGCCTCGTCGAGGCCGGTCTCGACGAAACAGACGGTCTTGCCGTCGTACCGCTTCGTCGGCGTGCGACCCCGGACTTCCGCGGCGATTCGCTCCGCGACCGTGAACGCCTGGAAGTGCGCCGCGCTCCCGGCTTTCGGGATTGGGAGCGCCGCCGTGTCGCCGATGGCGTACACGTCCTCGGCGGCGGTCGCGCGAAGAGTCCGCTGGTCGACGTCGACCCAACCGGCGTCGCCGAGGCCCGAGTCGATGATGAGTTCGTCCCCGCGGTGCGGCGGGATGCCGACCAGTAGGTCGTAGTCCACTTCCGCGCCGTTCTTCGCCGAGACGACCCGTTCGTCCGGGTCGACGGCGTCGACGACGAAGTCGGTCTCGACGCGGACGCCCCGTTCGGCCAGAATCGGGTCGGCCCACTCGGCGACCTCTGGCTTCCCGTGGCTCCGCGCCATCGGGTACGTGTAGACGAGGTCGGTGTCTTCGCGCAGACCGCGGCTCCGGAGCCAGTCGTCCACGATGAGCGTGAATTCGAGCGGCGCGGCCGGGCACATGTGGGGCGTCCCGACGACGCTCAATACGAGGCGACCGGCCTCGAACTCGGCGAGCGCGTCGCGGAGCCGTTCGGCCCCCTCGGCGCTGTAGAAGTGGTGTGCGCCCTCCCGGAAGCCGGGAACCGCGTCGGGGTCGAGTTTCGCGCCGGTCGCAAGGACGAGCGTGTCGTAGTCGAGCACCTCGTCGCCGTCCTGACAGTAGAGGCGCTTTTCGTCGGTGTCGACGCGACGGACGCGGTTGGTGACGATGTTCACCCGCTCGTCGACGAGGTCCCGCAGGTCGCGGACGCCGTCCTCCGGCTCCGCGACTCCGAACGGAACGTACAAGAACACCGGCTTGTAGACGTGTTTCGTGTCGTCGGAGACCAGCGACACCTCCACGTCGCCGTCGTCTATCTCCGACGCGAGTTCCTCGGCGAGACGGTTCGAAACCACCGTCCCACCCGTGCCACCGCCAACGACTACGATTCGGTTCGTCATGGAGTTCACCTACCTAAACGGTGGGTCGCCGGCGGGATAGTATTGCAAGCTATTTCCAACATTATGAGAACCAAGCGACGGCGCGGCCGCTCGGAGCGACGAGAGAAGGAGAGAATGTGGGGTGCGACGGAGGGGGTGGGGGAACGGGGATTGTGGAGTCGTGTGAAATCGGCCGAACGGCCGAACGTCGGCTTACTCGGGCTTGAGACCGGCGTCCTGCACGCGCATGATGGCCTCGCCGTCGGCGAGGTTCGGCGCGTCAACGAGGCGGACGATACGCTTGTCGCCCTTGGACTTGCGGAGGTAGATGCGGAACGTCGAGGTGTGGCCGAGGATGTTGCCACCGATGGGCTGGGTCGGGTCGCCGAAGTAGGAGTCGGGGTTCGACGCGACCTGGTTGGTGACGAGGATGCCCGTGTTGAACAGGTCGCCGATGCGCATCAGGTCGTGGAGGTGCTTGTTGAGCTTCTGCTGGCGCTCCGCGAGTTCACCGCGGCCGACGTACTCGGCGCGGAAGTGGGCGGTGAGCGAGTCCACACAAAGGAGGCGGACCGGCCACTCGGTGTCTTCGTGCTCGCCGGCGAGTTCCTTGGCCTTCTCGGCGAGGAGAATCTGGTGGTTGGAGTTGAACGCCTTGGCGACGTGAATCTTGTCGAGGAAGTCGTCGACGAGCGCCTGCATGGTCTCCTCGTCGTCGATGGAGCCCTCCATCTCGCGGTCTTCGAGCGTCGCTTCGAGCGCCTCGTCTTCGAGCCCGCGGACCATGTCGTCGATACGCTCGGGGCGGAACGTGTCCTCGGAGTCGATGAAGATACAGCCGCCGCCGAGGCCGCCGAGTTCCGGCGGGAGCTGAACGTTGACCGCGAGCTGGTGGGTGATCTGGGACTTCCCGGCACCGAACTCGCCGTACACCTCGGTGATGGACTGCGTTTCGAGGCCGCCGCCGAGGAGTTCGTCCACTTCGTCAATCTGCCAGCTCAGCTTGCCGATCTGCTGGCGTCGTTCGAGGACCATCGAGCCGGTCTCGAAGCCGCCCACGTCGGCCGCGTCGCGGGCCGCGTTGATGATGTCGGAGGCCGTGCTGGAGCCGATGTCGGCCTTGTTCGACAGTTCGCCGGGGCTGGCGACCGCGATGGACTGGTAGCTGTCGTAACCGCTCTCGACGAGTTTGTCGGCTGTCGCCGGGCCGACGCCGGGGAGACTTTCGAGGTCGTCTTCTGCCATACCCAGTCGTTCCGCCTATACCCTCATAAACCCTCGTTAACAGTAAGGTGGAAGTGAAATCAGGAGACATCGGCGACCCGATGACGAGCGTCTGACGGAGGTTGAAGTTAGAAGTCGAGACGTTCGGTGGTGACGAAAGGAATCAAGTCAGGTCAGGTTAGGTTAGCCTGATTGGATATGTAGAATCTGACAGAATCAGCGCACAACATACAGAAGGTGTGTCTACCAGTAGAAGTAGCTCATAGATTGAAGCAGCCACACTACACCTAGAAACCGATAGAGCAAGCGTTGAGTCCCGTCAGTATGGCTCCACGGCCGAGAGAAGGGAAGAGATGACCAACATTTCTTATCGAAATTTACTGCCCAGATTGGAGTCAGTATCATAATCACTCCGAGGAGCAGGAGAACCGAATTGAGGACAAAGGTGAGTTCTATCATTACTATCGAACGGAGGGTCTATTGAGTAACCCTTCAAGCAGATCCTCATCGGAACGCTACTAATTTCGGCAGTTTTCCCGTGCAGCAGGTCGGAAGTCGATGAAGTCTGTATCAACCACAACGGTAACCTCGTAACAATCAAAGCCTTCAGTCCCACCTGCATACTCAAGAAAATCTCCCGTTGAAAATGATTCTTCGCCGACACTCTCTGCAGAAATCTCTATTTTGTACGATGTTTGTTCGCCTAACCAGTCTTCTTCGATAAGAACCTCTCCATATGAACCATTGGATTTACCATCAAGTGTGTGAGACTTCTCATAGATAATGTCCCCGTCTCGGCTGACAGTCACCAACGTTTCTGTTTCCTGGGTACGTTGGTTCCGTACGTAGATGCTGTCAAGGCCTGGCGGTTTAGACTCGGTATCCCCACCGGTCATACCTAAGCACCCTCCGAAGGTCGAAATCCCGATTATTGCAAGTATCCGTCGTCGTGAAGTCGGATCAGGTTCAGTCATTTGAATAGATTAAATATTGTAAGACAAATAACAGTACTGGTAGGCCTCCTAGTTGTGTTTATTCACTATATGGAGCAGGCTTATCGAGGCGGTCCCGAATTCGTTCACTACGTGCCTCATCCATCTCTGATTCTGCAACCTCAATGACTTCGGATTTCTTATCTGATAGTGGGCAATTCGTTGCTATGTAATCGAATGTCACTTCCTCACCACTGCTTTGTGTGGAGATCGATGCCTCCTGGTCACTTACCTCCTTGATTCCGTACTTGTCTTTAGCTTCTTGACTCATTTTGTCAGGATGGGGATCCGATTCACCCATCGGTGATATCTCCGGGTCTCCACTACTACCGAAGAACTCCAATTCGCCTTTGAATTCCTTCCATAAAGTAGACGCTGGACTACTATGGTGGCAGAAACCCATCTTGACATTGACTGTCGGACTATATTCATCGGTCTCAAGTTCAACACGGTGGAAAAATGTCGACTGCAACCACGGCAAAGGCGAGGTAAGGCTAGTTGCCATATCACCGTACTCGAATCCACCCGAGAAAATGTCGAAGCCGTCTGGCCTATGACCGAGTTTCGACCTAAGTGCTTCATCGACAGCAAGGAACCACGATAATCCGATGCTGACAGTTCCGATAGCAGCTTTCACCAATGGTTGTCCCCATCCTGGGATAAATTCATCATTGTCATCGCATGGGAATTGACCGTGTTTATCACCCTCCGTAGAGGGTTGTATGTCCCCGTCGGAGGTTTTCAATTTGTAATGCTGTCCGTATATGTGACCTCCCGCGACCCCGGACGTTTCTGAGGCGGCACCACCAGACACTGAGAAAATATGGTACCACTTACCTTTCGACGACGAGTATCCAGATTCTTTCCAGTGGATCGAAATACCACCCTCCAGTTTTTCAGATGATCCAGTAGGATCTGGGAGATCTAATGCTGTGGTTTTGACCTCTTTTTGCGGGCAGCCATTGTTACAGTCCCACTCGTCTTCGTCCGCAGTAGCCTCTTGTTTACTGGCAGTAGCCAGTCCGGAAAGACCTACTGAGCTTAGTGGAATTCCAACTGCACTAAGGTTCTTTATGAATCTTCGTCTATCGATATTGCTGAGCTTTCTTACCACACAACATAACAATACAGTAACATAATTAATTCATTCGTATTAGGTGACATTTTCTCCTTGTCAAACAACTCTCACCGGAGCGGAATTCAGCCGGAGCAACCGCGCGAGTTCTTTGGCGTCAACGCAGTCAGTTTTCTTGTCCGACTGAGCGGTGACCGTCAGCTTGCCTGGGTGAACGACGGTTACGTCCAAATACTCTGCGAGAGTATCGTAGACGGGGTAGTAATTGCTGGTCGCCTCAATCACCGCACGAGAGCCAGCGTCGTTCATTACCGCCTCCTGTGCGTACCGCTTGTGTAAATCGATTTTGAGGTACATTGCTTGTTCCTCCGGGGGAGAACGCCGGTGCGTGAATCAGAAACTCACCCATGCAGGATTTCCCAGATGCCGCGCCACGTGGCATCCGGGCTATGACGCCCATAAGTCGGCTTCTTTCACGCTCGGAGCAGTTAGCATCACACGCTCCGCGGCGCGGAATACAGCTCAGTCTCTTGCGTCCATGCTTGATTCACGCTCCGCTGGGATAGCAGAATTTCCACCGAGTCAGCACGGCCTCAACAAACCACCAGCAACAGAGCCGTCAGGTCAAACCCTCACTCCCACGGGTGGCCGTTCCGCGTCGACGGCCACAGCGGGTACCAGTAGCTCTCGTCGTCCTCTATCGTCAGTTCCCCGTCGAGGACGGATTCGAGTTTGAACTCCAGACTCTGATTCCGCGAGGAGGTGCCCTGCGGAGCGAAGGGGTAGTACGCCCCGCGGCGGAACGAGTAAATCCAGTAGGCGCGGTCGCCGTCGCGCTCGAAGCCGAACAGGGCGGCGAGCAGGCGCGACCCGTAGCCGCGCTCGATGAACTCGTCGGCGGCGAAGTGGACGCTCGTCACGAGGTCCTCGGGGTCGTCGTCGGCGAGGACGACCCAGTTGTAGCCGTGGCCGTCGGTGTGCCGGCGGAACTCGGTGCCGGTCTCCTCGCCCCCGGCGGTGAGGATGTCCTCCACGGCGTCGACGGTGTCCGCGAAGTCGGTGCTATCGACGGAGGAGAAACACAGCGCCGCCTCGTCGGCCGAGTCGAACCGGAGGTCGGCCTCCATCGTGAGATACGCCGTGCTCATCCCGAAGAGGTCCTCGGGGTCCGCTTTGGTGGTCGCGTCGGACTCGGCGCTGATGCCGAGCATGGCGCGGAATGAATCGAACAGCCCCATCGGCGCTTAGACGGTCTCCATCTCGCGCTCCATGTCGCGGAGGCGCTCGACGCGGTTCTCGGTGGAGGGGTGAGTGCTGAACAGGCGACCGATGAAGTCCGACTTGATGGGGATGATGAAGAACGCGTTCATCTCCGAGGTGTCGCGCATGTCGCGCTTCGGGACGTTGTCCATCCGGCCCGAAATCTTGAGCAGTGCGGAGGCGAGCGCAGACGGGCGGCCGGTGATGACCGCTGCACCGCGGTCCGCAGCGTACTCGCGGTAGCGCGACAGCGCCCGAATCAGCAGGTACGAGATAATCCAGACGACGAGCGACGCGAGGATGGCGACGATGACCGGCGCGTTCTGACGGTTGTCGTCGCCGCCGAAGAACCAGCCCCAGCGGACGATGAGGAAGGCGATGCTGGAGAGGAACGACGCGATAGTCATGACCATCACGTCGCGGTTTTTCACGTGCGCGAGCTCGTGGGCGATGACGCCCTCTAACTCGTCGTCATCGAGGGTGTCCATCAGGCCGGTCGTGACGCAGACTGCCGAACTCTTCTGGGAGCGACCCGTCGCGAAGGCGTTCGGGACGCGCGTGTCGGCGATAGCGACCTTGGGCTTCGGGAGGTCAGCCTGCTGAGAGAGGCGACCGACCATCGCGTGGAGCTTCCGCGCCTGCGGGCCGTCGTCCTCGTCGACGACGCTCGCGCCCATGCTGTACAGCGCGATTTTGTCGCTGAAGAAGAACTGCGCGAAGAGGAAGACGCCCATGAACCCGGCCATGACGGCGAGGTTCTGGAAGTAGGCGAACAACACCCCCGCGAAGACGATGTAGAGGGCGAACAGGAGGAACATCGTGAACGCCATCCGCCCACGAAGTCCCCAGTCCGGTTTCCAGTTCATACCACGTGATTAGTAATCCGGCTAATAAACGCTGTTGGAGTGCGAAGGCGTCGCACGCCGGCCCCGGTCGTGAAGAATCGGGACATATCGTTTTGCCGCGGGAGCGCGTAGTTCCGGGTGACATGTTCGCCGATAGGGAAGACGCGGGCCGCTGGCTGGCGGACCTGCTCGACGAGCGAGAAGAGACGGCGGACCTCGTGTTGGCCATCCCGCGGGGCGGCCTCCCCGTCGGCAGAGAGGTCGCAGACCGCCTCAGAGCGCCGCTCGACGTGGTGGTCGCCTCCAAGGTCGGCGCGCCGGACAACCCCGAACTCGCCGTGGGGGCGGTCGCCGGCGACGGGAGCGCGTGGTGGAACGACGACCTGCTTTCGTATCTCGACGTGGGCGAGGACTACCTCGAGCGCGAGCGCGAGCGCGAGGCCGAAGCGGCGAGAGAGAAGGTGTCGCTGTACCGCGGCGGCGACCCACTTCCCGACGTGGCCGGAAAGCGCGTGGTCGTCGTCGACGACGGCGTCGCCACGGGCGCGACCGCCCGAGCGTGCCTGCGACAGGTCGTCACCGGCGACGCTGAGCGCGTCGTCCTCGCGGTCCCGGTCGGGCCACCGCACACGCTCTCGGACCTCGAAGCCGAGTGCGACGCGGTCGTCGCGGTCGAGTCGCCGGAGGCGTTCGGGGCCGTCGGCGCGTTCTACCGCGACTTCGCGCAGGTGTCCGACGAGGAGGCCGCGACGTACCTGGGCGACGAGGCGAGCGGGGACTGAGGCGAGTCGCCGACGGCCGGTGCTCGCCGGCGAGCCGTGACGCCGAACTTAAGCGGTCGAACGGACTAGAGCCGCCAATGAGCGAATCCCGCGACTTCTGCCCTCGGTGCGGCGACCCGGTTCCGGAGCGGCCGGAACCGCTCCCCGGGATGCCGCGCGAGCGCGACGACGTGCTCTGCGACTCGTGTTACTTCGAGGACTTCGACCTCGTGGACGCGCCCGACGAGGTGCAGGTCCGCGTCTGCGCGCAGTGCGGCGCGATTCACCGGGGCAACCGGTGGATCGACGTCGGCGCGCGCGACTACACCGACATCGCCATCGAGGAGGTATCGAACTCCCTCGGCGTCCACCTCAACGCCGAGGAGGTCCGCTGGGGCGTCGAACCCGAACAGGTCGACGAGAACAACATCCGGATGCACTGCCACTTCTCGGGCGTCGTCCGCGGCACGCCGCTGGAGGAGTCCGTCGTCGTCCCGGTGAGCATCGCCCGCGAGACCTGCCAGCGCTGCGGCCGCATCGCAGGCGGCTACTTCGCCAGCCTCGTTCAGGTCCGCGCCGACGACCGGACGCCGACGACGGACGAGGCCGAGACGGCCATCGAAATCGCCGAGTCCTACATCGCGGAGCGCGAGGAGAAAGGCGACCGAGACGCGTTCATCTCGAGTGTCAAACGGACGCCCAACGGCCCGAACATCAAGATTTCGACCAACAAGATGGGAAGCGGTGTCGCCAAGCAGATTCGCGAACGCTTCGGCGGTACCATCGAGGAACACCCGACGCTCGTCACGGAGGACGGCGACGGCAACGAGGTCTACCGCGTCACGTTCGTCGCCCGCCTACCGCGGTTTACCGCCGGCGACGTCATCGACCCCGAAGACGGCGACGGGCCGGTCCTCGTGCGGAGCAACCGCGGTCGGCTCAAGGGGACGCGTCTCACCTCGGGCGACCCCTACGAGTCGGAGTTCGAGGAAGGCGAGCGGCCCGAAGCCGAGGACCTCGGCTCCGTCGAGGACGCGGCGGAGACCACCGTCGTCACCGTCGAGGACGAACACGCCGTGCAGGTGCTCGACCCCGAGACGTACGAGGCGAAGACCATCCCGCGGCCGGACTACTTCGACCCCGACGCGCCGATGGTGCCGGTCCTCAAGAGCCAGTCGGGACTGTACATCCTCCCCGAGGAAGTCGTCGAGAGCGAAGACGAGGAGTAAGACCGCAGCGGGGAAAGACAGAACGCGGTGGCGACGACGTTTGCGTTTTTACGAATCGTGGGTCGACCGACAACTGAATACGAAAAGCGGTCGCTCAGGAACGGGAGATAATCGAACGACGGAGCAGAATCAGTCGGCGCTGGCCGGCCGGTCCGTCGAGAGGGACGCGGCCGGAGCGTCGTCTTCGTGCACGGGCACACCGTGGCGCTGGAGGGCGAGGAGCAGGTCGTCTTCGGAGTAGCCGGAGCGAGCGGCCGCCTGCGAGAGTGTGAGTGTCCCACTACGATACAGTGTCATCGCCGTGGCGAGTGCGTTGGTGTGCATGGCCGATACTCCACCATTCAGGGGCATTGGTGTTAACTATTTCGTGAGAAAGCGTGTCAAAGACAAAATTAGGAGAACTATAGCTTTACAAACGACAGCCTATTTTCGCATCACGTTCGCCAAACAGCTAAACACATTAACAATCATTGAGGAATTGTGTCGGAGGCGGCGACTCTCTTGGACACTATGGCGATTTTTGCCGCTCAAACGGTACGAGATGGCATGACACCGAGAGGGCGGGCTCGTCCACCGGGCGTTGGTTATCACTCGTGGGAACCGGTTCAGAAACGTTAATTATCGGCCGTCCAACGCACGGCTATGGACCGACAGCAGGTTATCGCGCTAACGCTCGTCGCGCTCATGATTGGGTCGGCGCTGCTCTCTGGGGCCAGCCTCTTCCTGTAATCACTCGCCCCAGACGTCGGAAAGCGGGTGATTGCTCCGGCCGCTGTCGTCGGAGCCGCCGGACGAGCCGCTGCTTTTTCCACTACCGGAACCGCCGGACGACGTGCCGCCGGAACTACCCGCGCGACTCCCCGAAGAGCCCGAGCCGCCCCGCGAGCCAGCGCTCCCACCCGACGCTCCGGACGACCGACTCGTCGAGCCGCCGAGGTTCGCGGTCCCACCAAGCGCGTTGTCCGCGTTCCCCCCGCGGCCGCCCGCCGCGACGGGGTCGAACTCGGGGAGGTCGGGTTTCGTCATGCGGTCGACCTGCGCCGCGAACCAGTCGGGCATGTCGGTCCGCGTCTTGTCGAACAGTTGGAGCAGACTGCTGTCGGCGACGTAGGTGTCGCCGTAGTCGTCGGGCGCGCGAACGACCCGCCCGCACGCCTGAATCACGGTTCGGAGGGCGGCACGGCGGTACCACGCCCACTGGCCGTCTTCGAGGCGGCGGGCGACTCTGGAGTCGTTCGTGTTGAGGTAGGGCGCTTTGCAGAGCACCTGCCAGCGACAGAGGTCGCCTTTCAGGTCCAGCGCCTCCTCCATCTTCACGGAGAGGAACACCTCCGGGCGGTCGGTCGCCTTCCACGTCTCCAGTTCCACGTTTCGGTCGTCGCGGTCGTGGCCGCGGACGCGGTTGCCGAGGCCCATCTCGGCGAGGCGGCGGCGAAGTTCCGCCTGAATCGCGTAGGAGTGGCAGTGAATCAGCCCCTTCTCGTCGGGGTGTTTCGCCATCAGGCGGACGGCGAGGCGGGCGATTTTGGGGAGCGTCTCGTCGCGGTGCTCGTAGGTCATCTTCCCCTGCGTCACGTCGTACAGCGGGCGGTTCTCGACGGGGAACGTGTGTTCGACGTCCACCAGCGCGACCTTCGAGGGGTCGAGGCCCACCGAGCGACAGAACGCCGCCTTGTTCAGGATGGTCGCCGACAGGAGCGCGAACTTGTTCCCGCGGTCCCAGACGGTGTGTTTGAGGTACTTCGCGGGGTCGAGCGGCTTGATGGCGATGGGCGACCCCTCGCCGTCGTGCTGGTCGACGACCCACGTCGTCGGGCTCTGGGGGTCGCGGTAGTCCTCGACGAACCACTGCAGTTCGCCGATGAGTTCCTGCAGGCGGTCGCGGCGGGCGGCCTCCTCGGGCGTCAGTTCGGACTTCGTCAGCAACTCGTCTTTCTCGCGCTTACAGACGCCGACGAGCGTCTCCGCGAAGCGCGAGGCGCGTTCGACGGGGTCGCCCGCGGCCGCCACGTCGGGGACGCCGATGTCGTCCCACACCGGGACGGTTCGGGGCTTCAGGTCGATAGTCGCGTACATCTCGGCCCACTCGGCCAGTCCGTGGGCCTCGTCGACGACGACCACGTCGCGTTTTCTGAACACGTCGGAGCCGGCGGTCTGCATAAAGTACGCGAGCGTCATCGCCGCGATTTGGCGGTTCGAGGCGATGGCGCGGTCGGAGAAGTACGGACAGCGGTGCCGGACTGAGCAGTCGAAGCCGCGCTTGCGGGCGCAGGGCGCGCGGTCGACCGGGGTGTCTTCCTCGCCGCGGATGATGCAGTTGTAGTTGGACTTCCCGCGGATTATCTTGAGGTCCGAAAGCAGGTCGTCTTCGGCCACGTCGTCGAGTTGCGACACCTGCGGGGTCGTGTAGTAGGCGTCGGTCGCCTGCGCGGGCGAGGTCTCGTCTACGGTCGCCGCCGACCCCGCGATGGCGCGGGCGAGAAGCGACTTGCCGCTCCCGGTCGGCGCGCGGACCAAGACCACGTCGTTGCCGTCGGCGAAGGCGTCGCGGATGTCGCGCAGGGCCTGCTCCTGCGCGCCGCGGAAACTGGGGGCCGGAAACGAGTCGATGATGCGCGACGGGTCCACGATCGATGGAGTCCTCGGACGGGCCTAAATCCACCGCTCCGGGGTGAAGTCGTGTCCGAGACGGCTCGACGAAACGCGGCTCTAAAGCGCCGCCACGTCCTCAGCCGTTGGTTCGCGGTCGCCCGGCAGTCGCTCCATGCAGTCGAAACAGAGGAAGTGTTCGGAGCCGTCGACGAGTTCCAGCGTCATCCCGCCGGACGAGGAGGTGGGGAAGTTCCAGAGGTCGCCGATGCCGCCGGCGATACGGACGCCCTTCCCGCAGGCGTCGCACGGTTCGGAGGTCATGAGGGAACCGAGGACCCGAGGCGGCAAAAGCGCCCCGCCGCGTCGTCGAGAACGTAACCGGCCGGCGTCGGCGACCCGCCGGGAGATTCTTGTCGGCTGGCGTATAACTTTCGTGGCATGCGCGTCGACTGCGAAGGCTGTGCGGGCTGCTGTATCGACTGGCGTCCGGTCGCGCCGGTCCCGCTCGACCACGAGCGCCGCGGACCGCGCGCGCCGCTCGACGACACCTACAACCTCGTTCCGCTGACCCGCGACGAGGTTCGTGACTTCGTCGAGGCCGGACTGGGCGACGTTCTCACCCCGCGGCTGTGGGAAGCGCCGCCGGGCGAGGGCGTCGAAATCGACGGCGTCGAAGTCGCCGCAATCGCCGGGAAGCCGGCGTTCTTCGTCGGCATGCGCAAGCCGCCGAAGCCCGTCGCGCCGTTCGGTCTGGAGCGGACGTGGCTCCGCGCCTGCGCGTTTCTCGACCCCGATACCCTCCAGTGCCGCATCCACGACACGGAGTTCTATCCCGACGAGTGCGCCGAATATCCGGGTCACAACCTCGTCCTCGGAAAGGAGACCGAGTGCGAGCGCGTCGAGCGACACCACGGCGGCGAGCGCCTGCTCGGCGACGCGCCCCCGGACGACCTCCACGGCCTGCTCCTCGGCCCCCACGCCCTCGGCGCGAAGGTGTTCGTCCACCCCGACCCCGAACGGCTGGCCGGGACCATCGAGCACCTCAAGACGCGGGAGCTGACCCCGGAAGACCGCGCGGAGTTCGTCGGCGTCGCGGTCGGGTCGCACCCGGGGTCGACCGAGGTCGATGACGACCGCGCTTCGCGGGCGCGTGCGAAGACGCTCGAAAGCGAGTCGTGGGCGGGCGAAGCCGTCGCCGCGTGGGACGCGGTCGCCGGTCGCCTCGGGAGCGCGGCCGACGACGCACCGGACCCCGACGAGGTCGAAGTCGCTCGCGGCGCGCCCGAAACGCCCGGCTGGGACGTGGTGCGCGGCGACGACTGAGTCGCGGGTGGCGAGCGACGGGCGGGCCGCGGACAGCCGATTGCCGGTCGGACGGGCGATACGTTAACATCGTGAGCGGCGCTACCTTACGGCATGAAAGTGCTCGTGACCGGTGCGACCGGATTCGTCGGCCGGCACCTCGTGCCTCTCCTCCTCGACGCCGACCACGACGTGGTCGTCTTCGTCCGCGACGCGGCGCGCTACGACGGTCCGCCGGACGTGGACGTGGTCGAAGGCGACATCTTCGAACCGGCGACGGTCGCCCCCGCGATGGCGGGTATCGACGCGGCGTATTACCTCATCCACTCGATGCACTCCGGCGGTGATTTCGAGGCGCGCGACCGGCTCGCGGCCCGCAACTTCGTCGACGCCGCCGAGTCCGCCGGAGTCGGACGAATCGTCTACCTCGGCGGCCTCGGCGAGGACCGCGACCAGCTCTCGCCGCACCTGCGGTCGCGCCGCGAGGTCGAACACATCCTCGCGTCGGGGTTACCCGACCTCACGACGCTCCGGGCGGCCATCATCGTCGGCGCAGGGAGCGCGAGCTTCGAGATGGTCCGGCAACTCGCCAAGCGTCTCCCGGTCATGGTGACGCCGCAGTGGGTCGAAACGCGGTGCCAACCCATCGCTATCGCCGACGTGGTTGCTTACCTCGCGGGCGTCCTCGACCACCCCGAGACGACGGGCGAGACCTACGAAATCGGCGGCCCGGACGTGCTCACCTACCGAGAGATGCTCCAGCGCGTCGGCGCGCAGTTGGGCCACGCGCCACGAATCGTCGCCGTGCCCGTGTTGACGCCGCGGCTCTCGTCGTACTGGATTGGTCTCGTGACCGACGTGGACACGGGGGTCGCCCGTCCGCTCATCGAGGGGCTGAAAAACCCCGTCGTCGTCGGCGACGACCGCATCCGCGACATCGTCGAGGTGGACGAGACGCCGTTCGACGCCGCGGTCGAGCGGGCGCTCCGCGAGGAGCGCGAGATGCGGGAGCAAGCCGTCGAACCGGCGTCGACGACCCCGACGTGAGCGGGACACGAACCGCCCGCCCGCGCGCCCCGAGCGCGGCGGCGATTGATATACCGCGGGGCCGTAGGGGTGGGATATGAACGACGCCCCGGAGTACGGCGAGACGTGGGTGTACGAGAGCATCGTCGGCGCGCTCCCGGGCGTGAACATCGGCGAGGCGGGGGCGATTGCCCTCCAAATCGCCGTCTTCGAGGTCGCGGTGCTCTTCTTCGCGTGGGTGTACGACCTGTGGACCGCGGCGGTCGCGGGCACCGCGGCCATCGTCGTCGCGGCCGCGGGGAGCGTCGTGATGCTCCGCATGGGCGAGTGGACCCGCGCCGCGAGGGTTCCAGCGCCCTATCGACGCCTGCTGTTCGGGTCGAGCATCGAGGTCGTCCTGGGCGTACTCGCGTTCGTCGCGCTCGTGACGCATCTGTTCGTCTTCGACCCGCGACAGCCGGGGACGCCGCTCATGACGACGCTGTTCGGCCCCGAACCGCCGGTCGTGGTCGTCTACCTGACGCTGCTCGTCCTTTGGGACCTCTGTTACCGAATCGGCACGTCGTGGTGGGCGGCGGTCGTCGGCCTCTGGGGAGCGGTCCGCTATCGGTTCGACGGCCCGACCGCAAGGACGGTCAGGCGGGTGAACCTCCTGAACGTCGGCTTCGCGGTCGCGCAGGTGCTGTTGCTCCCGTTCGTCGCGGACCAGCCGGTGCTCCTCTTCGCGGTCGGCGGGCACGTCGTCGCCGTGACCGGCGTCTCGGTGACGGCGGCGGCGCTAACGAGGACGTGAGGTACGCAGGAACAGGAGAAGTTACGGGTCAGTCGTCCGACTTCATCCGCTTGAACTGTTCGAGCAGCGCGTCGGTCGAGTCGCCGGAGTCGTACTCGATACTGCCGCGGTAGGTCTTCCGGTCGTCGTCGGTGCCGGGTTCGACCTGGCTCGTCATCCGCTCGCGGCGTTCGTGTTCGGCTTCGTCGTATGCCCCCATTGACATGGTTCGACTTACCATGTGGGAGTGTGGCACATATAGCTATCGGAGAAGTTCACAATCGTGATACTCAGCCGGGCGGGGGTCAGAAGGGGTAGGGAACAGCCGAAAACGGGCCCCGAGGCAGGAAAGGGTAAAAACAATCGCCGAACTACACCGTGTGTGGCACGCCCGCTTCGCTTTCGTTACGCCCCCGGACGCTGGGACGACTCGCGCATAGCCCGCGATATCCTCCAGCCGCTCGACGCCAACCTCGGCGCCGAGATGGGTGCACCGTGGTACGCACCGCCCGAGGGGTACGAGGCCCGTCGGTTCGATATGGACAACGGCGACACCGCCCTCTTCGCGTGGACCGACGACCACGCCTACTGGATAGGCAACACCGAGACGCCGAGTTCGCTGTGGCGGACCGACAAGGAGGGCTTCGACGAGGCTCCCTTCGAGGTCTCCCGGTGGGCCCAGCGCGAACTCATCGCCGAGCTGTTCGACCAGTCACCGTGGCTGAAGCCCTATCCGCACCTCTCGTGGTTCTTTCTCCCGGTGTTCCTCTCGAAGGACGGCCGCGAGACGACCCGCGAGTTCTTCCACGACCACGCCGCGGGCTTCCCCGACGCGACCCGCGAGGAGGCCCTTGAGTTCTACGAGTCGTTCTTCGCCACGGGCGTCCTCGACGAGTACCGCGAGGTCATGGCCGGAAAGCTCGGCACCTCGGAGTACTTCGACCCGATACGGATGGCCGCCGCGATGGGCGAGTTCGACGTGGCGTACCTCCTCGACGATGCGGGGTACGACATCACGCCCGAAATCGCCGTGACGACCGGCCACTCCATCGACTTCCGCGCGGAGAACACCCCCGCGGGCGGCGCGCTCATCGAGGTGACGCGCCCCCTCCCGCCGAACCGACGCTCCGTGAGCAACCCCATCGCCGCCATCCGCGACACGGCGCAGACCAAGACCAACGGCGAGGGGCAGCTCGCCGAACACGGCGGCGGCGTGACCCTGTTCGTCGACTGCTCGTCGTTCCCCGACGACGACTGGTCCGCCATCATGGGCGAGAAACCCGACGTGCGGCACCGGCCGGCCGTCGTGTTCCGCCTCCGCCCGTCTGGGCACGTCGAAGGCTACTCGAAGGGGTCGGTCCCGGTGGACCTGCCGTGGCTCGCTGACTGACGTTCGTTCTGACCGGTTGTGGACCGGCCACATCGCGGGCACGCGGTCGAGGACGCCGAATCCGACCCTGAGCCGGTGGCTCGCGGGTCGCAGTCAGAAAGGAAAAAATCGAGACGAGACGAGAGCCGGCCTCAGAACGAGACCATCTCGGGGCCGTTCTCACCGAGCGGGGACGGGTCGCGGTCGCTGTAGTATCGACGACCAATTGCCTCGTGGCCGACGCCGGTGAAGAGGGCGTCCCGCACGTCCTGCGGGCACGTGTACGTCTCGTCGCCGAGACGGGCCAGGATCTGTGCGACAGTCTCCTGACCGTTCTGGAGCTCGATTACTTCGTCGCCGTATCGTTGGGCGAAGTCGGTCGAGCTAATCGGGTATTCGTGGCGATCGATGGCGTCGCCGAGTCCGTTCAGGCGCATTACACCCACAGCTGTGTCGTCACTATTCTTAATGATTTTCCATGTATTTGTTTAGTGCCTTTGTAGTCCTTAATCGTCCTTAATGATATACTGGGCGCAACGTTTGTCTCCCCCTCGCCCCGACCACGTGGCATGGACGACAGCCCGCCGGTCGCGGACCTCCATCTCCACACGACCGCCTCGGACGGCCGGCTCACTATCGATGCGCTCCCCGACGCGGCCCGCGCGGGCGGGGTCGACGTGGTGGCCGTGACGGATCACGACCGCTACCACCCGGACCTCGACGCCCCGGTAGTCGAACGCGACGGCGTGACCATCGTCCGGGGCATCGAACTGCGCGTCGACGCGGGCGACCGCCGGGTCGACCTCCTCGGCTACGGTCTCAGAGAGCGGCCCGCCCTCGTCGAGACGGTCGAACGCCTCCAGCGGAACCGCGTGGAGCGCGCCCGCGAAATCGTCGCGGCGGTCGAAGCGGAGACCGGGGCCGACCTCGACATCGACATCCACGACGGCGTCGGTCGCCCGCACGTCGCCCGCGCCGTCGACGCCAGCGACGCACCCTACGACTACCAAGGGGCGTTCGACGAACTCATCGGCGCGGACGGCCCCTGCTACGTCGCGCGCGAACTCCCGACGTTCGACGACGGCGTTGCGGCCCTGCGAGACGCCTGCGACGTGGTCGGCCTCGCGCACCCGTTTCGCTACCGCGACCCCGCCGGCGCGCTCGACCTCTGTGCCGACCTCGACGCCGTCGAACGCTACTACCCCTACGGCTTCGCGGTCGACCGCGACCTCGTTGACGAGGCCATCGAACGCTACGACCTGCTCGCCACGGGCGGGAGCGACGCCCACGACGAGACGCTCGGCCGCGCCGGGCCGCCGGCGGCCGACTTCGCTCGGTTCGCCGCGGCGGTAGACGGTCTCTAACCGTGTTAGTCCGTGAATAACTCCGAATGTGCCGTGGGGCGTAGAGTTAAATCCTATCGGAACTGAAGGGGGGGTATGCAGTGTCACTACTGCGACCGTGAGGCCGCATACGCCGCAGAGAAGGACCACATTAAGGTCGGTCTCTGCGAGCGACACTTCCGCAAGCGGGTCGAGGAACTCGCCGAATCCGAGGAACTCGCCGCCCTGAAGGAAAAACTCGACATTAATCGAACAAAGTAGCGGCCGGTCAGCAGGTGTCCCTCCACTAACGCCTTCCTACCCCGCGACGCCGAGCGTTCTCCGCGACGGAGCAGTCGGTCACGCGAGCACCTGGCCGCCGAACACGTATAGCGCCGCGAGCACACTCTCGAACACGATGGTTCCGGCCGCCGAGAGGGCGACGAACCGCTTCGCCGACATACCCGAGAGGCCGGCCGGGACGGTGAGCATCCCGCGCGTGAACAGCATCGCGTTACTCAGCGGGACGACGACCGGCCCCCAACGGTCGAACCAGCCGTCGAACCGGTCGAGGGAGTCCTCGCTGACGCGAAACCACGACCGCGAGAGGAGGTACTCGCGACCGCCCCGCTTGGCGACGAAGAACAGCGCGACCTGACCGACCGTCGCGCCGAGGACGGCGACGCCGAGAATCGGAAGCAGCAGCCGCTCGCCGACCAGCACCAGCGCCCCGGGCACGAGTAGTTCGCTCGGCGCGACGTAGAGGAGCATCGCGCCCTCCAGCACGAACACGAAAAAGAGGGCGACGAGAGCGAGGTCCGACGCGAGAAGGTCCCGGAGGAACGCGGGGAGTTGGGCGGTGAAGGCGCTCATGTCCTGTGTGCTTTGAGCGGCATCGTGTTCATTATGGTTTGGATAACGCGGCGCGAAGCGACGGGAGCGACGGCATTTTGCCGCCGCCAACCGAACTCCGCGTATGGAGTTCACCGACCGTCCCCGCAGGCTTCGAACCGACGGGATTCGCCCGCTCGTCTCGGAGACGACCCTCGACGCGACGGACCTCGTCGCGCCAGTCTTCGTGGACGCGACGACCGAGGAACGCGTCCCCATCGAGTCCATGCCGGGTCATGAGCGCGTGCCGGTCGCTGAGGCCGCCGACCGCGTCGCCGAGGTCCGCGAGGCGGGCGTCGAGGCCGTCATCGTCTTCGGCATCCCCGAGTCGAAAGACTCCGAAGGCACTCTCGCGTACGCGCGAGACGGAGTCGTACAGGAGGCCGTCCGCGCCATCACCACCGAGACGGACGCCTACGTCATCACGGACGTGTGTCTGTGCGAGTACACCGACCACGGTCACTGCGGAGTGCTGGAGGACCACGCCGAGGACGACCCGACCCTGACGGTCGAAAACGAGCCGACCCTCGACCTGCTCGCGGAGACGGCCGTCTCTCACGCCGAGGCGGGCGCGGACATGGTCGCCCCCTCGGCCTCGATGGACGGGATGGTTGGCGCGATTCGCGCCGCCCTTGACGACGCCGGCCGCGACGAGGTTCCCATCATGTCCTACGCCGCGAAGTACGAGAGCGCCTTCTACGGTCCCTTCCGCGACGCGGCCGACGGCGCACCCGCCTTCGGCGACCGGCGGCACTACCAGATGGACCCGGCGAACGCCCGCGAGGCGCTACGCGAGGTCGCGCTCGACGTGGAACAGGGCGCGGACGTGCTGATGGTCAAACCGGGCCTGCCGTATCTCGACATCATCCGCGCCATCCGCGAGGGGTACGACCACCCGGTCGCCGCCTACAACGTCTCCGGCGAGTACGCGATGCTCCACGCCGCCGCCGAGAAGGGCTGGCTCGACCTCGACGAGGTCGCCCGCGAGTCGCTGTTGTCGATGAAGCGGGCGGGTGCGGACCTCATCATCACGTACTTCGCGGAGCGCGTGGCGGAGCAGCTCGACTGAGGTGACGACCGGGCGAGTCGAACGCCCCGAACCCGTCAGTTCGAACGCCGAACTACGTGACACGATACCGCGGTGCGCACGGCCAAAACACACTTGTCAGGCAACATTTTCCTGAACGTTCGTCCACAGAACGTCTGAGAATCTCAAAATCCTTGGACGATATACAACCTTATATGCGTAATATTCTAGCCTATTTTGTGCAGTTGTGGTATTACGCCCCACTAAATTTGACAAAATCAACCCCACACTTTATGTACTAACTCACCATGAAGCCGAACCGTGATGAAGCACCAGAATCCACACGGATACGGAGCAAAAGTAGCTGAACGGTCACTCGTGACCGCATGGGGTGGGCAGTCGTGATTCCACTACAGGTCGACCCGAGCGTTATCGCGCAGGGGGTCAACTACGTCTGGATCCTCGTCGTCTCGTTCCTCATCTTCTTCATGCAGCCGGGCTTCGCGCTCTTAGAGGCAGGGCAGGTACGCGCGAAGAACGTGGGCAACGTACTGATGAAGAACATGACCGACTGGGCGCTCGGCGTGCTCGTCTACTTCCTCGTCGGCGCGGGGGTCGCGACAATCGTCGGCGGCCTCACGTCGCCCGGCGGCTTCGACGTCGCCGCCGCGTTCTCGTACATCGGCGACTCCGGCGCGTGGATTGACTGGCTCTTCGGAGCCGTCTTCGCCATGACCGCCGCCACCATCGTCTCCGGCGCGGTCGCAGAACGCATGGACTTCCGCGCGTACATCGTCTTCGCGGCCACCATCACGGGGTTCATCTACCCCGTCGTGCAGGGCATGACGTGGTCCGGTGGCCTCCTCTCGGGGAGCGGTTACATCGGTGCGGCACTCGGTGTCGGCTACCTCGACTTCGCCGGTGCGACCGTCGTCCACATGTGCGGCGGCATCGCCGGCCTCGTCGGCGCGAAGATGGTCGGCCCGCGTAAGGGCCGCTTCGACGCCAACGGCGACAGCCAGCCCATCCCGGGCCACTCGATGCTGCTCGCCGTCCTCGGCACGCTCATCCTCGCGTTCGGCTGGTACGGCTTCAACGTCGGTACGCAGGCGACGGTCCTCGCGACCACCGAAAGCGGCGGTCTGGAGTTCATGGGTGCCGCGCTCGGTCGCGTCGCTCTCGTGACGACCCTCGGCATGGGCGCCGGCGCGGTCGCCGCGATGATCGTCTCGACGAGCTACCAGGGCAAGCCTGACCCCCTCTGGATGGCGAACGGCCTGCTCGCCGGTCTCGTCGCAGTCACCGGCGCCGTCCCCCACGTCACGTGGTGGGGCGGCCTCATCCTCGGCGCGCTCGGCGGCGCAATCGTCCTGCCGGCGTACCGCTGGACTGTCGACTCGCTCAAAATCGACGACGTGTGTGGCGTCTTCGCCGTCCACGGCGTCGCGGGCGCGGTCGGCACGGCACTCATCCCGGTCTTCGCAGTTAGCGGCTTCTCCGGCACGCAACTCGTGATGCAGGTCATCGGCGTGGTCGTCATCGCCGCGTGGACCATCCTCGCCTCGGCGGTCGTCTTCGCCATCGCGGACGCCGCCTTCGGCCTCCGCGTCTCGGAAGAAGAGGAAGTCGAAGGCCTTGACGTCGGCGAACACGGCGTCTCGGTCTACCCCGAATTCGTCGGCGACGCGGGTCCCGACGGCGCGCTCGGCTCGCCCACGGCGACCGACGGCGGCAGCAACGTGCGCACCGACGGTGGCGTCGCGGAAGACGAAGCTGTCGAAGCCAACGGAGGTGACAGCCAATGAGCGACGAAGAACAGGGCATCAAGATGGTGATGGCCATCATCCGCCCCGACAAGCTCTCGGACGTGAAGACCGCGCTCGCTGAGGCGGGCGCGCCGTCGCTCACCGTCACCAACGTCTCCGGCCGCGGCTCCCAACCCGCGAAGAAAGGTCAGTGGCGCGGCGAGGAGTACACCGTCGACCTCCACCAGAAGGTCAAAGTCGAGTGCGTCGTCGCCGACATTCCCGTCGACGACGTGGTCGAAGCCATCGCCGAGTCCGCCCACACGGGCGAGAAAGGCGACGGAAAGGTGTTCGTCCTCCCCGTCGAGAGCGCCGTCCAAGTCCGCACCGGTAAGGAGGGCAACCCGGCAGTCTGAGCGCGCACTAACGACCGAAACCGACTCGAAGTCTCTGTTTGCCACTCCCGCCGCGGCCCGCGTGAGTGCGCACCCGACTGGGGTTTGACGAACGACCCGAACTATTCCTATTACTAATCCTACACTACATTCGTAGGATTGCGTGGCAACATTTGTTTACTGAGTGCTAGCCTTACGTCCTTATACAACACATACATCATCCTATATCGGACATACGTCTCTCAGAACGCCCTTTTGTAGACGTTTGTCAACGCGAACCGTTATATGAACGTCTGTAGATAGCATCTCTCATGGTTCGCGAGACATTCGGTCGCGAATCGAGCACCAATATGAACGACTGTCCAACTTCACAGCACGAACTGTTCGTCGGAGGCATCGTATGTTGACACCCCTGCAGGCCGACCTCGCTTCGGTGGTCGAGGCCGTGAACCTCGTGTGGGTCCTCACGGTCACGTTCCTCATCTTCTTCATGCACGCCGGCTTCGCCATGCTCGAAGCCGGGCAGGTCCGCGCGAAGAACGTCGCCAACCAACTGACCAAGAACCTGCTGACGTGGAGTATCGGCGTCATCGTGTTCTTCCTACTCGGCGCGGCCGTGTCGTCAATCGTCGCCGCCTTCACCGGCGGCCCCGCGACGACGATTTCCGGGGCGTTCATGAGCCTCTACGCGCCCGACGCCTCGGCGACGACGGCGTGGGTCGACTGGCTCTTCGGCGCCGTCTTCGCCATGACCGCCGCCACCATCGTCTCCGGTGCCGTGGCGGGCCGCGCCCGGCTCCGCGCGTACCTCACGTACACCATCCTCATCGCGGGCGTCATCTACCCCGTCGTCGTCGGCTTCACCTGGGGCGGTGGCTTCCTCGACGCCCTCGGCTTCCACGACTTCGCGGGCGGCATGATCGTCCACGGCATGGGCGGTATCGCCGGTCTCACCGCGGCGTGGATTATCGGCCCGCGCATGAACCGCTTCAAGCCCGACGGCACGGCGAACGTCATCCCCGGTCACTCCATCACGTTCGCCGTCCTCGGCACGCTCATCCTCGCGTTCGGCTGGTACGGCTTCAACGTCGGCACCGCCGCCGCGCCCCTCGCGTACGCCGACGGCGCGGTCACGCTCGGCTCGTTCGCCTTCGTGGGCCGCGTCGCCCTCGTGACGACCCTCGGCATGGCCGCCGGCGCAATCGGCGCTGGCGGGGTCGCCATGTACAAGACCGGCAAGGTCGACACGCTCTACGTCGCAAACGGCCTCCTCGCCGGGCTCGTCGGCGTCACCGCCATCGCGGACGACATCGTCTGGCCGGGCGCGCTTGTCGTCGGCCTCCTCGCCGGCGCGCAGCTCCCGGTCGTCTTCGAGTTCGTCGAAAAGCGCCTCCACATCGACGACGTGTGCGCGGTCTTCCCCGTTCACGGTTCCGCGGGCATCCTCGGCGCGCTCCTCTACCCCGTGTTCGCCGTCCCGCTGTGGCACGACGGCGCGTCCTTCGTCTCGCTCGCCGTCCCGCAGGTCATCGGCGTCGGCGTCATCGCTATCTGGACGTTCGCCGCGACCGCGGTCGTCTTCGGCGGCTTCCGGGCCATCGGTCAGGTCCGCGTCTCTTCGGACCACGAGCGCGAGGGCCTCGACACCGCCGAGCACGGCGTCGACACCTACCCCGAGTTCGGGTCGCCCGATGCCGACACCGGCATCCGCACCGACGGCTCCGGCGTCCCGAGCGGGGATGGATTCATGACGACGGGCCGGGAGGACTAACTCATGAGTGATTCCGACCTTCCGAACGACGGCGACATCAAACTCGTCATGGCCGTCATCCGCCCCGACAAGCTCTCGGACGTGAAAACCGCGCTCGCCGAAATCGGCGCGCCGTCGCTCACCGTCACCAACGTCTCCGGCCGCGGCTCTCAGCCCGCGAAGAAGAGCCAGTGGCGCGGCGAGGAGTACACCGTCGACCTCCACCAGAAGGTCAAAGTCGAATGCGTCGTCGCCGACATCCCGGCCGACGACGTGGTCGACGCCATCGCCGACGCCGCCCACACGGGCGAGAAAGGCGACGGGAAGGTGTTCACCTTCCCCGTCGAGAGCGCCGTCCAAGTCCGTACCGGCAAGACCGGACGCGACGCGGTCTGAGCCGCTCATTCTCTGTCGGCGGTTCTCGTACCGTCTCCGCGTCCGTCGCTCCGACCGGCGACGAGGTTATATCGGTTCGGTCGAACGTACCGGTGGCCCCTCGCGGGGCGAGAGCCGAACCCACGCGAAACCGTTTTTCCGCTCCGCACCGAGCGTCGTGACGATGAGCGGTGGCTCCACGTGGTGACTGTCGCGGTCCTCGGCGGACTCGCCGTCGCGCTGTTCGGAATGGCAGTCGCCGGACTGCTCGCCGACCGGTATCTCTCCGAACCCGACGACCTCCGCGCCGACCTCCTCGTCAGCGACGCGAACAAGTGGGCCGTCTTCGCCCTCCTGTGCGGCTACGTCCTCGTCGTCGAGGGGCGACCGCTGTCCTCGATGACCGGCCGCTCGCTGGACCCCCTCGCGTTCGTCGCGGTGGTCGGCGGCGGCGTCTTCGTCCTGTTCGCCGCGAACGCGGTGACGACGCCCGTCTTCGACCGACTCGGCGTGGGGGGTCTCGACGAGGGAATGACCGGACTGGCCTCGCTGTCGGTCAGACACCGACTCTTCGTGGCCGGGACCGCCGGCGTCACGGAGCAGGTGCTGTTCCACGGCTACGCCGTCGAGCGACTCCTCGAACTCACCGGAAGCCCGCTTCTCGCGGGCGGCGTCTCGTTCGCCGCGTTCACCGCGAGCCACGCCGTCGGCTGGGAGCGCGGCGCGGTCGCCAGAATCGCCGTCCCCGCGCTCCTGACGACGGTCATGTACCTTCTCGTGCGCGACGTGGTCGCGCTCGCCTGCATCCACGCGCTCAACGACGCGGTCGGGTTGCTCGTGGCCGGGTCGGTGGAGAAGGCCGACGACGACGGCGCTGAGGCCGCCGCGGACGGGACGGCGCGGTAGGTCCGCCGCAGTCCCGACGCCCGACAGTTCACGCCGGCCGTGTCGTCTACTGGTTCGCCGGTGGCAGGTGCGGCCGACCCAGTAAGGTCTTTCCCGCGAGCGGTCGAACCGGCGCGCATGAACCACGACGAGTCAAGGGCGCTGTACGACCGCGCGCTGTCCGTGCTCGCCGGCGGCGTGAACTCCTCCGTCCGGGCGACGCAACCGTACCCGTTCTTCGTCGAGCGCGGCGACGGCGCGCACGTCATCGACGCCGACGGGAACCGCTACGTCGACTACGTGCTGGGCTACGGGCCGCTGCTCTACGGCCACGACGCCCCCGAACCCGTCCAGTCGGCGGTCCAGAAGCACGCCGCGGCCGGGCCGATGTACGGCGCGCCGACCGAAATCGAGGTCGAACACGCCGAGTTCGTCGCGCGACACGTCCCCTCCGTCGAGATGCTTCGGTTCGTCAACTCCGGCACGGAGGCGACCGTCTCGGCGGTCCGCCTCGCCCGCGGCGTCACCGGCCGCGACAAAATCGTCGTCATGCAGGGCGGCTACCACGGCGCACAGGAGTCCACGCTCGTCGAGGGCGGCCCCGGCGGCGCGAAGCCCTCGACGCCCGGCATCCCCTCGTCGTTCGCCGACCACACCATTCCCGTCCCGTTCAACGACGAGGAGACGGTCCGCGAGGTGTTCGAGGAACACGGCGAGGACATCGCGGCGGTACTGACCGAGCCGATTCTGGCGAACACGGGCATCGTCCACCCGGTCGACGGCTACCTCGAAGCCCTCCGCGACGTGACCGAAGAACACGGCGCGCTCCTCATCTTCGACGAGGTCATCACCGGCTTCCGCGTCGGCGGCCTCCAGTGCGCGCAGGGCAAGTTCGGCGTCACGCCCGACCTCACGACGTTCGGGAAGATTATCGGCGGCGGCTTCCCCGTCGGCGCGGTCGGCGGCAAGGCCGAACTCGTCGAGCAGTTCACCCCCGGCGGCGACGTGTTCCAGTCGGGCACCTTCTCGGGTCACCCGGTCACGATGGCCGCGGGCCACGAGTACCTGAAGTACGCCGCCGAAAACGACGTGTACGGACACGTCAACCGCCTCGGCGAGAAGCTTCGGTCGGGCATCACGGACATCCTCGAAGACCAGGCCCCCGAGTACACCGTCGTCGGCACGGACTCGATGTTCAAGACGGTGTTCACGCGCCACGGGACGGCCGAGCGCGCCGACGCCTGCGCCGACGGCTGTGCGCAGGTCGAGTCGTGTCCCAACTACGACGCCTGCCCGAAGACTGGCGCGGACGTGTCGAAGGCGGAGACCGACCGCTGGGAGCGCGTCTTCTGGCAGGAGATGAAAGACCAAGGTGTGTTCCTCACGGCGAACCAGTTCGAATCGCAGTTCGTCTCCTACGCCCACACCGACGAGGATATCGAGGAGACGCTGGAAGCGTACAAGCAAGCGCTGTAGGCGCGTCCCGACCGGCGACCCGCCGAAGAAACTTTTTTACGACGCTATCGCCCGAGAGAGCCCGAGGTACGCCGGAAGTCCGAGGACGGCGGCCAGTCCGACGGTGAGGAAAAGCGGGACGACCCCCGTCGGGTCCGGCGCGAAGATGAATCCGAGCGGGAGCGCGACGACGAACGCGACGCCGAAGGTGAGCGCGAGACGGAGGGGCCTGTTCACGTCGGAGGCGTCGCCGCGAAGGCGGATAACTGTTCGGCACTGCGATACGAACGCGGTTCGGCCGTGCGAGCGACGGTCGCTCGCGCGACTGCGACCCGGCGCGAACGCGACTCACTCGGCCCGCAGTCGCGCCTCGGCCGCCCGCCACAGCGGCGGGTAGGTCAGGGCGACGCCGGCGCCGAGACAGACCGCCCACGAGACGAGGATACCGACTGGGTTTCCTTGGAGTTCGAGGAGGACTAACAGCGGAATCCAGACGGCGGTCACGACGAGGCCGATACCCCAGACGCGGGCGACGAGACGGAGGCGAAGGGGGCGCGCGAGGAGGAGCGCGAGCGCGATGAGCGCGGCCGCGACGAGGCCGGCGAACCACGGCGGTTCGACGCCGACCGACGAGAGAAACAGGTCGAGGGGCGCGACGACCGAGGTCAGGCCGAACAGGAGGAGCGCGACGACGACGAAGTCGCCGACCTGCCGGACGACCGAATCGAGGGCGGACATCGTCCGGGTCGTCGCGCGGGGACTGTATCGGTCTTCCGTTCGGGTTCGACCCGACGCGCGGGAGCGAACTGGAGGGCTTTTCAACGCGGGGACCGGACTGACGCGTATGACTACAACACTTCGCTTGGCGACGCGAGGGTCGGCGCTCGCTCGCGCGCAGGCCGCGAGCGTGCAGGGGGCGCTCGCGGGCCGCCGACTCGACGTCGAACTCGTCGAAGTCGAGACCACGGGCGACCGGATTCAGGACGAACTCATCCACCGACTGGGCAAGACCGGCGCGTTCGTCCGCGCGCTCGACGAGCGCGTCCTCGACGGCGAGGTCGACGCCGCGGTCCACTCGATGAAAGACATGCCGACCGAGAAGCCCGCCGACCTCGTCGTCGCGGGTGTTCCCGAGCGCGCGCCGGCGGGCGACGTGCTCGTCACGGCCGAGGGCCACGACATCGACGACCTACCGGAGGGAGCCGTCGTCGGCACGTCGTCGCTCCGCCGGCAGGCCCAACTGCTGAACTACCGCGAGGACCTCGAAGTCGAGCCCCTCCGGGGCAACGTCGACACCCGCATCGAGAAACTGCTGGCGACGCACCTCCAGCGCGAACACGAGGCCCGCGTCGAAAACGACAAAGAGCGGCAAGAAAAGAAGGGAAAGACCGACCACGAAGAGGCGTTCGACGAGACCGCAGACGAGTGGTTCGAGGGACTCACCGAACTCGAACGGCAGGCGCTCGGCCGGAAGGTCGAAACCGAGTACGACGCCATCGTCCTCGCCGAGGCGGGACTCAAGCGCAGCGGCCTCACCGAGAAGGTGAACTACGAGCGCCTGCCGCGGACGACGTTCGTCCCCGCGCCCGGACAGGGAGCCATCGCCGTGACCGCCGCGGACTCGGAGGTCATCGACCTCATCCACGACAAACTCGACCACCCGCGGACCCGCGTCGAGACGACCGTCGAACGGACCATCCTCGCCGAACTCGGCGGCGGCTGTATCGCCCCGGTCGGCGTCCACGCCCTCCTGCAGGGCGAACACGTCCACGTCGACGTGCAGGTGCTGGCGACCGACGGCTCGGAGTCAATCAAGACCTCTCGGGACCTCCCCGTCGGCAACCACGCCAACGCCGCCCGCGAGTTCGCGGCGGCCCTGCGCGACCGCGGTGCCGGCCAGTTAGTCGATGCCGCCCGCGAGGAGGCCGAGGAGTGAGATGACGGCCGACGACGCGGAATCCGAAACGGCGGACGAGCGGTCGACCGGCGCGCAGTCGAACGGCGACGCGACCGACGGCGACGGCGTCGGCACGGTCCACCTCGTCGGCAGCGGCCCGGGCGACCCGGAACTGCTGACGATGAAGGCCGCCCGCCTCATCGACGAGTCCGACGTGGTGCTCCACGACAAGCTCCCCGGCCCGGAGATTCTCGGGATGATTCCGGCCGAGAAGCGCGAGGACGTGGGCAAGCGCGCCGGCGGTGAGTGGACCCCACAGGAGTACACGAACAACCGACTGGTCGAACTCGCCCGCGAGGGCAAGGACGTGGTCCGCCTGAAGGGTGGCGACCCGTTCGTCTTCGGCCGCGGCGGCGAGGAGATGGAACACCTCGCCGACAACGGGATTCCCTTCGAAGTCGTGCCGGGCATCACCTCGGCGGTCGCCGGGGCCGGCGCGGCGGGCATCCCCGTCACCCACCGCGACCACGTCTCGTCGGTGTCGTTCGTCACCGGCCACGAGGACCCGACGAAAGACGAGTCCGCGGTCGACTGGGACGCGCTCGCCGCGACCGGCGGGACGCTCGTCGTCCTCATGGGCGTCGGCAAACTCCCGCTGTACACCGCCGAACTCCGTGAGGCGGGGATGGACGGCGACACGCCCGTCGCCCTCATCGAGCGAGCGACGTGGCCCGACATGCGCGTCGCCACCGGCACGCTCGACACCATCGTCGACGTGCGCGACGAGGCCGACATCGAACCGCCCGCGATTACCGTCATCGGCGAGGTCGCGGCGACCCGCGACCGCGTCAAGCAGTTCCTGCAGGGCGGCGGCGCGGACGCCATCGCTGAAGCCGACACGAGCGCGGGAGGTGCCGGAGGAGACGAATGAGCCAGCAGGTCCGCGCGGCCGTCTTCCGCCCCGACGACGACCGCATCGAGCGCGCCGTCGAACTCCTCGACTCGCTCGGCGCGACCCCGGTCCCCGACCCGATGCTCGCAATCGAGCCGACCGGCGCGACGCCCGAGACCGGCGAGTTCGTCGTCCTGACGAGCAAGACCGGCGTCGAACTCCTCGACGAGGCCGGCTGGAACCCCGGCGACGCGGTGCTGTGCTGTATCGGCCCCGCGACCGCCGACGCCGCCCGCGAAGTGGGTTGGACAGTCGACCGCGTCCCCGACGAGTACACCTCGGCCGGACTGGTCGAACACCTCGCGCCCGACGTGGACGGCGCGACGGTCGAAGTCGCCCGGAGCGACCACGGCAGCGCCGTCCTCACGGACGGCCTGCGCGACGCGGGCGCGGACGTTCACGAGACGGTACTCTACCGACTCGTCCGCCCCGAGGGTGCCGGAAAGTCGGTCGAACTGGCCGCCGCCGGCGACCTCGAAGCCGCCCTCTTTACCTCGTCGCTCACGGTCGAACACTTCCTCGACGCCGCCGCGGAGCGCGGTGTCCGCGAGGAGGCCATCGCCGGCCTGAACGACGCCGTCGTCGGCGCAATCGGACCGCCGACCCGCGACACCGCGGCGTCCCACGGCATCGACGTGACCGTCGTCCCCGACGAGGCGACGTTCGAAGCGCTCGCGGTCGCCGCGGTCGAGACCGCCGCGCCGACGTACCACGAGTGACGTGACGGGAGCCGAGGCGGAAGCCGAGACGAGAGACGGCTCGTGGCGCGACGTCGGCTCGGTCGCCGGCTGGCAGACCGCCGCGAGCCTCTGTTACTACGCCATCTTCGCGGCGACCGGCTTCGTCCGCGACGCGTTTTCGGTCTCGGAGTCGCTGGTCGGACTGTTCCTGACCGCCGGGCTGCTCGGCTACACGGTGTTTCTCTTCCCCAGCGGCGCGGCCGTCGACGGCTACGGCGAAAAGCCCGTCATGGTCGTCGGCCTGCTGGCGCTGTCGGTCGCGCTCGTCGGCGTCACGTTCGCGCCGCCGTCGTACCTCCTGTTGTTGGTGACGGTGGCGCTCCTCGGGGCGGCCTACTCGACCGCGATGCCGGCGTCGAACCGCGGCATCGTCGCGGCCGCGCCCGCCGGGAGCAAGAACCTCGCCATGGGGCTGAAACAGGTCGGCGTCACCGTCGGCAGCGGAGCGTCGTCGCTCATCGTCACCGGCGTCGCCGTCGTCGCCGCGTGGCAGGTCGGCTTCTGGGTCATCGGCGTCTTCGCCGCCGGCTACGCGCTCGTCTTCGCGACGCGCTACCGCGGAAATCCGGGGACTGGCCGGCTCGAACGCCCCCGACTCGCCGGGCTCGGCGACAACCGCGCCTACGTCGCGCTCGTCGCCGCCGGGCTGTTCATCGGCGCGTCCATCTTCTCGATGCTCGGCTACACCGTCCTCTACGTGCAGGACGTGGTCGGGACCGGCCCCGCCCTTGCCGGGGGCGTCCTCGCCGCGACGCAGGTGACCGGAAGCGTCGGACGCATCGGCGCAGGGAGCCTCGCGGACCGCCTCGGCGGGGCCCGCGGCGCGGCCACCGTCGCACTCGTCCAACTGGCCGGCGCGGTCGCGCTCTTTTCGCTCCTCGTCGGAACCGGCGGCTCGTTCGCGCTCACCATCGCCGTCTTCGTCGCGCTCGGCCTCACCATCCACGGCTCGACCGGCGTCTTCTACTCCTGTCTGAGCGGCGTCGTCGACGACGGTGACATCGGCGCGGCGACCGCCGGCGGCCAGACCGCGCTCAACGTCGGCGGCCTCGTCGCCCCGCCGCTTTTCGGCTTCGTCGTGGAGTCGACGGGCTACGGGGCCGGTTGGGCGCTCGTCGCCGGTTCGACGGTGCTGGCGACCGTCCTCCTGTTCGTTGTCAGACGGCGAATCTGAGGGCCGGGAGACGAGCCTTTATCGCCGAAGCCGCGGCAAGAGCGCGTATGTTTGCCGTCGAACTGGAGTGGAAACGAAGGGGTTCCGTGCCCGAACTGCCAGCGTTTATGCCGGAGAGGGCGTGAGTACCACACCAATGGACGGACCCGTCCCCGAACTCACAGAGCACGCGGCGGCCTGCGCGGCCCGCCTCCGCGACGCCGACCGGGTGCTCCTCGCCTCGCACATCGACGCCGACGGGTTGACGAGCGCCGGCATCGCCTCGACCGCGCTCGAACGCGCCGGTATCCCCTTCGAGACGGTGTTCTGCCGCCAACTCGACGAGGCCGCCGTGGCCGACATCGCGGCGACCGACTACGACACCGTGCTGTTCACGGACTTCGGAAGCGGCCAACTCGACATCATCGCCGAGTACGAGGCGGCGGGCGACTTCCACCCAGTCATCGCCGACCACCACCAGCCAGCCGAGGGCGTCGAGACCGACCACCACCTCAACCCACTTCGGTTCGGTCTCAACGGCGCGAGCGAACTCTCTGGGGCGGGTGCGAGCTACGTCCTCGCGCGGGCGCTCGAACCCGAGAGCGCTGACGGGCACAGCCCGTCCGCTCGTGAGACGGGGTCTCACGCTGGCGACAACCGCGACCTCGCCGCGCTCGCCGTCGTCGGCGCTGTCGGCGACATGCAGGACACGAACGGCGAACTCCGCGGGGCCAACGCGGGCATCGTCGACGAGGGCGTCGAAGCCGGCGTCGTCGAGGAGGGCACCGACCTCCGAATCTACGGCCGCCAGACCCGCGCGCTCCCGAAACTGCTCCAGTACGCGACCGACGTTCGAATCCCCGGCATCTCGAACAACGAGGCCGGAGCCATCGAGTTCCTGACCGAACTCGACGTTCCCTGCCGCGACGACGACGGCGAGTGGAAGCGGTGGGTCGACCTGACCGGCGACGAGCGCCAGACGCTCGCCAGCGCCCTGATTCGCCGCGCCATCGCCAGCGGCGTGCCCGCCTCCCGCATCGACGACCTCGTGGGGACGACCTACGTGCTCTCTCGGGAGCAGGAGGGGACCGAACTCCGCGACGTGAGCGAGTTCTCGACGCTCCTGAACGCGACCGCGCGCTACGACCGCGCCGACGTGGGCCTCGCGGTCTGTCTCGGCGAGCGCGACGCGGCGCTCGACCGGGCGCGCAGGCTCCTTCGGAACCACCGCAAGAACCTCTCGAACGGCCTCCAGTGGGTGAAGGAACACGGCGTCCGCGTCGAAGACAACCTCCAGTGGTTCGACGCGGGCGACGAAATACGCGAGACCATCGTCGGCATCGTCGCCGGAATGGCCGTCGGCACCAACGCGACCCGAAGCGGGATTCCCGTCCTCGCGTTCGCCGACACGGAAGAGGGCGAGGTGAAGGTCTCCTCGCGCGGGTCGTACGTGATGGTCCGAGACGGACTGGACCTCTCGGCAGTCATGCGTGAGGCGTCGCGGTCGGTCGGCGGCGACGGTGGCGGCCACGACGTGGCCGCGGGCGCGACGATTCCGAAGGGCGAAGTCGAGGCGTTCATCGCCGAGGCCGACCGCATCGTCGGCGAGCAGTTGGCTGAGGACTCGGACTAATCGTCGACCGGATTCTCACCGAACCTCGCCGGCACCCAGTTTTGGCTGTCTATCGGCGGCCGCTCGTACCCGGTGTCGTCCTGTCGGGACGGGAGTTCGATAGGGTCGGGCGTCAGGTCCTCGTAGTCGATTTGGTCCAGTAAGTGCGAGATACAGTTGAGTCGCGCGTGGCGCTTCACGTCGGCGTTGACGACGTGCCAAGGCGCGTCCTCGACGTCGGTGTGTTCGAACATCCGGTCTTTGGCCTCGGAGTAGTCTGCCCACCGAGAGCGCGCTTCGAGATCCATCGGGCTGAGTTTCCAGCGGCGCTTCGGGTCCTCGTTTCGCTTCTGGAACCGCCGTTCCTGCTCCTCGTCGCTGATGGAGAACCAGTATTTGACGAGGATGATGCCCGACCGCACGAGCATCCGCTCGAACTCGGGGCAGGTCCGCAGGAACTCCTCGTACTCCTCGTCGGTACAGAAGCCCATCACCCGCTCGACGCCCGCGCGGTTGTACCAACTCCGGTCGAAAAGCACCATCTCGCCCTCCGTCGGAAGCTGTTCGACGTATCGCTGGAAGTACCACTGACCGCGCTCTCGCTCCGTGGGCTTGCCGAGTGCGACGACCCGCGCCACCCGCGGGTTGAGCCGGCGGGTGATGCGCTTGATGACGCCGCCTTTGCCCGCGGCGTCGCGGCCCTCGAAAACGACGCAGACCCGGAGGTCGTGTTCTTTTATCCAGTACTGGAGTTTCACCAGTTCCTCTTGGAGGCGGTTCAACTCGCGTTTGTAGTCTTTCTTCTTCAGGACGCCCTCGTCGTTGTAGCGAGGTTTGTCAGTGGGCATAGGCGAACTGCGTGCGCTGTGAACAAATAGCAGGCGGGAAGACGGAGTCGGCGCGGCGGCTCAGAGCTCCGAACAGACCTGCTCGCCGCTCACGATTTCCGGGACGACTACCTCGTCGGCACCGGCGCGGCGCGCGAGCGCCTCGTCCATCTGGTCGCCCGCGCGGACGACGAGTTTGGCGTCGGGGGACAGCCGACTCGCCGCGATGGCGATTTGGATGTTCACCTTGGAGTCGTCAATCGCGCCGACGACCGTCACGGCGCGTTCGACGCCCGCGTCGGTGAGTCTGTCCTCGCGGCGGGCGTCGCCTTCGACCGCGAGCAGGTCCGCGTCGAGCGCACGCTGGTACTGCGTCTCCTTGCTCTCGACGACGACCACGTCGCGGCCCATCTCGCGGAGCCGCGCCGCCACCGTCTTCCCGAAAGTTCCGTAGCCGCAGACGATTACGTGCGATTCGAGTTCCGCTATCTCTCGTTGGAGTTTCATCTGGTCGAGTTCCTCGCGTATCTGTCCGCCGAAGGCCGCGGAGACGAACGTCTCGCCGGCCCACAGTCCGGTTCCGATGAGGCCGGTGAGAATCACGATGGCGTACGCCTTGACGAGCGTCGCCGGCCCCTCGTGTGTCTGGTAGTGGAGTTCGATGCTGGTCGGGTCGAGCAGCCAGAACGCCGCGTCGACGAGGGACGCGCCGGCGAGGGCGCTGAACCCGCCGACGCCGGCGACGACGAACGCCGCGACTGCGACGAGTGGCCGGACCATCCGCCGGAGCAACGGTCTGTGCGCCAGCGCGTCGATGAGAATGCGGCGGTCGTACGTCACGGGGGCGCGGACACCTCGTGGGAGCGCGACCGGTCTGGCTCGTGCGGCCCGCAATCGCGGCGAACCGGGTGGCCTGACGATTCTCGGTTGCTAGTCTGTCCACATTCAGAGATATTTGACTCGCGTTTGAATGTATATTCGAACATCTTGCCAATGTTCGACAACCTTCCGAGTATAAAATCGTTTGTCCTTAAACAACCCAATATTCTGGCTATGACTCCCTGATTCGGATTCGAGAACAATTCGATATAGCAGAATACGATTTATTGTAGCCAGAGATGGGGGAGGGAACGTCCGAGTGTAGACTGCGCTCGCGTTCGGTTCAGGGTCGAAATCCGCGAAATCCTCATATCGGATGGTTGTGTATGTCATGGCACCGGCACGCATGCCGGAGTGGGGTGAACGATGGCGACTGCCAACTCGAACGAGGCCGAATACGACTACCCGGTCGGTTACGAACCGGAGGTACAAACAGAGACGGTCGAACTGGACCGTCGAACCGTCGAGCGACTCGACGCGCTGCGCGAGGACGACGAGTCGTACGACGAACTGATAACCGAGCTTGCGTCCATCTTCGCGGCGAGCGAACTCTCCGCCGCGCGGGTGGACAGCCCGCTCATCGAGTGACGCCCCGCGTCACTCAAATTTCTGTATCTGAGTCGCTCTCCTCGTAGAATCGTGATTCTGCCGAGCGTCTGCAATAAATCAGTGGTTGCTATACAGAATCGGAGGTGGCGAGCGTGACCAACCGAGTCAACGTCCACGTCGGCAGGGAGTACCAGAAAAATCGGGTGCGTCTTTGGTTTAGTCCGCCTGTGTCGCCGGGTTCGCACCGTCTGTGAGCAGTTCGCCGTCGAACAGCGCGCGTTCGAGCGAGAACGAGCCCGGTCCGCTCAGGGCGACTGCGACCGCGACCAGCGCCAGCGAGAGGGTCAGTTCGACGCCGCCGCTGGAAGCCGGGTAGCCGTTCGGGAGGTGGACGAGGACCGTCGCAACGGTCATGTTGACGGCGACGAGAGCGCCGACAACGCGAACGAGCAGACCGATGAGCAAGAACAGTCCGCCGACGAGTTCGAGGAGGCCGACGCCCCACGCTGCGACTGTCGGCAGCGGGACGCCGAGACTCGCTAAGAAACCCGAAAAGCCGGGGATTCCCATCGATTTCGGCCCGACCGCGAGGACCTTACCGAAACCGGAGACGACCATCGGGATACCCAGCGCGAGTCGGATAAATATCGGGCTCCACCGGGTCGCCGACGTGGCAGCAGATTTCCGATCCATCGACTACCACACACCGAGGTCTGCACGGGGGATTGTTTTGTACGTTAGATTGTATGTTAATTCCATACATTATCATATTTATCTAACAGACAGAAAAGTCTCAGGTAACATCGACGTGACCGGCCTCAGAAGCGCGTCGACCAATCGTCCGATTTTTTGCTCAGAGCGCGAAAGCTCCGAGTATGACCGACTTCGACCCCGAGAAGTTCGAGGATAAGTACGCCAACTACTTCCCCGAACTCCAGCGCGCGTACAAGAACGCCTTCGAGACGATGAACGACGAGTTCGACTCGTCGCTCATCCACGGGGTCGACCAGCAGATTCTCAACGAGTCCGAGCCGTTCTACGAGGACGGCGACTTCTCCGTACAGCTCCCCGAGAACCCCGCCGAACGACTGACTGCGGTCGAAATCGACGATGACGAGCTCGACGCCGTCCTCGACCGCTACGTCGACGAAATCGAAGGCGAGCTTCGGCGGGTCTTCGGCGTCGAGGCGTAACCCCGAACCAAAGGCCTAAGCACGTTCACCTCGAAGCCGCGTGCATGAGCACGGAGACGCAGGACGGCGAGGACGACCTCAAAGAGCGTGTCGTGAACTTCCTCCGTCGGAACTTCCCGCAGATCCAGATGCACGGCGGCAGCGCGGCCATCCGCGACCTCAACCGCGAGACCGGCGAGGTCACCGTTCTCCTCGGTGGCGCTTGCTCCGGGTGCGGTATCTCCCCGATGACCATCCAGGCCATCAAGACCCGCATGGTCAAGGAGATTCCCGAGATCAACGAAGTCCACGCCGACACCGGCATGGGCGGCGACGACGGGATGGGCGGCGACAGCCGCGGCGGCAGTCCGTCGTTCCCCGGCGACACCAGCGACGACACGACCGACATCGAAGACGACCAGGGCCCGCAGGCCCCGTTCTAAGTCGGCGTTTCGGACGGTTTCGTCCCGTCGTCGACCGAGAACAGGAGTTTTATCGGCGACTACTCCCCACCCTCGGGTATGACTGCCGAGTCGCCCGAGAACGTCCTCTTCGTCGTCATGGACACGGTCCGGAAGGACCACCTCACGCCGTACGGCTACGACCGCCCGACGACGCCGGGGCTCGACCGATTCGCCGACGAGGCGACCGTCTTCGAGCAGGCCGTCGCGCCCGCGCCGTGGACGCTCCCGGTCCACGCCTCGCTTTTCACCGGGATGTACCCGAGCCAACACGGGGCCGACCAGGAGAACCCCTACCTCGAAGGCGCGACGACCCTCGCCGAGACGCTCTCGGCGGCCGGCTACGACACCGCCTGTTACTCCTCGAATGCGTGGATAACGCCCTACACGCACCTGACCGACGGCTTCGCCGAGCAGGACAACTTCTTCGAGGTCATGCCCGGCGAGTTCCTGTCTGGCCCGCTGGCGAAGGCGTGGAAGACGATGAACGACAGCGACGCGCTCCGGACGCTCGCGGATAAGCTCGTCAGCCTCGGCAACACCGCCCACGAGTATCTCGCCGGCGGCGAGGGCGCGGACTCGAAGACACCCGCGGTTATCGACCAGACCATCGACTTCGTCGACGACTCCGAGGAGTTCTTCGCGTTCGTCAACCTCATGGACGCGCACCTGCCGTACCACCCGCCCGAGGAGTACAAAGAGCGCTTCGCGCCCGGCGTCGATTCGACCGAGGTCTGCCAGAACTCCAAGGAGTACAACGCCGGAGCCTACGAGATTGGCGACGACGAGTGGGAGGACATCCGCGGGCTCTACGACGCCGAAATCGCCCACATCGACGACCAACTCACCCGGCTGTTCGACCACCTGAAAGAGACCGGCCGCTGGGACGACACCATGGTCGTCGTCTGCGCCGACCACGGCGAACTCCACGGCGAACACGGCCTCTACGGCCACGAGTTCTGCCTGTACGACCCGCTCATCAACGTCCCACTCATGGTCAAACACCCCGACCTCGGCGCGGACCGCCGCGACGACCAGGTCGAACTGGTCGACCTCTACCACACGGTCCTCGACTCGCTCGGCGTCGAGGGCGGCGAGCCCGCGAGCCCCGGCGACGACGCGGTCGCCCTCGACCGCACGCGCTCGCTCCTGTCGGCCGACTACCGGGAGTTCGCGCGCGCGGCGAACGACGACCCCGGTCAGCGCCGAAACGGCGAGTACGCCTTCGTCGAGTACTCTCGTCCGGTGGTCGAACTCAAGCAGTTGGAGGAGAAGGCCGCGAGCGCCGGCATCGAACTCCCCGAGGACTCGCGGTTCTACTCCCGGATGCGGGCGGCGCGACGGGTCGACGCCAAGTACGTCCGAATCGACCGCGTCCCTGACGAGGCCTACCGCATCGACGCCGACCCCGACGAGACCGAGAACGTCGCCGACTCAGACGATGAGGCGGTCGCCGAGACGGAGGCCGCCCTCGCGGAGTTCGAAGACGCCATCGGCGGCGCGTGGACCGACGCGCTCGACACCGACGTGTCGGACGACTCCGTAGACCAGATGGACGACGAGACACAGGACCGACTGCGCGACCTCGGCTACCTCGAATAGCGACCGAAGCCGGGGCTACTCGCTTAGCGTATCCCTGCTCCTCGCTCCCACGCCCGAAGGAGCGCCGCGAGCGTCCGGTTCGTCGGCACCTCGAAGCCGTGTTCGGCGGCGATATCGACCACCGCGCCGTTGATAGCGTCGACCTCGGTCCGCTTTTCGGCCGCGACGTCCTGCAACATCGACGAGCGGTTCGCGGCGGTCTTTTCGACCACCCGGCCGACCGCCTCGCGGGCGACGCGATTCGGGAGCGACACGCGCTCTAATCGGGCGACTCGGGCCGTCTCGCGGGCCGCCCGGTGTGCGAGTTCACCGGCGTCGTCGCCCGCGAGCGCGCCGTTTTCGACCCGTGAGAGCGCGGTGACCGCGTTGATTCCGGCGTTGACCGCGAGTTTCTCCCAGCGCCGCCTCGGCATGTCGGTGGCGACGAGCGTGTTGAGCCCCGCGTCTCGGAACGCCTTGCCGACGCGCTCCGCGAGTGCATCAGGCCCGCCGTCGAGCGCTCCCAAGACGACCCGACCGACGCCGGTACACTCGACGCGACCCGGTTCGACGAGCCGCGCCCCGTAGGTCGCCGTCCCCGCGAGAACCGGCGCATCGAGGCGAGAAACGAGCGTCTCCTCGGTGAGCCCATTTTGAAGCGACAGCACCGCGCCCACGTCGCAGTCGGCGAGCGCGTCGGCCGCCGCTGCGGTGTCGAACGATTTGACGGTAACGAGTGCGAGGTCCGCCGAGTGGCCCGTCTCGGTCGTCGTCGCGGCCGGTGAGACGTGTGCCGACTCGGCACCGACGATATCGAGCCCGGCCGCCGACACCCGCGCCGCGTGCGGGTCGCGGGCGACGAGCGTCACGTCGTGGACCGACGCGAGGAGGCCGCCGACGAGCGTGCCCAGACTGCCCGCGCCGAAGACGAGAATTCGCATGGCTATCCGTACTCGGCGGACGACAAAAATAACGAGTTTCGCGGCGCGGCGGTCGAATCGAGGACGTCTCTCAGTCCTCGGTCCAGTAGTAGAGTTTCTCGCGCTCGGCACCGCAGTTCGGGCACGTGTCGGGGAGCCCGTCGAGGTCACCCATCTCGCCACAGTCGCTGCACCGCCACATCAACTCGGCCTCGCCGAACTCGTGGCCGGCGCGCTCGTGTTCGACGGACATCCCGGCGAGTCCGTCGCGAGTCGTCACGAAGAAGCCGTCGTCGTCGAAACCGCGGATGCTCCCGAGTTTGGTTCCGTCCTCCGCGTACACCGTCATTCCCACCGTCGGCTGTGTCTCGTCAGCCATATGTGACTATTCGTCGCGCAAGCGGATAAAAAGGAACGGCCGAACCGGTGACGAGAGCTTGCAGAAGGTTCGGCCACTCACGGGGCGAGTATAAATAATAAACCAGATACCGCGATATAGAATTGAATCTATGCCGCTCGTGGCTCAGTATCCTCGCTACGAGTGCTGGGTCGGCGGTAACGGAGACGAGGTAGTTTGGGGTCTCGCGCGCGCATGAGAAACACTAGAAGGGACACTAGTGAGCAGAGTCAGCGAGTGACGTACGATACTGAGAGAGATTAACAGGAATAGCTCATTAGAGACCAATTGTGCGGGTCGAAGGCCAGGTTTCGCGAGCGGCTACACCGCTCGACTCGCAAAACCTGGAGGAAAAAACCGACCTAGACTACATGAAGTCCGCGATGCCCGACTGTTCGTTCTCCACTTTTTCCGAGTCTCGCTCCGCTCGACTCGCAAAACCTGGAGGAAAAACCGACCGCTAGACTACATGAAGTCCGCGATACCCGACTGCTCGTTCTCCACTTTTTCCGAGTCTCGCTCCGCTCGACTCGCAAAACCTGGAGGAAAAAACCGACCTAGACTACATGAAGTCCGCGATGCCCGACTGTTTGTTCTTGTCGTTCTCGAAGACTGATTCGAGGCTCTTTTCGAGCACTTCGAGGCGCTGTTTCGTGTAGTCGCGGCAGTCGAACTCCTCTGCCACCTGAATCGCGGTGTCCATGTACTTGTTCACGGAGCCCTGGTGAACCGTGAGGTTCACCCGGCCGCCGCACTCGCGGCAGTCGCCCGAAAGCGGCATCCGTCGGTACTTCTCGCCGCAGTCGAGACACCGCGTCTCCTGTCGCGAGAAGGCGCGGAGGTTCCCGATGAGGTCCGGCAGGAAGTGGTACTCGATGACGCGCTCGGCCACGTCAGTCTCGTCGACCGCCCGGAGTTTCCGCGCGAGGAACAACTGGGCGTCCATCTTGTCCATCATCGACCCGAGGGTCTTGTACGCAGAGAGGTCGGGTCCGGCGGCGATATCTGTGGTGTCGTGGGTGTGGTCGAACCCGGTGTACTCGCGGTCGGTTCCGAGGTACTCCTCGGCGATGGTGACCTCGTCTTCCCAGTCGTCGGGGTCTTCCATCCGGAGGGTCGCCTCGTAGAACTCGCGGGGGTACTGCCGCACGATGTCCATGTTGTGCGCCTCGTCGTCGATTTCCGAGGGGTCGATGCGCGAGGACATGACGAGCGGCGCGTCCATCTGCCCGCCGCGCTTGTCGGGGAGGTATTCTTTCGAGAAGTTGAGAAGACCGTCCATGAGGAGCATGACACAGTCTTCGTCACCGTCGCACTGTGCGACGTGGAGGTCGTTGGCGACCAGCGAGTTGGTGTCTTCGACGGTCAACGAGTAAGTGTGGTCGATATCGCTTTCGAGGTATTCGACCGAGACGACTTCGTCGAGCCACGTGTCCCCGCCGTCCGAGAAGAGACGCTGGCTTCGGATGTCCGTGTCGTCGAGAGCGTTCGCCAGCGCCTCGCTCTTTCGAGGGAGGTGGAAACCGACTTCCTCGGCGAATCGAACCGCGTTCTCCGACGTGAGTTTGAGGACCCACGAGTCGAACGTCGGGACCCCGTCTCCGTCGTAGAACTCCGCCACCGCACCTGTTTGTGGTGTTCGGCGCTCAGAATAGGTCTTCGAGGCGATGCCGAAGCGTTTGAGCGCGGCAACGAGGTCGCGTTTGAGGTCGTCGCTCACGGTGTGTGCGCGAACTTCCACACGGTCCGAAGACGCGCTTCCGTCGCCGGAGAAGTACGCCGACAGGAAGGACCGAAGAACTGGCTTGGGACCGGTGAGTATCGAGCCCGGGATGCGTTTGTCCTCGGCGCGCGACCCGCATCCGATGACGTCCGCAAACAGCGACTGCACGAGTCGGCTCGAAACCGTGACTTTCCACTCGTTTTCCTCGAACGCGTCGACGCCGAGAGCTTCGTTAACTGTATTGAGGATGCGTTCGCGGGCGAGTTCGTCCGGAATACAGATAGTCGTCTGGTAGCAGTTTCCAGGCGACGTTCTCGTGAATCCTTCTGCGGCGTAGTATCCCAGTACAGTTCCGAACGCCTCGTCGATATCGAGCACTCTCGGAACGGTCGCGGTATCGCGACGAACGCCGAGAGATATCTCACGCGGAAGCGCGTCGACGACCGTTTCGGTGTCTCCGAGAACCTCCACGAACACCGATGCCGGAACGCTGTCGCGAGAGACCCAGTTGTAAACCGTCGAATCGCTCCGTCCGAGCAGTTCAGCGACCGGTTTTAGGTAGCCGTTCGATTCCGTATGCTCGTCGAATAGCGACCGGATTCGGTCCGCACCGAGCCCCCGAATCATCAGGTCTTCGGCCGGTATCGACTCGCCGTTCAGGAACTCATCGAGCAAGTCGAACTGGGCCGGGTCCGCGTCGATGTCGACGCGCTTGGGCGACGGAAGCACGTCGCCTTCGTCAAGGTCGTGCGCGGGAATCCGCGTGAATCCGCTGTCGTCGGCTCGAATCACCGTGTGGTCCGGGGTGAGCGTTAGTTCTCTCCCGCCACGGGTCTCGATGCGGACGAGGTGGTCCTGTGCGACATGCTTAGAGACTGCTTCGACCGGTTTGACCGTCTCTCGGCCGTCTCTAGTTAGAGACGGAACGTACACGTCTCCGTCCAGCTCCTGAACGAGCGTCCCGAAGTCGTCGGTCTCCGGGTCATCGAGCCGCTTCTCGACGAGCGTTCGAACCTCGTCGTATCGCCACTGGTCGGTCTCGTCTCGGTACCAGACCTTCGTCTCCGGATGGAAGCAGTTCCGACGTTTCGCGGCGTGAAAGTACGGATGGGCGTATCCGACCGCGGCGGTCGTGAATCCGACAACTCTGCCGACGACCGCGGCGGAGGTGTGGGGAGCCATCCCGAAGACGAGTTCGCCGATGAGGTCGTCCCGCTCTTCGATTTCGTAGAAGCGGTTGACGCCGTAGAACTGTTCGAGGAGGTCGTCGACGAAGTCGGCGGTCTGCATCATGTGCTGCGCCGCGCCGTTCGAGAGGACGATGTCCTGTACTTTGAGTTCGACCAGTTGGTCGTCGAACCGGAGGGGTTCGCCGTCGATGTCGGTCTCGTAGCCGAGTTCGCGGAAGTGGTCGGCGGTCACGTCGAGTTCCTCGGGGCGGACCGCGGTGACGGGCAGGTCGGTCATGTCGTAGCGGACGGTGCCGTCTTTGAACGACGACACGTCGTGTTTCGCCCGCAGGACGCCCTTCTCGATTGGTTCGGGCGTCTTATTCGCCGAGGTGAGCCCCTTCACGCCCTTGAGAATCTGGAACGACGACTCGCGCTCGCCGACGCGTTCGAGGGCGTCGCGGTACTCGGTGTTCAGGTCGATGTCCTGCCACTCGGCGCTCTCGACGTCCCACTCACAGCGCTCGCAGTAGACGCGGCCGGACTCGTCGGGTTCGATGACGGACCCGCAGTCGTCGCACTCGTAGTGGGGTTCGGTGTGGCCGCCGCAGTCGGGGCACTTCGACTTGAACCCGAACGCGCCGCAGTCGGGGCACTTACGCTGGCCGAGGCGGACCGAAATCTGGCCGCGCTTGCCGGACTCGCCGCGGTGTCTGGCGGCGTCGCCCACGTCGCGCTGGCTCCCGCCGGCCTCGCCGATGGGAAACAGCGTGTGGACGGCCGGCGAGAGGTCGCGGCGCTCGGACTTCTCCGGGCGTCCCATGCGGTTGCCGATACGGGTGGGTGCGCGCTCGCGGATGGTGAACGGTGCGACCTCGTTGACAGCCTCGACGGCGTTGTCGCCGTCGTCCCACTCGCGGGCGTGCTCGGAGAGGTCATCGAGTTCCCACGTCCGCTCGCGGTCGTCAGTGAGGCCGAGGCTCCGGGCGAGCGGTCGCCAAACGGGAACCCGGAGCGTCTCGTCGGTCTGTCGGTGGGCGACGAGCAGGTGTTCGAGCGCCTCCCGAATCTCGGGCGTGTTGTCGAGGACGAGCGTGCCCTGCAGTCCGCGCTCGGGTTCGTTGTCGTGTTCGAGCGCGGCGGCCGTGCCGCCGTCGGCTTCGGCGGCGACGACCTCGCCGGCCGCGACGACGTCGGCGAGCGTGTCGAACCGCTCGACCGAGATGTCGTGCCAGAGGTAAGTGTAGGTGGGATGGAGCGGGGCGTCGAACTCGGTCGCCCACGAGAGGGCCTGTTCGACCGACGGCTCTTCGAGGTCGACCGCGGGGTCGTCGCGGAGCGCCTGCACGTTGGCCTCGGTCGTCTCGAAGTCCTGAATCCACCACTCGAAGACGTACGAGGCGGGCGCGAGCGAGTGGTTGTTCTCGACGAACTCGCCGAAGTTGACGAGGTACTCGCCGAGGTCGAGAATCTTCTCGACGCCGTTCTGGAGTTCCTCGGCCTCCTCGGGGTCGTCGATGCGGCGCACGTCGCCGTTGGCGAGTCTGACCGTCGGCCCCTCGATGGAGTCGACGGGGACGACGCCACCGGCCTTCCCGGGGCGTTCGGTCTTGATTTGCGTGCCGGTGGCGATGAAGTCGTCTACGATGTGCATCGTCGCGGGGTGGACGCCTGCGGTCGCGAAGCCGTGGTTGCGAGCGCGGCCGTACCGGAGGCGGAAGCCGCCGGGCGCGGAGGGGTGGCCGAACACCGGGCGGCCCGCGATGAGGTCGCGGAGGAACTTGGTCGCGGGTTCGACGCGGGTCGGTCCGTCGGGCGCGTCGCCCTCGGCGTCGCCGGCGTCTGCGTCCGGGTCACCCTCGGCGTCGTCGGCTTCGTCGCCGTCGTCTCCCGCGTCGTCGGCCTTCGCGGCCTTGCCGTCGTCTTTGCCGATGGTGCCGTCGATGAGGTCCTGAAGCCACGGCCAGTCGACCTCGTCGAGTTGGCGGGTGTAGCGCTGAATCTTCGGGGCCTTGAGGGCGATACCCTCGGCCATGACGAGACACATGCCGCCGCGGGCGGAGTTGGTATCGACGCGTTCGAGGTCGCGGTAGCCCGAGACCTCCTCGTCGCCCGTGGCCTCGCCGTCGAGCATGATGGGCATGTTCTGGGCGATGAAGCGCGACTCCTTGTCCTTCGGCGAGTACTGAAGACCGGTCTCCTTGTCGTAGAGATTAATCTCCTCGACGTAGCGCTCGACCTCGTCGGTTCGGGCCTTGTACTCGTCGATGTCGAGAAGCGACCGGGCGTAGTCGGCGACGAGCACGGAGAGCGCTTGTGCGGTGCCGCCCGCCGAGCGAATCGGGCCGGCGTAGTAGACGTTGACGAACTCCGTGCCGTCGTCGTTTTCGAGGATTTCGACACGGTCGATGCCCTCGATGGGCGCGGCGACGACCCCCTCGGTGAGGAGGGCGACGGCGGTGCGGACCGCGCCCTCGACTTTGCCCTCGCGGGAGTCGTAGTCCCCGACGTTGCCGTCGACGAAGTCGGTCACGAGTTCGAGCGCGGCTTCCTCGCGGGACATCTCGCCTTCGAGTTCGCGAACGCGCTCGGCGACGCCGTCGATGCCGAGGATGTTCTCCACGCGGTCGGCCATGTCCTTGGCGACCGGAATCTCGACTTCGGTCTTCGGGTCGTACCCCGTCGCCTTCGCGGCCTCCGCGAGGTCGAACGCCTCGTCGAGGCGGGCTTCGATGCGACGGAAGTACCGGGAGTCCTCCTCGCGCACGGTTACAACCAGAGGTCGAGGTCGGTCACCGCGTCGTGGTCGCGTTCGAGCGGTTCCTCGAAGGCGCGGAGGTTCACTTCGCCGGCGAAGACGGTCGCAGAGTCGAGGTGTCCGGCGAGCGACTGCCCACTACGCCGAGAAAGGATTGCGTGCGTGTGTGCGAAGGGTTCGCCGTCGAGGAGCGCGACGTTACCCACGCAGGCGGCGACTTCGAGCGGCTCGTCGAACGTCACGGACTGGTACTCCTGGTCCGTCTGGTCGTAGAACCAGAGTTCGGCGTCCTGGACGGCACCCATGGCGTTGAACCACGCGGACTCGATGTCCTTGCGCGCGCAGAACTCCTCGATCTCCTCGCGCCAGTCCGCACCGTGTTCGAGGCGGGCGAGGTACTCCTCGCTCACCGTCACCGCTCGAGCGTTCATGCAACGTACCACGAGCGAGTCGGACTAAAATGTGAATGGTCTGGCCGCCGGGCGTCCGGCGGCGGGGTTACGGGGCCGGAGCGATTATCGCCACTCGTCGAGTGCGAGTGCGTCGGCTACGTCAGCAGCGAGCCACGCGTCATCGCGGGAGATGTCCGCGATAATAAGACGCTGGCCCGTCTGAGAGCGATCCACCGAGGCCATGACCTCGGCGCCCGAGTCGTCGACGGAAGCCGTCGCATCCGGCGTCATGTATGATACATAGTGACACCCCTATATAAGTGGACCGAAACGGCGGGCCGAGAGGGACCCCCCGTTACCCGATTCTGTCGTCCCGAAAAGTGGTTTAAAATGTAAAACGAGTTCTCTGGGGATTCTCGTGGCAGTTTTCGCCTCTTAGGTATGGAACTACATCCCTTCCACGCTACACTATATCAAACAAATCGAATACGGTAAGTTTATCCACGCGGCCCGGAAAGATTGGTTCGAATGCCAGACACTAACAAACTCTCGCGTCGCCGTTTCCTGAAGGCAACGGGTGGGGCCGCTACGGCCGCCGCCCTCGCCGGTTGTACCGGCGGTGACGGTGAAGAGACGACGACGACCGAATCCGGTGGCGATGAGACCACCACCGCGACGACGACCGAAGAGGACACGGGCACGGAACTGTCCGGGTCGGTCTTCAACCGCATCCTCTCGGGCACCATCACGACGATGGACCCCGTCGCCGCGACTGACACGTCGTCGGGCATCATCATCCAGCAGGTCTTCGACTGCTTGATGTCGTACCCGAACGCCCTGCCGACGGTCGAAAACGAGCTCGCTGCGGACTACACGGTCTCCGACGACTTCACGACCTACACGTTCCAGCTCGCCGACGCGACCTACCACAACGGCGAGACGGTCACCGCGTCCGACTTCATCTACGCGTGGGAGCGCCTCGCGGCCTCCGAGAACAGCCGCCGCGCCTACTTCATCCTCGACTCCGTCGGCGTGGAACACGAGACGGACGACGAAGACAGCTACGTCCCCGGTTCGCTCGGCGTCGAAGTCGGCGAGACCGAGACCGAACTCGTCGTCAACCTCTCCGAGCCGTTCCACGACACCCTCGAGATGTTCGCCTACACCTCGTTCGCCGCCCTCCCCGAGGGCGTCCTCGGCGACGTCGAGGGCTACGACGGCGAGATGGAGTACACCGAGTTCGCCTCGAACAACCCCATCGGCGCGGGTCCGTTCGAGTTCGCCTTCTGGGAGCAGGGTACCGCCGCGGCCGTCTCCAAGTACGACGACTACTACGGACAGGTCGCACAGGTCGACAACGTCCGCTGGCAGGTCATCGAGGACGACACGGCCCGCTACAACTACGCGATGAACGAGAACGCGGACTACTTCGGACTGCCCACCGCGCAGTACGACCCCGGTCTCGTTCAGGTCGAGTCGACCGACGAGTACGGTCGTGAAATCGGTAAGTACGGTCCCGTCCGCAACGGGAAGACCCTCAACTACGTCGGCGTCCCGACGCTGTCGATCTTCTACGTCGGCTTCAACATGGAGAAGGTCCCGAAGCCGGTCCGTCAGGCGTTCGCGTACGTCCTGAACCAGGGTCAGATGGTCTCGGAGGTCTTCAAGGGCCGCGGTTCCCCCGCACAGCTCTTCACGCCGCCGACTATCTTCCCCGGTGGCGCGCAGGCCGCGAACGAACTCATCGACTCCGAATACCCGTACAACGCGGACGAGACGGACATCCAGGCCGCCCGCGAAGTCATGGAGGAAGCCGGCTACGGTGAGGACAACAAGTTCGAGGTCCAGTGGACCCAGTACAACTCCAACACGTGGGAGGAGATGGCGAGCATCCTCCGCGACCAGCTCGCGTCCGCCCACATCAACATGCAGATTCAGAAGGCCGACTTCTCGACGCTCCTCGAGCGCGGCCGCAACGGTCAGCTCGAAGCGTACACCCTCGGCTGGATCGCCGACTGGCCGGCCCCGGACAACTTCCTGCAGCTCCTGAACCCGCCGCAGACGGACACGTCCAAGCAGGGCCCCATCTCGTACGTCAACTGGACGGCCGAAAACGGCGACGCCTACCAGCAGGCGACCGACGCCTACCAGCAGGTCGTCAACAACCCGGCCCCGACCGACGAGGCCCAGCAGATCCGCGACGAGGCCTACGTCGACATCGAGACGGCCAACTGGGAAGACGTCGCGATGCTGCCCATCTACAACCGCAAGGACGAGACGTTCTGGTACGACACCGTGAACATCGAGCCGTTCGGTGGCATGGGTCCGAGCCGCCAGAAGCTCAACAACGTCACCCTCAACCGGTAAGACCGGGTAGTACGGACGCGCCCTCGCGTCCCGTCTCAATCGAAACGTCCGGTTATTTTTGACAAGCGTACAATTAGTTCCAACTATATACTATAATCTGGCAGTAGAGTTGCTGAAACTGCGACATTAGGACTTCGAAGCGCAAGACATATCCATACCACTCATTAAACCAGTACAATAATGTCCGCTCGAACGGTCTGCGAGGTGATGCCATGAGTCGATGGCAGTACTTCCTCCGCAGGGTACTGATGTCGATTCCTGTCGTCATCTTCGGGACGACAATTACGTTTGCCCTCATCCGCCTGGGGCCACTCGACCCCGTTTCGGCGATTCTGGGGACGCAATACAACCCACAGGCGGCAGAACAGATTCGAACGAACCTCGGGTTGAACCAGCCGCTTTGGAGTCAGTACCTCGACTTCATGTACGACCTGTTCACCTTCCAACTCGGCCAGTCGTGGGTCATCGCGCCCGGGACGACCGCGTACGAACTCATCGAGATCTACGCGCCCCGGACGATTTGGCTCGGCTTCTGGTCGGTCGTCATCGCGCTGTTCGTCGGGATTCCGCTCGGCTTCTACGCCGGGCTGAACCCGAACACGCCCTCGGACTACGCCGCCTCCTTCGGCGGAATCGTCTGGCGCGCGATGCCGAACTTCTGGCTGGCCATCATGCTCGTCACGGCCCTCTCGCAGCTCGGGACGTGGACGAACGGCCTGTTCACGTGGCAGACGTGGATCGTCAGGACGAACGTCGTCACGCCGCCGGCGCTCGGCTTCTTCCAGTCACCGGTCGAGCAGTTCCTCGCCGACCCCGGCGGGTGGACCGAGTCGTTCATCCGAGCGACGAAGCAGATCGCTCCGGCCGCGCTGGTCCTCGGGTCGGCGTCGATGGGGAACGAGATGCGTATCGGCCGCACCGCCGTCCTCGAGACCATCAACTCGAACTACGTCGAGACCGCCCGCGCGAAGGGCGTCTCCGGGCGCTCGCTCGTCTGGAAGCACATCTTCCGGAACGCGCTCATCCCGCTCGTGCCCATCATCACGGGCGAGGCGTTCCTGCTTCTCGGCGGGTCAGTGTTCGTCGAGACGGTCTTCGCCATCAACGGCCTCGGCTGGCTGTTCTTCAACGCAGCCATCAACGGGGACCTGCCGCTCATCGGGACGCTGATGTTCATCTTCATCCTCATCCTGGTCGGCACGAACATCCTACAGGACTTCCTGTACACGATTATCGACCCGCGCGTCGGGTACGACGGGTGAATCACAGTGAGCACGACAACCGAAACCGAAATTCCGCTCCGACAACGAGTCGCTGAGAACCCCCAGCCCGCGCTGATTTGGGCCGCCGTCGGTGCAGTCCTCATCGGCGTCGAACTGGGCGCTATCCTCCAAGTCGTCGGCGCCGTCGCCGGCGTGGTCGTCAACCTCATCCCCGGTGACCCCGGCGCGTCCGCCGTCCAGTCGCTGCAGGCGGCGTTCGACGCGATTCCGACGCTCGTCTCCCGCGACGTGATTCCGAACCAGGGCTACTGGAACGGCACGGGCTACGAGAACACGTTCCTCGGGCTCTCGCCCGCGGTCGCGTGGGCCATCCGCGTCGCGTTCGTCTACGCGTACGCCTTCGCGGTGCTGGCGTGGGCGTGGAACGGCTACAAGCGGTTCCGCCGTCACTACCGCCGCGTCGACTGGACGCCGCGGGACGACGTGGTCAACCGCTTCCGGGGTCACTCCTGGGGCAAGTTCGGGCTCATTATCGTCATCACGTTTGTGGTCATGGCGGTATTCGCGCCCGCGCTCGGTCCGACCACGATGGAGCAGAACATCCTCCAGCCGTACGACTACGAGGTCAGCTACTGGAGCGAAGACACCCAGAGCGTCGAGACCGTCCTCGTCGGCGAGGCCAACCTCGGCTCCGGGTCGCAGGGAGCGGGCGACGAGAACGTCGCGCCGATGACGTACGACGACTTCGGCAGATTCCATCCGTTCGGCACGGCGACAAACGGGAAGGACTTATTCACACAGGTGGTGTTCGGGGCCAGGATATCCCTGACCATCGCCGTCGTCGCCATGGGAATCGCCGGCCTCATCGGCCTCGGCTTGGCCATGATAACGGCGTACTACAAGGGACTGGCTGATTTGGCGACGGTGTTAGTCTCAGACTCGATACAGGCGTTGCCGGTCATCATGGTCCTCATCTTGATGCTCGTCATCTTCCAGAACACCTGGGTGAGGGAGTTGTACGACGGCGCGGTGCTCATCATCCTCATCTTCAGTATCGTCTACTGGCCGTTCATCTGGCGGTCGATACGTGGGCCAGCGCTCCAGGTGTCCGAGCAGGACTGGATTGACGCCGCGAAGTCGTTCGGTCAGACGCCGACGCAGGTCATGCGCAAGCACATGGCCCCCTACGTGTTCAGCTACATGCTCATCTACGCCTCGCTCAGTCTCGGTGGTATCATCATCAGCGTCGCCGGGCTCTCCTACCTCGGGCTCGGCATCACCGCGCCGACCCCCGAGTGGGGCCGGCTCATCGCGAACGGCCAGCAGTACGTCGCGAGCCCCTCGTGGCACATCTCGCTGGTTCCCGGCCTCCTCATCACGCTCGTCGTGACCGGCCTGAACGCCTTCGGCGACGGCATCCGCGACGCCATCGACCCGCAGGCAGACACCGGTGACGAGGCCGCGGCCACGGGAGGTGGCGCATGAGCACCGACCAGGCGAGTTCGACCCGCACCGAGGGCGAACCGCTGCTCTCCGTCGAGAACCTCCGAACGTCGTTCTATACGGACAAGGAGGTCATCCGCGCGGTCGACGGCATCTCGTTCGACATCTTCCGCGGCGAGACCGTGGGTATCGTCGGCGAGTCCGGCTCCGGCAAGTCCGTCACGGCCCGCTCTATCATGCGGCTGGTCGAAAAGCCCGGCCGCATCGAGAACGGCCGTATCATGTACGACGGCCAGGATCTCCTCGACAAATCGCCGAAGCAGATGCGCTCCATCCGCGGCGGCAGCATCGCGATGGTGTTCCAAGACCCGCTGACGAGTCTGAACCCCGTCTACACGGTCGGCAACCAGATCAAGGAGGCGCTTCGCCTCCACCGCGGACTGAGCGGGTCGAAGGCGACGAAAGAGGCCATCGAACTGCTCGAAGCGGTCGGGATTCCGGACGCGCACCGTCGCGTCCGCGAGTATCCTCACCAGTTCTCCGGCGGGATGCGCCAGCGCGCCGTCATCGCGATGGCGCTCGCGTGCGACCCCGAACTGCTCATCTGCGACGAGCCGACGACGGCGCTCGACGTGACCATCCAGGCGCAGATTCTGGAACTCCTCGAAGAGCTTCAGGAGGAACGCGACCTCGGTATCATGTTCATCACTCACGACATGGGCGTTATCGCCGAAATCGCGGACCGCGTCAACGTGATGTACGCGGGCGAAATCGTCGAGAGCGCACCCGTCGTCGAACTGTTCGAGTCGCCGAAACATCCCTACACGCAGGGGCTTCTCAACTCCATCCCCGGACAGGGGCTCGACGAGGACGAGCGCCTCGCGACCATCGAGGGCGACGTGCCGACGCCGAACGAGGACCCGACCTACTGCCGGTTCGCCCCCCGGTGTCCGAAGGCGTTCGCCGAGTGCGACACGGTACACCCCGTCCCCGTCGACGTGGGCGACAACGCGGACGACCACCGAGCGTCGTGTCTGCTGTACCCCGAAGACCTCCCGACTGAGGAGGCGGTCGCCGTCCACCGCGAGGGCGGACAGCGCGGAGGTGACACGCGATGAGTACGACATCCACCGAAGAAGAGCGGAGCACCGAGGCGCGCGGAGACACCATCCTCGAGGTCAACGACCTCAAAACGTACTACGAGGACGGCGGCTTCCTCGGCAGCAACCCCGTGAAAGCGGTCGACGGCGTCTCGTTCGACATCCAGCGCGGCGAGACGCTCGGACTCGTCGGTGAGTCCGGCTGCGGGAAGTCCACCCTCGGTCGCACGCTGATGCGCCTCGAAGAGGCCACCGCGGGCGAGGTCAAACTCAACGGCACGGACATCACCACGCTGTCCGGCTCGGACCTCAAGCAGTTCCGCAAGGACGTACAGATGGTGTTCCAGGACCCCGATTCGAGCCTCAACGAGCGGATGACCGTGGGCGAAATCGTCCGCGAACCGCTCGACGTGCACGACTGGAAGACGCCGTCCGAACGCCGCGAGCGCGTCCGCGAACTGCTCGAAACCGTCGGCCTGCAGGAACAGCACTACTACCGCTACCCGCACCAGTTCTCGGGCGGCCAGCGCCAGCGCATCGGCATCGCCCGCGCGCTCGCGCTCGAACCGGAGTTCATCATCCTCGACGAGCCGGTGTCGGCGCTCGACGTGTCCGTGCAGGCGAAGATTCTCAACCTGCTCGAAGACCTGCAAAACGAGTTCGGGCTGACGTACCTGTTTATCGCCCACGACCTCGCCGTCGTCCGCCACATCTGCGACCGTGTCGCCGTGATGTATCTCGGCAACATGATGGAAATCGGGCCGGCCGACGAGATGTTCGACCAGCCAGCGAATCCGTACACGCACGCGCTGTTGTCGTCGATTCCGGAGCCAGACCCGACTATCGAACGCGACCGCATCACCCTCCGCGGGACGCCGCCGAGCCCGCGCGACCCGCCGGCGGGCTGTCCGTTCTCGACGCGCTGTCCGGTGAAGATTCGCCCGGCGGCGTACAGAGACATGGACGCAGAGCTCTGGGAGCGCATCGAGGTCTTCCGCGAGGTTCTTCGGGAGCGCTCGCGGGCCGACCCCTCGTTGAGCGACCGCGTCCGGAAACTGCTCGGCCGCGAGAGCCACCGCGCCGGGATGGACGAAATCATCCCCGAACTGTTCGGCGAACTGGACGTGCCCTCGGACGTGATGTCGCACATCCGCGAGGCCGCCGACTACGCCGAAAACGACGACGAGGACGCCGCGCGGGCCTACCTCCGCGAGGAGTTCGGCAGCGTCTGTGACCACGAGCGACCCGACCAGCTTTCGGTCGGTAACCGGGGTCGCTTGAGCCTCTGTCACCGCCACGAGCCCGAGTACGAAGAGCCGGCGACCGTCTTCGAGACGCTCGTCCAATAGCCATGGAGTTCGACCCACGCCGCTTCGGCGTCAAGACCATCGACGCCGTGGTCTACGCCGTCTCACTCACCGGCGTGGTGTTCGTCGTGACCGCCCTCGTGAGCACGCTCGCCGGCAACGGACTGCCCGGCGCGAAGTGGCTCATGTTCTTTCTCGGGTTCGCCATGTTCGGCTACGCGTCGCTGAAAGTCCGCCCGAAGGCGGCTTGGAAGAGCGGAAACGAGAACGGAAACGGCGGCAGCGACGGCGGCCTGTTCTCGGGGAGTGACGAACCGGTCGGCGTCGAGAAGCTCGTCGGGAACGCGCTCGACGCGGTACTCCCACCGCGACTGCGACCCGCGAACAGCGACGAGCGGCCGTCGAGCGGGGTGAAGCTCCTCCTCGCGTCGGTCTGTATCCTCGCGACTTCGTACGCGATGGAAGTCGTCTTCGGCATCAACTACTGACCGCCTCGGGGTCCCCCGTGGCCTTCGATGCCTTTTACCATATACGTCGTCCAGAACTGGTATGGCCGAACTCGGAGACGACGAGACGCCCGATGTCGAACGAATCGCCGGTGAGGCGGACCGCCGCCGCGAGGCGTGGGGCGCGACGCTCGACGACATGACAGCGATGGCCGACGAGTTCGAAGCGGACGGATGGGAGACGGTCCGCATCCCGGCGGGCGACAGCGGTCCGTTCGGTCCCTCCAGCGGCAAGGGCGACGAGGGGGCGTTCGGCCTCGCGTACGTCATCCCCGGCGACAAGGCCGAGACCGTCGCCGACCTGTTCGAAGCGACGTCGTTCCCCGAGTACGAGGTGTACCGCGCGGAGAACGACGGCCGCGTCTACATGGTGACGGCGCTGTTCTCGCCGGACGCCGAGACCGCAATCTTTCTCGCGGGCGCGTGGGACCTCCGCGAGGCGCTGGAGTGTGCGACCGTCGCCGTCGAGGAGGGACAGATGTACACCTACCTCCAGAAACTCGACGGCACGGTCGTGGGCGTCGTCGAACACGACGACCCCGAGAAGTTCTTCCCCAATCTCGACGCGATTCGGCGGTACGCGCCGAACAGCGACGACGAGGACGAAGGCGACGAGAACTGAGTCGAGAGCCGTTCTACTTCTGCGCCGTGTGCGCATCGACTGTCACCCGACCCCCGCGAGCGGCGGCGGACGCCTGTCAACGAGGCGAAAGCGTTCGCAGAGTACATTAGGCGGGGGGAAGAAAGCGGGTGTATGAAAGTAGCCGACGCGATGACCCGCGGTGAGGAGGTCGTGACGGTGTCCCTGCCGGGCACGCGCGACGACGTTCTGGAATACCTCCAAGAGCGTGGGTTCTCTTCTGTTCCTGTGGTGAAAGAGACCGACGAGGGGACGAAGTACCGAGGCCTCATCTCTCGGGAGGACCTCATCGAACACCCCGACGAGGACCAGCTGGCGGTGCTCGTCCGCGAGGTTCCGACCGCGGGCGCCGACGACGACCTCGAAGCGGCGGCCGCGACGATGGTCTCGGAGGGCGCGCGCCGACTCCCCGTCGTCGACGGCGACGCCATCGAGGGCATCCTCACCGTCACCGACGTGGTCCGGGCCATCGCCCGCGGCGACATCGACGGCGAGACCGAGGTTGGCGACCTCGCCGCCCGCGACGTGAACACGACGTACGTCGACGTCCCCCTACACATCGTCGAGCGCGAGATATTCTACGCGAACGTGCCCTACGCGATTGTCCTCGACGACGAGGCCTCGCTGGCCGGCATCGTGACCGAAGTCGACATCATCGAGGTCGCCCGCGTCGTCGAAGGCGAGGCCGGCACCGGTGACTCGGTCGCAAACCAGGACGACGAGTGGATGTGGGAGGGCATCAAGGCGGTCGGCAACCGCTACATCCCGACCCGGAACGTCGAGATTCCGGCCGAACCGGTCTCGAAGTTCATGACCGACGACCTCGTGAGCGTCCCGACGCGCGCCACCGCCAAGGACGCCGCCCAGACGATGATTCGCGAGGACATCGAGCAGATTCCGCTCGTCTCCGGCGACGAACTCATCGGCATCGTCCGCGACATCAACCTGCTGGAGGCGCTGTATGAGTGAGGGCGACGAGTCCGCCGCACTCACCGAACTCGCGAAGCGCCGAGGCTTCTTCTTCGGTTCCTCGGAGGCCTACGGCGGCGTCGGCGGGTTCTACACCTACGGCCCGCAGGGCGCGGCCCTGAAGTCCAACGTCGAGGAGGCGTGGCGCGAGCGCTTCGCCGTCCAGGAGGGCAACCTCGAAATCGAAGCGCCGACCATCATGCCCGAACCCGTCTTCGAGGCGTCGGGCCACCTCGACGGCTTCGACGACATGCTCGTCGAGTGCGCCGAGTGCGGCGAGTCCCACCGTGCGGACCACCTCATCGAGGACAACTCCGACCTCGAGGACGCTGAGACGCTCTCGCCCGAGGAGGCGGCCGAGAAAATCGCCGACCTCGGCCTCGTCTGTCCGACCTGCGGCGCGGACCTCGCGGGCCAGTCGGTCGAGGACTTCAACCTCATGTTCGAGACGAACATCGGCCCCGGCTCCTCGACGCCCGGCTACCTCCGCCCCGAGACGGCGCAGGGTATCTTCGTGGAGTTCCCGCGCATCAAGGAGTACGCGCGCAACAGCCTCCCGTTCGGCGTGACGCAGGTCGGTCGCGCCTACCGCAACGAGATTTCGCCGCGGAAGAGCATCGTCCGTACCCGCGAGTTCACGCAGGCCGAACTGGAGCACTTCATCGACCCCGAGCGCGACGAGGCCGACCTCTCAGCGGTCGAGGACGTAGAGGTGCTTCTGTACCCCGCGACCGAGCAGGAGGCCGACGACGGCGACTACGTCGAGACGACCATCGGCGAGGCCGTCGAGGACGGCGTCATCGGCAACGCGTGGCTCGGCTACTTCCTCGGCATCGCCCAGGAGTGGTACGAGACGGTCGGCGTCGACATGGACCGCTTCCGCTTCCGCCAGCACCTCGCGGGCGAGCGCGCCCACTACTCCTCGGACTGCTGGGACGCCGAGAGCGAGGTCGACGGCGACTGGATAGAAATCGCGGGCTTCTCGTACCGGAGCGACTACGACCTCTCGAAGCACGGCGAGTACGGCGACGACGACTTCACCGTCTTCCAGCAGTACGACGAGCCGAAGACGGTCGAGCGCGCCGTCGTCGACCCCGACATGGCGACGCTCGGCCCCGAGTTCGGCGCGCAGGCCGCCGACGTGGCCGAGGCGCTGGAGACGCTCGCTGAGCGCGACCCCGACGCCTTCGACGCCGACGAGGTCACCCTCGACATCGACGGCGAGGAGATCACCGTCGACACCGACGTGGCCAACTTCTCGGTCGAGACGCAGACCGAGGCGGGCGAACACATCACGCCGCACGTGGTCGAGCCCTCGTTCGGTATCGACCGCACGGTGTACACGCTCCTCGCGCACGCGTACGAGACCGACGAGGTCGACGGCGAGGCGCGGAGCTACCTCTCGCTTTCGCCCTCGGTCGCGCCGACGAACGTCGGCGTCTTCCCGCTCGTGAGCAACGTCGACGAACTGGTCGACCTCGCCGACGACGTGGCCGCCGAACTCCGCGCGGCCGGTTTCGCGGTCGTCTACGACGACTCGGGTAGCATCGGTCGGCGCTACCGCCGACAGGACGAGGTCGGCACCCCGTTCTGCATCACCATCGACCGCGACGGGCTCGAAGGCGACGGCGCGAACACCGTCACCATCCGCGAGCGCGACAGCGGCAAGCAGGTCCGACTGCCCGTCGACGACCTCGTCGGAACGCTCGTCGGCCTGCGCGCCGGCACCGCCTCGTTCGACGACGTGCTCGACGAGAACGAGGTCGTCGAGGCGTAATCCGCCGTGGGGCGACCGAACACCGCCGAGGTGAAGCGGCGACTGGTCCACGCGAGCGGCTCGGGGATGCCGCTTTTGTACCTCCTCGGGCTGGTCGAGTGGCGTACCCTCGGGTATCTGTTCGTCTTCCTCACGGCGGTCGTCAGCGTCCTCGAACTGCTCCGACTGTTCGGCGGCCTCGAGTGGGCCGTCTACGACGAACTCACCCGCGAGTACGAACAGGACAACGTCGCCGGCTACGCGCTGTACGTCTACAGCCAGACCGCCGTCGCGCTGGTGTTCGACCCGCACGTCGCCATTCCGGGGATGCTCATGCTCACCATCGGCGACCCGATAAGCGGCCTCATGGGCTCCGCGCCGGTCGGCGAACTGAAATCGGTGCGGACGCTCGCGGTGATGTTCGCCGTCTGTTTCGTCCTCGCCGCGCCGTTCGTGATTCCCGTTTCGGGGGTCGTCGCGGGCGGCCTCGCCGCGGCCGCCGGGGCCGCCGGGGCGACGCTGGCCGACGGGGTAAAGCCGGTCGTCGCCGGCTACGTCATCGACGACAACGTCTCGATTCCGCCGGTCGCCTGCGTCGCCATCGCGGGGACGCTCTGGCTGGTCGGCGTCGCGTAAGCGGTCGGCGTTCGGGCGTCGGTCCGTGATGCGATTTTATTTCGGTCGGCCACGAATCGGACAGTCATGACTATCTACGAGAGTGACCTTCCGGGCGTCGGGAAGAAACACGAGGTGGAACTCGGCGACGGCTCCCGGCTCGTCATCGTGACGCACAACAGCGGCAAGCGGGAGGTGTTCCGGCGCGCGAGCGCCGACAGCGACTCCGAAAAGCTGTTCGAACTCACCGACAAGCTGGCCCGACAGGTGGGGACGCTCCTCGAAGGCGCGTACTTCCAGCCGGTCCAGACGGAGGACATCGAGACGCTCCTCGGCGACAACACGCTCATCGAGTGGGTCGAGGTCGGCGCGGACTCCGACATCGCGGGCAAGACGCTCGGCGAGTCTGACCTCCGGCAGGCGACCGGCGCGTCGGTTATCGCCATCGAACGCGACGACGAGGTCGTCGCCTCGCCCGGCGGCGACGCGATGGTCGAAGCCGGTGACACGCTCGTCGTCATCGGTCCAAAAGCGGCCTGCCGCGACTTCACGGCGCTCGTCAAAGGGACCTGATGGCGGCGGCGCTCCTCGAATTCGGCTACCTGTTCGTCGTCCTCGCGGTCGTGGGAGCGGTCGCGCTCCGCCTCGGCCTGTCGGTGATTCCCCTGTACGTCGTCGGCGGTGTCGTCGCCGGACCGTACGTCGCCGGGCGGGTCGGGCTCCCCTACGTCCCGAACGGCGAGGTCGTGACGGTTCTCGCGGAACTCGGTATTGTCCTCCTCCTGTTTTTCCTCGGGTTGGAGTTCAGCCTCGACCGACTCCGGTCGTCGGGGGCGAAAATCGGCCGCGCGGGCGTCATCGACCTCGCGGTGAACCTCCCCATTGGCGTCGCCATCGGTCTCGTCCTCGGGTGGTCACCGGTCGAGTCGCTCCTACTCGGCGGCATCGTCTACATCTCGTCGTCGGCAATCGTGACGAAGACGCTCATCGACCTCGGGTGGATTGCGGACCCCGAGTCGGAGCCGATTCTGGGGACGCTCGTCTTCGAGGACCTCGCTATCGCGGTCTACCTCGCGGTCGTCACCTCGCTCGTACTCGGCGGCGACGGCGGCGTCGCGGCCATCGGTCGGTCGCTCGCCATCGCCTTCGGCTTCCTCGGACTCCTGTTCGTGGCCGTCCAATACGGGACGGCGCTTTTCGCCCGCGTCCTCGACGTGGAGAACGAAGAGGCGTTCGTCCTGCGGGCGCTCGCGGTCGTCGTTCCCATCTCGGGTGCGGCGCTCGCGCTCGGGGTGAGCGAGGCCGTCGCGGCGTTCTTCGTCGGCATGGGCTTTTCCACGAGCGGCCACCGGGAGCGACTCGAACACCTGCTCGTCTCGGTCCGCGACGTGTTCGCCGCGGTGTTCTTCTTCTGGATCGGCCTCGGCACCGACCCGACGCTGTTGGCGGCGGCCGCCGTCCCGCTCGTCATCGCGGTCGTCCTCTCGACGCCGTCGAAGGTCGTCTCGGGCTACCTCGGCGGCCGGGCGTACGACCTCTCTGCGCACCGGTCGCTCCGGGTCGGCGTCGGACTGGTCCCCCGCGGCGAGTTCTCGCTCGTCATCGCGGCGCTGGCCGCCGCGGGCACGACGCCGGTGATGCGCGAAATCATCCCGGCGTTCGCCGTCGGCTACGTCTTCGTCATGAGCGCGCTCGGGACGGTGCTGATGCAGCGGTCGGACCTCGTGGAGCGACTCGTCTTCCGCGGCGGCGCGGCGGACAGCGAAACCTCGGCTGAGAGCACCTAATTCGTCCCGGCGCGGCGTTTTCGGCCCACCGACGACGACCAACCCGACCGGCCACAGAACACTTACCCGAGGAGTCGTCACGTTGCGGGTGCTATGACCCTTATCGAGTGGCTCATCATCGCAGTCGTCGCGCTCGCGATTATCGCGCTCGTGGTCGCGCTCGTCGACAACGAACTGCTGGTCGAACTCGCCGGGGAGTTGCTCGACTGAGGAAAGGTTTGCGCCGCCGGAAGCGTTTAATAGGGACGACATCGTAGCGTCTCACAACCATGGCGACTCGCAGCACTTTCGCCACTTTTGCCCCGCTGCGAGCCGCGGCTGTCCGACCCCGACGACGGGCCCTTTAGGGCCACAATCATCATCTCCTTCGGGACACGTCGAAATCTCTAATCTTCCATTTTCGTGCCTATAGGCATCTCTACCACTTAATTTCACAGATTGAATGCAAAGAATTTATCTGTATGTCCCCGCCACAGACGAGTACATGAAGAAAGTCGCACTCGCGTTCTCGGGCGGACTCGACACAACAGTCTGCGTCCCGATTCTCGAAGAGGAGTACGGATACGACGAAGTCGTCGGCGTCACCGTCGACGTCGGCCAGCCGGAAGAGGAGTTCGAGGAGGCCTACGAGACGGCCGAGGCCCTCGGGCTGGAACACTACGTCGTCGACGCGAAACAGGAGTTCGCACAGCTCTGTCTCGACTCGGTGTGCGCCAACGCGGACTATCAGGGCTATCCGCTCGGCACCGCGCTCGCGCGTCCGGTCATCGCCAAGGCAATCCTCGAACTCGCAGAGGAGCAGGACTGCGACGGCATCGCCCACGGCTGTACGGGCAAGGGTAACGACCAACTCCGCTTCGAGGCGGTCTGGCGCGCCTCCGACCTCGAAGTCATCGCGCCCGTCCGCGAGATGGGCATGACCCGCGAGTGGGAAATCGAGTACGCCGCCGAGAAGGACCTCCCGGTACAGGGCGGCAACGAGGGCGTCTGGTCCATCGACACGAACCTCTGGAGCCGTTCCATCGAGGGCGGCAACCTCGAAGACCCCGGCTACGTCCCGCCGGAGGACATCTACGAGTGGACCGACCAGCCGTCCGACGAGACGGAACTCATCGAAATCACGTTCGAAGACGGCTACCCGGTCGCCGTCGACGACGAGGAACTCGAACCCCTCGAACTCATCTCGCTTCTCAACGAGAAGGCCGGCAAGCACGGCGTCGGCCGCACGGACATGATGGAAGACCGCATGCTCGGCCTCAAGGTGCGCGAGAACTACGAGCACCCGGCCGCGACGACGCTCCTGAACGCCCACGAGGCGCTCGAAGGGCTCGTCCTCACGAAAGAAGAGCGTGACTTCAAGGCCACCGTGGACAACGAGTGGTCCCAGAAGGCCTACGAGGGCCTCATCGACGCCCCGCTCGTGGGCGCGCTGAACGCCTTCCTCGAAAAGACCCAAGAGCGCGTCACGGGCACCGTGACCATCAAGTTCGAGGGCGGACAGGCCCGCCCGGTCGGCCGCGAGTCCGAGTACGCCGCCTACTCCGAGTCCGCCGCCTCCTTCAACACGGAGACGGTCGACGGCATCGAGCAGGCCGACGCGACGGGCGTCGCCAAGTATCACGGCTTCCAGGCGCGTCTCGCCAACCAGAGCGCGAAGAAGCAGAAGCCCGAACTCGCCGCAGACGGCGGTAGCGACGAGTAAGATGGCAGGCGAGGACGGCGACTCCGAGGGCGTCATCCGCCGGGACCGCTTCAGCGGCGGCCCCGCCCGCGGGTTCATGTCGAGCCTCGCGGCCGACGAACGCATCTTCGAGGCCGACCTCGCCGTCGACCGGGCGCACGTCGTGATGCTCGCGTCGCAGGACATCATCGAGTCCGAGGTCGCGAGCGAGATTCTCGCCGCGCTGGACGAAGTCGAGGCCGCGGGCCACGACTCGCTTTCGGGCGGCGAAGACGTCCACGAGGCCATCGAGGCCGCCGTCATCGACATCGTCGGCCCCGACGGCGGGAAGATGCACACCGCCCGCTCGCGCAACGACGAGGTGGCGACTTGCATCCGCTACCGCCTACGCGAGGACGTGCTTTCGGCCCTCGACGCGGCGCTCGCCCTGCGCGAGTCGCTGGTCGAGACGGCCGCCGAACACACCGAGACGGTGATGCCCGGCTACACGCACCTCCAGCCCGCGCAACCGACGACGGTCGCGCACTTCCTGTGCTCGTACGAACGGGCGGTCGCCCGCGACTGCGCCCGCCTCATGTGCGCGTACGAGCGCATCAACCAGTCGCCGCTCGGGTCGGCGGCGTTCGCGGGCACGCCCTTCGACGTGAACCGCGAACTCGTGTCCGACCTGCTCGGCTTCGACCGCGTGATGGAGAACTCGATGGACGCCTCCGCGACCCGCGACTTCCTCGCGGAGACGCTGTCGGCGCTCACGACCCACGCGGTCACGCTCTCCGGCCTCGCCGAGGACCTCGTGATATTCTCGAACAAGGGGCTCGTCGAGCTGTCGGACGACTACTCGTCGACCTCCTCTATCATGCCGCAGAAGAAGAACCCCGACACGATGGAACTCGTCCGCGCCGTCGCGGGCGACGCCGTCGGGGAACTCACCGGCCTCCTGACGACGCTGAAGGGACTGCCGCGCGCGTACAACCGCGACCTCCAGCGCGCCCACAAACACGCGTTCCGCACCGTCGACGACGTTGCCGAGGCGGCCGCGGTGGCCGCCGGCGCAGTCGGGTCGGCGACGTGGCCCGAGGAGGAACTCGCCGCGGCCGCGGGCGACGGTTTCTCGACCGCGACCGGCGTGGCTGACCTGCTGGCGATGGCCGGCCTCCCGTTCCGCACGGCCCACGAGGTCGTCGCGGAGGCGGCCGCCCGCTCCGAGGGAACGCCCGACGTGGCAACACTTGACGCCGTCGCTACGGACGTATTAGGTGAGTCACTCTTTACACACGTGACAGCCGAGGCCGTCGAAGCCGCGCTCGACCCGACCGAGAGCGTGGCGAGTCGCGATTCGGTCGGCGGGCCCGCGCCCGCCGCCGTGGAGGCGACGCTCTCGACGGCCCGCGACGAGCTCTCGGACGACACCGCCGCCGTCGCCGACGCGCGCGACTCGCTCGCGGCGGCCGCCGAGGGTCTCGACGAGGAGGTTTCGAGCTATGTCTGAGTCCACAGGCGCGACGCCCGCGGGCCTGCTCCGACGACCGCGAGCAGCCGCGCCGCGACTCCCGGCCGCGGGCCTCCGACGACCCCGACCGGAACCGCGGCGACGACGACGACCGCGCCCGACGCGGGGGACGGGCCGACCGGTCCGACGACCGGTCCCGTCTCCGGCGTCGAGTGAGCGTGGCACCCAAGCTCGACGCGTCGTTCGGTCGACCCGTACTGTCGGCCGATTCGACAGATAACACCCGCTAGAGACTTCTTTACATTAATTTTTGGCGCGTAATTTTCGACGGCTTTAATACTATCCGTCGACCAGCCACGGATGTAATGAGCGACACCATCACCGCGGAAGACCCGCTGAGCGGAGAGGAAATCGAGCTGCCGGCCGACGTCGAAGTCGGCGAAATCATCGACAGCCCCGCCACGGGCGCAGAGCTGGAAGTCGTCTCCCTCGACCCCGTGACACTCGAAGAAGCGCCCGAACTCGAAGAGGACTGGGGAGAGTAAATTGCACGTTGGACTGCTCTATTCCCGGATTCGCCGCGACGAGAAGCTCCTGCTCAACGAGCTTCGCGACCGCGGCCACGAGGTGACGAAGATAGACGTTCGGAAAGAGCAGTTCGACCTCACGGAGCCGCCGGAATCGTTCGACGGACTCGACGTGGTGGTCGACCGCTGTCTGGCGACGAGCAGGAGCATCTACATCACGCGCTTCCTGCAGTCGTACGGAATCCCGGTCGTCAACTCCCACGAGACCGCCGACATCTGCGCCGACAAGGCGAAAAACAGCCTCGCGCTCGTGGACGCGGGCGTACCCACGCCGAACACGAAGGTGGCCTTCACAGTCGAGTCGGCGATGGAAATCGTCGAGGAGTTCGGCTACCCCTGCGTCCTCAAGCCGGTCGTCGGCTCGTGGGGTCGCCTGATGGCGAAAATCGACTCCGAGGCGGCCGCCGAGGCCATCCTCGAACACAAGTCGACGCTCGGCAACTACGAGCACAAGGTGTTCTACATCCAGGAGTTCGTCGAGAAGCCGGGCCGCGACATCCGCGTGCTCGCCACCGACGGCGAGCCCGTGGCCGCGATGGTCCGCTCGTCGGACCACTGGCTCACGAACGCCGCGAAGGGCGCGAGCGTCGACGAGTTCGAACTCGACGACCGCGCGAAGGAACTCGTGAAGCAGGCGTCCGACGCGGTCGGCGGCGGCCTGCTCGGCGTCGATCTCATGGAGACGGGAGATGACTACACCGTCCACGAGGTCAACCACACCGTCGAGTTCAAGGCGCTCAACGACGCCGTCGAGACGGACGTTCCCGCGACAGTCGTCGACTGGCTCGAAGCCAAGGTCGACGGCGAGCAGTCGCTGGCGGAGGTCTCGGCGTGAGCGACCAACTCACTGCGGGCGTCGTCGGCGGCTCCGGCTTCACCGGCGGCGAACTGCTCCGCCTGCTCGACGGCCACCCGAACTTCGACGTCGAACAGGCGACGAGCCGCTCCTACGAGCGCAAGACCGTCGGCCATGTCCACCCGAACCTTCGTCACCTCGACCTCCGTTTCACCTCGCCGGAGGACCTCGAATCAGTCGACGTGCTGTTCACGGCGACGCCCCACGGCGTCTCGATGGAGCACATCGACGCCTTTCAGGACGCGGCGGACACCGTCGTCGACCTCTCTGCGGACTTCCGTCTCTCCGAGGCGGCGCAGTACGACGAGTGGTACGACGGCCACGTCTGCCCGGAATACCTCGAACAGTCGGAGTACGCGCTCCCCGAACTGAACCGCGAGAACCTCCCCGGCGCGGACCTCATCGCCGCGGGCGGCTGTAACGCGACCGCGACGATTCTCGGCCTCAAGCCGCTTTTCGACGCCGGCATCCTCTCCGGCGACGAGCAGGTCGTCGTGGACGTGAAAGTCGGCTCGTCGGAGGGCGGCGCGGGCGCGAGCAAGGCGTCGTCGCACGCCGAGCGCTCGGGCATCGTCCGCCCCTACGCGCCGACCGGCCACCGCCACGAGGCCGAAATCGAGGAGTACCTCGGCCTCTCGGTCTCGTTTACCGTCCACGCGGTCGACATGGTTCGCGGCGCGGCGGCGACCTGTCACGTCTTCCCCGACGGCCCCGTCTCGAAGGGCGACATGTGGAAAGCGTTCCGCGGGTCCTACGGCGACGAACCGTTCATGCGAACCGTCGCCGGCGGCGGCGGCGTCTACCGCTACCCGGAACCGAAGTCGGTCGCCGGGACGAACTTCGGCGAGGTCGGCTTCGAAATCGACCCCGGAAACCGACGACTCGTCGTCTTCTCGGCCATCGACAACATGATGAAAGGCTCCGCGGGGCAGGCGGTCCACGCCGCCAACATCGCGCTCGGGCTGGATGAGACCGCCGGACTCGACTTCACCGGCTTCCACCCCATCGGCTCGCCCTGACCGCACCGCCCCCGAACGCTCGCCCCGACCCACGATTTACGCACCATTTCGACTATGACAGGATACACACGCGAGGAACTGCTCGCGGCACACGAACAGCTCGTCGATAACGAAGACAACCTCATCGCTGACGGTGGCAAGGAGCCGCCGGTCGTCGTCAAAATCGGCGGCGCGAAGGCCGTCGACCCGAAGGGAGCCGTCTCCGACGTGGCCCACCTCGTCGCTAACGGCACCGACGTGGTCGTCGTCCACGGCGGTTCGACCGCCGTCGACGAGACGCTCGAAGAACTCGGCGAGGAGCCGACGTACGTCGAGTCGCCCTCGGGCGTCTCCGGCCGCTTCACCGACGAGCGCACCATGGAGGTCTTCTCGATGGTGATGCCCGGCAAGCTCAACACGGACCTGACGGCGCTGTTCCGCGAGGCGGGCGTCGACGCGCTCGGCCTCTCGGGCGTCGACGGCGGCCTCCTGACCGGGCCGCGCAAATCGGCCGTCCGCGTCGTCGAAGACGGCAAGAAGAAAATCAAGCGCGGCGACCACTCCGGGAAGATTACCTCGGTGAACGCGACGCTCCTCGAAACCCTCCTCGACGGCGGCTACACGCCCATCGTGACCGTTCCGATGCTCGCCGACGACGGCGTGCCGGTCAACGCTGACGCCGACCGCGCCGCCGCCGCGGTCGCGGGCGCGCTCGGCGCGAAACTCGTCGTCCTCACCGACGTGAAGGGCGTCTACGCCGACCCCGACGACGAATCGACGCTCATCGAGACGGCCGACACGCCCGAGGAGTTCTCGGCGCTCGAATCGGCCGCCGAGGGGTTCATGACCAAGAAGGTCATGGCCGCGAAGGAGGCGCTCGACGGCGGGGCCGCCGAGGTCATCGTCTCCGACGCGAACCTGAACGACCCCATCGTGACGGCGCTCAACGGCGGCGGCACGCACGTGACGCCCGGCGCGCTGGTCGAAGCCGAGGGGGCCGAACAATGAGCGGCTTCGTCTTCAACGAGAAGCCCATCGCCATCGAGTCCGGCGAGGGACCGTACCTCTACTCGGACGACGGCACCGAGTACCTCGACTTCGGTGCGAGCTACGCCGTCGCGGCGCTCGGCCACTCCCACCCCGCGGTCACCTCCGCGATTCAGGAGCAGGCCGCGAAGCTGACCTACGTGCAGGCGTCGTATCCCGTCGAGGTCCGCACGGAACTCTACGAGAAGCTGGCGACGCTCGCGCCCGGCGACATCTCGAACGTCTGGCTCTGTAACTCCGGCACGGAGGCAAACGAGGCGGCGATGAAGTTCGCCCGCTCCGCGACCGGCCGCCAGAAAATCGTCGCCACGAAGCGCGCCTTCCACGGCCGCACCCTCGGGAGCCTCGCGCTCACGTGGAAACAGAAGTACAAGAAGCCCTACGAGCCGGTCGCCGGCGGCGTCGAGTTCGTCAGCTACGGCGACGAGGAGGAACTCGCCGAGGCCGTCGACGACGAGACGGCTGCGGTCTTCTTAGAGCCGATTCAGGGCGAAGGCGGCATCAACCCCGCCACGGCTGAGTACCTCCAGACCGCCCGCGACCTGACCGACGACGCAGGTGCCGCGCTCGTCTTCGACGAGATTCAGACCGGCATCGGTCGCACCGGGTCGCTGTGGGCCTGCGAGAACGCCGGCGTCGTCCCCGACATCCTGACGAGCGCGAAGGGCATCGCCAACGGCCTGCCCCTCGGCGCGACGCTCTGTGCCGACTGGATTGCGGACGGTGCGGCCTCCCACGGCTCGACGTTCTCCGGCGGCCCCGTGGTCTGCGCGGCGGCGAACGCCACCCTCGACACCATCGTCGAGGAGGACCTGCCCGGCCACGCGGCCGCGGTGGGCGACTACCTCACGACGGAACTCGAAGCCGCCGTCGAGGAACACGACCTGCCGGTCCGCGAGGTCCGCGGCGACGGTCTCATGATCGGCGTCGAGGTCAAACGCGGCGCGAACCGCACGCTGAAGCACCTCGCGCTGTCCGAGCAGTTGCTCGCGCTCCCCGCGGGCCGGACGGTCGTCCGGTTCCTGCCGCCGCTCGTCATCGATGAGGAGCATGCCGACCGCGCGGTCGACGCCATGGCGAACGTGTTATCATGAACGCCGAAATCGACCGCGAGGAAGGTAGCGAGGCGGAAGCGACGACGAAGACAGAGATGGAGACAGAGGCAGAGACGACGCCCGACGCCGACACCGACGCCCTCGACGAGGGCGAGTGGGCCGACGCGCGCCACCTCCTCTACGACATGGTCTCGACGCCCTCGGTGTCGGGCGACGAGGAGGCGGCCGCCGAGGTCCTGAAAGCGTTCTTCGAGGCGCACGACCGCGAGGTCTGGATAGACGAGGTCGGCAACGTCCGCGCGCCAGCCGACGACGCGGTGCTTCTCACCTCCCACATCGACACCGTCCCCGGCGACGTGCCGGTGAAGATAGAAGACGGCGTCCTCTGGGGTCGCGGGAGCGTCGACGCGACGGGACCGCTCTGTTCGATGGCCGCGGCGGCCGTCGAGACGGGCGTCTCGTTCGTCGGCGTCGTCGGCGAGGAGACCTCCTCGCGCGGCGCGTGGCACCTCGTGGAGGACCGCGAGGAACCCGACGCGGTCGTCAACGGCGAACCCTCGGGCTGGGACGGCGTCACGCTCGGCTACCGCGGGTTCCTCTCCGGGACGTACATCTCGACGAGCGAACTCGGTCACTCCTCGCGTCCCGAGGAGAACGCCATCCAGTCCGCGGTCGCGTGGTGGTCCCGCGTGGCCGACTTCTTCGACGAGGAGCGCGACGGCGTCTTCGACACGGTGACGACCAAGCCCGTGACGTTCGACGGCGGCCCGACCGAGGACGGCCTCGCGGTCGAGGCGACGGTTGACGTGCAGTTCCGCGTCCCGCCGCGGCTCACCATCGACGACGTGCGCGAGGTCGCCGAGAGCGAACTCACCCGCGGCGGCGTCCACTGGAACAAACCCATCCCGCCGGTCATGATGAGCCCCCGCACCGACGTGGCGCGGGCGTTCCGCGTCGCCATCCGCAACGTCGGCGGCGTAAAGCCCCGGCTCCTCCGGAAGACCGGAACCAGCGACATGAACATCTTCGCCGGGACGTGGGACTGCCCGATGGCGACCTACGGCCCCGGCGACTCGGACCTCGACCACGCCCCGAACGAACACCTCGACCTCGCCGAGTTCGACAGCGCCATCGACGTGCTCGTCGACGTGTGCGAGCGCCTCGCCGACGACTGAGGCGAGACGAGCGGCGGCGACCGAACGACCGAGACGACGAACCGACACGGAGACACGACACACGACACAATGCTCGAAACCACCCACTTCACCGACATCGACGACATCAGCGCATCGGAGTTAGACCGCGTTCTCACCCGCGCCGCCGACATCAAGTCCGGCGACGACGAGGCGCAGCTCACCCGAGCGACGCTGGCGATGCTCTTCGAGAAGCCGAGTACCCGGACGCGTGTCTCCTTCGAGACGGGGATGACCGAACTGGGCGGCCACGCGCTGTTCCTCGGCCCCGAGGACATCCAGCTCGGCCACGGCGAGCCGCTTTCGGACACCGCGCGCGTGCTGGGTCGCTACGGCGACGCCATCATGGTCCGCCTGTTCGACCACGAGGACCTGCTCGAAATCGCCGAGCACTCCGACGCGCCGGTCATCAACGGCCTGACCGACGACGCCCACCCCTGCCAGACGCTCGCCGACCTGCTCACCATCCGCGAACACGTCGGCGACTTCGACGAGGTGCAGGCCGCATGGGTCGGCGACGGCAACAACGTCGGCCAGTCGTTCGTCCTCGGCTGTGCGATGGCCGGCATCGACCTCACCGTGGCGACCCCGCCGGAGTACGGCGTCGACGACGACGTGCTCGAAAAGGCGGACGAACTCGGCTCGACCCCGACGATTACGACCGACCCCGAGGAGGCCGTCGCGGACGCCGACGTGGTCTACACCGACGTGTGGATTTCGATGGGCCAAGAGGACCAACGCCACGAGAAACTGCAGGCGTTCGAGGGGTTCCAACTCAACGAGGACCTGCTGTCCGACACCGACGCGAAGGTCATGCACTGCCTGCCGGCCCACCGCGGCGAGGAGATTACCGGCGACGTGCTCGAAGGCGAGCGCTCGCTCGTCTGGGACCAGGCGGAGAACCGCCTGCACGCCCAGAAGGGACTCATCGTCGAACTGCTCGAAGAATAGCCGGGTCTGCGGCGGTCGCCGCTCTTTTCAGCTTCTCAGAGGACGCCGTCGAGCGCGGGGTACGACGCTCCGAGGACGGCCCCGTAGACGACGTGGCCGACGAGGCTCGTCACGTTCACGTTCGGGAGCGGCGGGTTCGCGGGCGAGCCGACCGCACCGAGCCACACGGGCATGACCAAGACGGCGAGGACGGCCCAGAGGACGACGCCGTAGGCGACGCCCGCCCCGAGCGACCTGCTCGAACCGTCGAGGTCGAAGTCGAGGGCGCTCACGAGGCCGGCGAACGCGACGCCGAGAATCGCGCCGTGGGCGACGTGGATGGTGAAGCCGGCGGCCCCGCCCATCAAGCCGTACATCGAGGGAATGGCGACTTCGAGGACCGGCCGCATCTGGACGACCATCATCGCACCCATCACGACGGCGGCGAGCGAGCCGGCGGCGACGCCGGCGCGCCAGGAGGCGGTCGTCGTCGATTCGAGTCGTGTCGTGGCTGTTTCAGAGGCCATGGCTAGCGTGCCAACGCCTATCATGATAATGCTCTCTCGGACGGGCGACGCCGCCGCATCGCGGAGGTACGCTTATACGGTCCCCGTCATCTCCGGCGGTGTCGGGTGCTCCGAGCCTTTTAATCGGATGGCGGCCGAGATTCTCCCGTGGCCCACGCCAACGGCGCACCCGACGACGGCGACGCGGACGGAGCGTGGCGGTTCTTCCCGTACGACGAGCCGTACCCCAATCAGGAGGCGGCGATGTCCGGCATCGCCGACGCCCTCGACGACGAGCGGAACGTCCTCCTCGAAGGGGCGACCGGGACCGGGAAGACCATCTCCGCGCTCGTGCCCGCGCTCTCGTACGCCCGCGAGCACGACAAGACGGTCGTCATCACGACGAACGTCCACCAGCAGATGCGCCAGTTCGTCGAGGACGCCCGCGCCATCACCAGAGAGGAGGCCATCCGCGCGGTGGTGTTCCGCGGGAAGTCCTCGATGTGCCACATCGACGTGGGCTTTCAGGAGTGTCAGACCCTCCGCGATACGACCCGGAGCATCGTCGAAAAGGAGTCCGACAAGGCCGAACTCTCAGAGCAGGCGCAGTCGCTCCTCGACGGGATGCGAGAGGGCGAGTCCGGCGCGGCCGACGCGCGAAGCGCCGTCACGGACGAACTCGACAGCATCGACGACGAACTGGAAGAGTTGAAGGAGGGCAACTACTGCGAGCACTACTACAACAACCTCACGCGGAACACCGACGAGTTCTTCCAGTGGCTGTTCGACGACGTGCGGACGCCCGACGAGATTTTCGAGTACGCGGGGAAGCAGAACCTCTGCGGCTACGAACTGCTCAAGGAGGGCATGGAGGGCATCGACCTCGTCGTCTGCAACTACCACCACCTGCTCGACCCGATGATTCGCGAGCAGTTCTTCCGGTGGCTGGACCGCGACCCCGACGACGTGATTACGGTGTTCGACGAGGCGCACAACATCGAGAGCGCGGCCCGCGACCACGCGAGTCGCGCGCTCACCGAGAACACGCTCGAAAGCGCGATGAACGAGTTGGAAGACGAAGACGACTCGCGGGCCGAGAGCGCCCGCAACGTCATCGGGACGTTCCTCGACTCGTTGCGCGACAGCTACGAGGAGGCGTTCGGCTTCGGCGAGCGCGAGCAGGTCGGCGAGAACTGGTACGACCTCTCTATCGCCAATCAGGGCCGCCGCGACGACCTGACGATGGACTTCCTGCAGTCCTACGAGGGCCGCGGCATCGACGTGGAGGTCGAACTCGCCCTCCAGTTGGGCAAGCAGTTAGACGAGCAGTACGAAGACGCGTACAAGAACGGCGAGGCGACGACGCGCAAGGAGTGCCAGACGCTACAGGCCGCGAACTTCATCGCCGACTGGACGGAGATGGGCGGCGAACTCGGCCGCCACCCGATGCTGTCGGTCCGCCGCGACGGCGGCACCGACGAGATTTACGGCCGCGCCGAACTGTACACCTGCATCCCGCGAGAGGTCACGAAGGAACTGTTCGAGGAGGTCCACGCGAGCATCCTGATGTCGGCGACGCTCCGGCCGTTCGACGTGACGGAGGGCACGCTCGGCCTCGAAAAACCGGTGACGATGGCCTACGGCCTCGAATACCCCGAGGAGAACCGCCGGACGTTTTCGGTGTCGCTGCCCGCGCTGTTCTCCTCCGAGCGCGACGACCCGGGCACGCAGGAGACAATCGAAGGGATGCTCGCGGACGCGGCCGCCTTCACGCCGGGCAACACGCTCGTGTTCTTCCCGTCGTACGCCGAGGCGGAGCGCTACCACGAGCGTCTGCGTGCGAACCCGGACGTCGACGCGGAACTGTTCTTGGACGAGCCGGGCGTCCGCGCCGAAGAGATGCGCCGGGAGTTCGTCGGCAAGGACGGCGCGGTGCTTCTCACCTCGCTGTGGGGGACGCTCGCCGAGGGCGTGAGCTTCGACGGCGACGACGCCCGAACCGTCGTGGTCGTCGGCGTTCCCTATCCTCACCTCTCCGAGCGGTTGGAGGCAGTACAGGCCGCCTACGACCGCGCCTACCGCGGCAAGAAGGACGCCGGCTGGCGCTACGCCGTCGAGATTCCGACGATTCGGAAGACCAGACAGGCGCTCGGGCGGGTCATCCGCGCGCCCGACGACTTCGGCGTCCGCGTGCTGGCCGACAAGCGCTACACCCGCGAGAGCTCCTCCATGGGGAAGTACGGCGTCCGCGGGTCGTTCCCGGTCGAAGAGCGCGCGGAGATGGTCGACATCGCGCCGAACAAACTCAAGTTCGCGATGCTGAACTTCTACAACGACCACGACGCCTACGACGGCGACCCGCCGCGGCCCTGAGCGGGTCGCGGTCGGCACGGACACGTCGGTCGCGACCGCCGTGCAATTCTTACCTGTTCGAACCAACACAGGGTGATGAGTGCGACCCCTCCCGGACCGAAGGGCCTCCCGTTGTTCGGCGCGAGCAGACAGTACGCCCGCGACCCGTTTACGTTCCTGACGGCCGTCGCGGACGCCTACGGCGACGTGGTCCACTTCGACCTCGGCCCGCTCGACACCTACATGCTCACGAATCCGGCGGATATCGAGACGGTGCTCGTGAGCGAGGCGTCGAAGTTCAGAAAGCCGCAGTTCCAAGACCGCGCCATCGGCGACCTGCTGGGCGACGGCCTGCTGATGAGCGAGGGCGCGACGTGGAAGAAACAGCGCCAACTCGCCCAGCCGGCGTTCGACGTGCGGCGCATCTCGACGATGGCCGGCATGATGACCGACCGGACGGAGTCGATGCTGTCGTCGTGGGGCGACGGCGACGTGGTCGACGTGCAACTGGAGATGGCGCGGCTGACCGTCGAGATAATCGTCGACGCCATGTTCGGCACCGACCTCGACGACGAGCGTATCCGGCGGGTACAGGAGAACCTCGAACCGCTCGGGGCACGGTTCGAACCCGACCCGTTTCGGTTCCTGACGCCCGACTGGGCCCCGACGCGGGAGAACCGCCAGTACAAGGAGGCGCTGTCCGAACTCGAATCGCTCGTCTGGGACATCGTCGAGGAGCGCCGCAGGACCGAGTACGGCGAGACGCCGGCGTCGTCGGTGCCGGCCGAGGCGACGGGTGACGACCGACCGATGGACCTGCTTTCGATTCTGCTCCGCGCCTACGACGAGGGCGAGCAGACGGAGAAGAACCTCCGCGACGAGCTGATGACGATGCTCCTCGCGGGCCACGACACGACGGCGCTGACGCTGACGTACGCGTGGTATCTGCTCTCGCAACACCCCGAGGCGGAGGCGAAGCTCCACCGCGAACTGGACGAGGTGCTCGGCGGGCGGACGCCGACGTTCGAAGACGTGCGAGAACTGGAGTACACCGAGCGCGTGCTGAACGAGGCGATGCGGCTGTACCCGCCGGTGTACGTCATGTTCCGCGAGCCGAAGGTGGACGTTCGTCTCGGCGGCTACCGCGTCCCGGAGGGGTCAGCCATCATGCTCCCGCAGTGGGTCGTCCACCGGTCGGAGCGCTGGTGGGACGACCCGCTTTCGTTCGACCCGGACCGCTGGGCACCCGAACGGGCCGGCGACCGCCCGCGCTTCGCGTACTTCCCGTTCGGCGGGGGGCCGCGCCACTGTATCGGCAAGCACCTCTCGCTCCTCGAAGGCCGACTCATCCTCGGCACCGTCGCCCAGCAGTACGAACTCGACTACGTCCGCGACGAGCCGTTCTCGCTTCGCGGGTCGCTGACGATGCACCCCGAAGAGCCGATGGGGATGCGGCTCCGGGCGCGCGACTGACGGGACGGGGCGAGACGGGACGGGGCGGCACACCGAGGGTCGTCGCTCCGCCGACGGTGACGGCGGTCGAATCCCCGCCGTCAAGCCGGAAGCGAAATCGAGGCCGCGGTCTCGCGGAACGACGAGTCGTAGATGTCGAGCTGCGAGACGGTCCACTCGACGGGCTCGATGGACTGGCTCGCGACCGCGCGGGCGTCGGCGAGACTGCCGCCGCGGGCGAGCGTGACGTGCGGGACGTACTCGTCGCCCTCCAGTCCGTCGACAGCGCCGAACTCGTCGGTGAGCGCGCGGTGCAGGTCGGCGAGGCCGGGGCTCTCGACAGCGAGATAGACGACCGGGGCGGCTCCGCGCGGCGGCGACTCGAAGAACCGGATGTCGGTCACGCGGGCTTCGAACGCCGGCTGACCGGCGAGCGCGCGCCGCAACTGTTCGTGCAAGCGGTCGAACTCGGTTTCTTCGAACCGCTTGCAGACGAGCGTGTGTCGGTCGCGAACCCGGTCGAACGGGGCGAGGTACGGAAACAGGTCGGACGCGAGGCGGGCGACCCGCCCCGGAACCGGGACGTTCAGACTGTACACGCCCGTGAGTCACGCGAGAGACACAAAGGCGTATCGTCGCGGGGGAGAATCAGCGTCTCAGATTCGGTCGAGCAGCCAGAGGACGATGAGCGCCGCGACGACGAGTCCCAGAATCGGCTGGAGCGGGCCGAGCAACGCGCCGAACAGCCCGAGCACCTCGCCGATAATTTCGAGGACGAGCCAGACGAGGACGAGCAGGAGGATGATTTTCAGCAGGTCCTCCACGTCGATTCGGCCGCGGTTGGTTCTCATATCGGGCGGTGGGGCGTTCGCGGACAAATAGTTGGTGGCCGGGTGGCCGAGTAGCCGGCTAGCTTTATTTCGCCTCGGTGTCACTCTCCACCATGGACAGCCTGTTCTACCAACTCGGGAAGCTCTCGGCGTCCTCGTCGGATTCGTCGTCGAGCGCGGGGCGGGTCGACAGCGAGCCCGGCCGAATCCCGCGTTGGCTCGGTCCCCTCGCGGTCGCGGTGGTCGTCTTCGGCATCGCCGTCGTCGTCTTCCCCGTCACGCCGCTGACGCTCGCGGGCTACGTCGTCCTCGCGCTCGCCGTCGCCGCGGTGTACGACGCGGTCGAAATCGTGCAGGCGTACGAAAAGCGGACGCTGACGGTGTTCGGCGACTACAAGGGTATCCTCGAACCGGGGCTGAACGTCGTCCCGCCGTTCGTCTCGAAGACCTACCGCTTCGACATGCGAACCCAGACGCTCGACGTGCCCTCCCAAGAGGCCATCACGGAGGACAACTCACCCGTCACGGCCGACGCCGTCGTCTACATCCGCGTGATGGACCCCGAACGCGCCTTCCTGCAGGTCGACAACTACCGCCGGGCCGTCTCGCTGCTCGCACAGACGACGCTGCGGGCCGCGCTCGGCGACATGGAACTCGACGACACGCTGGCCCGCCGGGACCACATCAACGCGCGCATCCGCCGGGAACTCGACGAACCGACAGACGAGTGGGGCGTCCGCGTCGAGTCCGTCGAGGTCCGCGAGGTCAAGCCCTCGAAGGACGTCGAGAACGCGATGGAACAGCAGACCTCCGCCGAGCGCCGCCGCCGCGCCATGATTCTCGAAGCGCAGGGTGAGCGCCGCTCCGCCGTCGAGAAGGCGCAGGGTGACAAGCAGTCGAACATCATCCGCGCGCAGGGCGAAAAGCAGTCGCAGATTCTCGAAGCGCAGGGTGACGCCATCTCGACGGTTCTGCGGGCCCGCGCGGCGGAGTCGATGGGCGAGCGCGCCATCATCGACAAGGGCATGGAGACGCTGGGGAACATCGGTACCTCGCCGTCGACGACGTACGTCCTGCCGCAGGAACTCACGTCGCTTCTCGGTCGCTACGGGAAGGGGCTGTCCGGGTCCGATATACAGCAGGCCGCGGGCCTCGAAAGCAAGGCGTTCGACGAGGAGACCCGCGAACTCCTCGGCCTCGACGACATCGGCGAGATACTCGGCGAGTTGGACGGCGTCGAGACGGCCGACATCTCCGCGGACGCGGTCGACATCGAAATCGAAGACGGCGGCGTCGAGGCTGAGCGGGTCGAGTGAGCGAAAAATCAGATACGCGAAGCAGTCGCGATTCCACCGACGCGCGAGGGGCCGGTGCAGCGTCGTGTCCGGTCTGCGGGGCGACCGGCGCGAGCCCCGTCGTCCGGCCGTCGCGGTTCGGCGAGGCGCGAGGCGGACCTGAGACGGGAGGCCGCTCGGTACGTCGGCTTCGGGGTCGCGACTGATTCCCCGTCGTCGTCCAGTCGAACGAGGGTCGGAACCCTCGGGAACGTTTCCCCGAACACGGGCGAGAGACGGGCGTCGGCGTCCCACCACCGGTCTGCGGTTCACGCAGACACTATTCGGTACGTAATAAACACTATTAATTGTCTAGGTTGTTGAAACGTGCGGTGCGTTTGCCGACCAATCGACAACCCGAGCGATTAATCACCTTTATTTCTATCTTTCGCGATGTAGAATAATTTAACCACGTCCGACACCGACCGTGTGGTATGCAACAGCAGTCGTCGGTCGGCACGCGGTCGCTGTCGGCGTCCCGCGCCGAGATGAGCGAGATTTTGATGCCCAACGACACGAACAACCTCGGACGCGCTCTCGGGGGGCGGATTTTAGAGTGGATGGACGTCTGCGGGGCCATCGCCGGGCGGCGCTTCGCCGAGCGGCAGGTGGTCACGGCGTCGATGGACCACGTGGACTTTCTCGCGCCCATCGACGTGGGCGACGTGGTGACCGTCGAGGCGTACGTCTTCGACACCGGTCGCACCAGTATGGACATCAAGGTCGACGTGACCGCCGAGCGACCGAGCGAGGGCGACCGCCGCGAGACCATCACCTCCTTTTTCACCTTCGTCGCGCTCGACGACGACGAGAAGCCGAGTCCGGTCCCCGACCTCGTCTGCGACTCCCAAGAAGAGCGCGAACTGCGCGACGCGGCGCTCCAGAAGCGCCGCGAGCACCGCGCCGCGCTGGCAGAAGAGTTCGAGTAACGCGGACCGCGAGCGGGTCGCGGGTCCTTATTCTTCGTCCGCCGCGCGGACGGTCAACACCGGCGCGTCCGACTGCCGGACGACGCGCTCCGTGACGGAGCCGACGAGGTAGTGGTCGAGGCCGGTTCGGCCGTGGGTCGCCATCACGACGAGGTCGACCTCGGCGTCGGCGGCGTAGTCGACGATAGTCGAGTGAGGCACGCCCTCCTCGACGATGCGTTCGGTCTCGACGCTGTCTGGGAGCGCCTCGACCGCGGCGTCGGCGGCCGACTCCGCGCGGTCGAGTTCGGACTTCTCCCACACGTCCGGCGCGATGCCGGCCGAGGGCGACTCGAAGCGGTTGCGCGAGTCGGCCACGGACAGCACGTGGACCGTCGCGCCGTACGTTTCGGCGAGGGTCGCCGCGTGTTCGATTGTCGCGTCGGTCGCGTCGCTACCATCGGTCGGAAGCAGGATGTGGTCGTACATGGGTGAGGGTTCAGAATCGAGGACTGTGAAAGTGGTGCCGGTAAAAACGGTTCGAGTGGGTCGTTAGATGCCCAGCGCCATCAGGAACAGCGCGAGCGAGATGACCGCGAAGAGGACGCCGACGAAGTTCTTGATGACGTCAGTCTCCAGCGCGTTCGACACGTAGGGCGCGATTTGGCCGCCGAGAACCGTCGCGGGGACGGTGAACACGACCATGTTCCACGGCGTCGTGGCGAGACTCAGCGAGTGACCGCCGACGATGCCGCCGCCGAAGACGTGGACGAGCGACGCCAGGATGGCGGTCAGCGCGACCACGATGTGGTTCGTACCGATGGCGACGCGGACGGGGACTTTCGTGCCGAGCATCGAGATGATACCGAGTTCGCCGACGCCGAAGCCGGCGAGTCCCTGGAACATCCCGCCGACGCTGTAGTTGGCGAAGCGGCGCAGGTAGCCGCCGCGGGTGTACGTGTAGTCGTCGCCCTCGCGGTCGACGCGGGTGACGGTCCCGTCGTCGGCCGTGTGGACGCCCGCGGGACCGAGCTTACCGGGGTCGTTGGGGAGGTCCGTGGAGACGGTGCCGCCGTCGGTGGCCGCGGTGTGGTCGGAGTCCGACGAGCCGGGTTCGTCGTGGCCGAGGTCGGCGTTGAACAGCAGGTACGACGCGGCGAGCAGCGCGATGCCGAGCAGCGCGTGGAACACCACGTCGGGGATGACGAACGACAGGAGCGCGCCGCCGACGACGAACGGAATCGACCCGCCGACGAGCGTCAACGCCAGTCGCCGGTCGACGAGACCGTACTGGATGAAGGCGACGGCCGAACTGGAGAGACCGAACGCCTCGCTGATGAGGCCCACCTTGACCAGCGTCGACGAGTCGAGCGGGTGCGCGAAGATGGGGAAGATGAAGATGAGGAACGGGACGAAGAGCGCCGACCCGCTGATGCCGACCGTGTTCACGATGGTCGCGCCGGTGAGGAACACCGGGAACAGCCACCAGTACTGGAGCCAGTACTCCATGCCTGCACCCGACGGCGTCGGTGCCATGGTGAACACCGAGACGAGGAACAGCAGGGGAGCGATGAACACGAGGATGTGTTGGTACTTCAGGAACGACTTCTGAACGTGACTGAGAGACTGAGAGCTCATGGTTCTCGTTGTTGTCAGTTCGCAGTAGCGTTCGCGTGCACTCGCGTGGAGTGACGCGTCGAAAACAGCCCGTTTGCCGAGTCATCAGCGGCACCGACCCGCGCGCGTTCACCGTCTCCCGAGGATGCGACCGCGTCGCACACCGGGTGGACCGGCGTGCGGTGGTCGCCCGAACTGTCGAGCACGGAGTGCTCGAATCCGCGGACCATTCAGGTAATGCCTCCGTTAGGGTAGGCGTGGTGAACGGTGTGGGTTGCAGGCTCGTCCGCCGAGGTGCGGATCACGGTGGAACGGGCATAGCGAGGTCGGGCTAATAAGTCTTGATGTCGCCCCGGCATTTTGGGTACAGTCCACACACCGACGCGCGTCGAAAAACCAGTAACATGTGTTTCTATCCAAAATCTGTGTTCACTCGTTGAGTTCGAACGCCCGTCTGACAAGCGCCCGTTCGGTCTCGTAAGTGAGCCGTTCGAGGGCCTCAACCGGGGTGACCCACTGGTGCGCGTCGACTTCGCCGTCGGGTTCGAACGGGCGCTCGTCGGTGACGTGCATGTGCCAGACGAACACGCCCTTCGGCCCGCTCGACGTGCCTGCGTCGTCCGGGACGCGGTACTCGTAGCGCCCGGCGAACCGGCCGCAATCGACCGCACAGCGCGTCTCCTCGCGGACCTCTCTGACGGCGGTCTCGACCAGCGTCTCGCCGGGTTCGAGTTTCCCCTTCGGGAGCGACCAGTCGTCGTAGTGCGGCCGGTGGACGAGACAGAGTCGGCCGTCGTCGCGGCGGAGGAGGCCGCCGGCCGCGAACGTCAGGGTTGGCGGTTGAGACACGGCCGGTCAGAACTCGTCCGGCGGCGTCAGACCGTCGTCGCCCTCGCCGTCGCCGTCGTGTTCGTCGGGGTACTCGGGCGCGACGCCGTCTTCGAGCGCGTCCACGTCGAACTCGCGGCGGAGGTTCTGGATGCGGTCGCGGATGTCGGCGGCGAGTTCGAACTCGAGGTTGTCGGCGGCCTCCTGCATCCGGTCTTCGAGGAAGGCTATCTGTTCGACCGCCTCGTCGGCGTCGGCGGGGGCGTCGCCGGAGACGCCGCGGGTGTCGGTCTTGCTCCCCGGCAGGTTCGTCTCGCCGACCTCCTTTTCGATGGTCGTCGGGGTGTAGCCGTGTTCCTCGTTGAACTCCTGTTGGATGCGGCGGCGGCGCTGGGTCTCGGAGATGGCGGCCTCCATCGCGTCCGTCATCTCGTCGGCGTAGAGCACGACCTCGCCGTTGACGTTGCGGGCGGCCCGGCCCATCGTCTGGACGAGCGTGGTCTCGGAGCGCAGGAAGCCCTGCTGGTCGGCGTCGAGGATGGCGACCAGCGAGACCTCGGGGATGTCGAGGCCCTCCCGGAGGAGGTTGATGCCGACGAGCACGTCGATGTCGCCGAGGCGGAGCGACCGGATGAGTTCGTGGCGTTCGAGCGTGTCGGTCTCGTCGTGCATGTAGGCCACGTCGACGCCGGCCTCTTCGAGGTACTCGGTGAGGTCCTCGGCCATCCGCTTCGTGAGCGTCGTGACGAGCACGCGCTCGTCGCGGTCGATGCGCTCGTCGATGCGGGCCATCAGGTCGTCGACCTGCCCGGTCGCCTCCGTCACCTCGACTTTCGGGTCCACGAGGTGGGTCGGCCGGACGATTTGTTCGACGATTTGGTCGGAGTGTTCGCGCTCGTAATCGCCGGGCGTCGCGGAGACGAAAAGCGCCTGTCCGACGGTCTCTTCGAACTCCTCGAAAGTGAGCGGGCGGTTGTCGTAGGCCGTCGGCAGGCGGAAGCCGTTCTCGACGAGCGAGTCCTTTCGGGACTTGTCGCCGGCGTACTGGCCCTTAATCTGCGGGAGCGTGACGTGTGACTCGTCGATGACCGTGAGGAAGTCGTCGGGGAAGTAGTCGAGGAGCGTGTAGGGTGCGTCGCCGGGTTCGCGGTCCGAGAGGTGGACCGAGTAGTTCTCGATGCCGGAGCAATGGCCCGTCTCGCGGAGCATCTCGATGTCGAAGGTGGTGCGCTCTTCGATGCGCTGGGCGGCCACGAGGTCACCCTGTCGCTGGAAGTGCTTCACCCGCTGTTCCATCAGCTCCTCGATTTCCGAGATTGCGCCTTCGAGCTGTTCTTCCGGGATGGAGTAGTGTTCCGCCGGGTGGACGAGCACGGCCGGTTCCGACGACTTGACCTCGCCCTCCAGCGGGTCGAGCTTCAGCATCCGGTCGATTTCGTCGCCCCAGAACTCGATGCGGACGGCGTAGCGGCCGTACATCGGGAACACCTCGACAGTGTCGCCGCGGACGCGGAACGTGCCCTGCCGGAAGTCCACGTCGTTGCGCTCGTAGTTGAGGTCGACGAGCGCGCCGAGCAGTTCGTCGCGGTCTATCTGCTGGCCGACCTCCAGTCGGAGGGACATGTCGGTGTAGTTCTTCGGGTCGCCGAGGCCGTAGATAGCCGACACGGAGGCGACGACGATGACGTCGTCACGGGTGAGAAGTGACCGGGTCGCGGAGTGGCGGAGCCGGTCGATTTCCTCGTTTATCGACATGTCCTTGTCGATGTAGGTGTCGGTCTGTTCGATGTACGCCTCGGGCTGGTAGTAGTCGTAGTAGGAGACGAAGTACTCGACCGCGTTGTCGGGGAACAGTCCCTTGAACTCCTCGTACAACTGGGCGGCGAGCGTCTTGTTGTGCGCGAGGACGAGCGTCGGCTTCTGAATCTCTTCGACCACCCACGAGACGGTGTTGGTCTTGCCGGAACCGGTGACACCGAGCAGGGTCTGCACGTCGGCCCCCTCGCGGAAGCCGCGGGCCAGCGCCTCGATTGCCTCGGGTTGGTCGCCCGCGGGGTCGAAGGGGGCGTCGACGCGGAATTCGCGGTCTGCGTCGGGTCTGTCGGCGGACAGGGGACCGGACTCGCTCATTGTCCGTCCTTGGGTCGCGGCGTACTTGAGCGAGGCGGTGCTTGTCGCCGGAGGAACGGTTTTGGGCCGGGGTGTCAAACTGTCCGCTATGAGCCGAGACGAACTCGAACGCGCGAGCAACCTGCTCAAGGAAGCCGCCGAGGCGACCGAGGGCGACGTGCAGGAGCGACTCTACGAACAGTCCGACCAGCTCGCGAAGCTGGCGACGCGCGAGCAGGGACCGGACCACGGACGACTGGCCCGTCACATGACGGTGCTCCACGAACTCGCCGAGGACCTCGACGGCGACGTCGCCGAGACGGTCCGCGAGGCCCGAAGCGAGGTCCTCGAATACCGCAAGGGCGTCCCCGGCGTCTGACTACCGTCTGACAAACCCCCTCGTTTCTACTGGAACTCTCCCGTTACGCCGCGCGTCGGCGCTGTCGGCACTCGGGGAACGGAGGCTCAGATTTTACGTCGAGTGGGTCGCTCCGTGACCCCGAGTGTGAGGAAAGTGAGTTAGCAGACGTTCTTCGGCTTGACGCCCATGCCTTCGAGCGTCTCGACGTACTCGTCGTAGGCGGCTTCGACCACCGCGTCGGCGGCCTCACGGGCGACGGCGTCGTCTTCGACGAGGTCGTCGATGGCGGCTTCGAGCGTGTCGAGTTGGTCGTTAAGGTCGGACTTGAGCGTGCGGAAGTCGTTGGCGGCCATCGGGTCCGCGTCGCCGACGAAGAAGCCGACCATCTGCTCGACGGTCTTCAGCGACACGAGCGCGCGGGCGAGCGCGCCACCGAGGCGGCCGTCGGTCGTCTCGAACTCGGCGAGCACGTCGTAGACGTTCGGCTTCGAGCCGTCGGACTCCGCATCGACGGCGTCGGCGTGCTCGCGGGCGGTGTCGGCGAGGTCGGAGAAGAGCACGGCCGCCTCGTCGTTCGGTTCGTCGTCTGCCCACCAGTCGAACAGGTCGGCGGCGGCGGCGGCCTCGGACGCGGCGGCCGTGCGAACCGCGTCGCCGTCCATCTCGCCGTCGGTGACGGCGTACAGCGCCTTCGAGGAACCGAGTCGGGAAAGCGGCGTCTCGTGGTCGTCGCGGAGGGTGTCGAGGAGTTCGGTCATACGCCCCCGTATGTCCGTCTCGGGTTTGTACCCATCGGCGGCGGCGAGTCCGGCGCGAGTCTGCGACGGCCGGGAGTCGCTCGGTTCGACGGCCGACGAGCCGCCGATTCGTGACATTCAACCGAGCCGAACCCGTCCGAATATTAAACATTATATATTGTATTATCATGAAGTAATCCGAGCTATGACAAACGCTATCAGGCAGGCGGCGGAGCGCAGTTCGAAACTGGTCGAACAGTACCTCCCCGACGCGTTCCTGTTCGCCATCATCCTGACCGGAGTGGCGTTCGTGCTGGCGCTGGTGTCGGTCGCGCCGGCCGAGAATGTCGGCATGGTGGGGCACGCCGGAAACCTGCTCCTCGACGGCTGGTACGGCGGCTTCTGGAATCTGCTTTCGTTCGGGATGCAGATGACGCTCATCCTGATGACGGGCTACGCGCTCGCACAGACGAAGCCGGTAGACTGGCTCCTGACGCGACTCGCAGGCGTCCCGAACACCGAGCGGGGGGCGGCCGCGATGGTGCCGGTCGTCGCCGCCGGGGCGTCGTTCGTCCACTGGGGCCTCGGCCTCGTCGTCGGGGCGCTGTTCGCCCGGAAGATAGCGACCGAGATGCGCGGCATCGACTTCCCCATCGTCGTCGCCGGCGCGTACTCCGGGTTCGTCGTCTGGCACGGCGGCCTCGCGGGGTCGATTCCGCTGTTGTTGAACACCGAGGGGAACTTCCTCATCGAGGCGGGCATCCTCGACACGACGTTCGGCACCGGCGGGACCATCTTCACCGTCGCCAACCTCGTGTTGGTCGTCGCGGTCGGCTTCCTCTTCCTGCCGGCGCTGTTCGCGCTCATGTACCCGAGTGACGACGCGAAGAAGACGCCCATCGACCCCGCCGAGTTCGAGACGGCGACCGACGGCGGCGAGCAGGCGACGAGCGGGTGGGCCTCCACGGCCGTCCCCGAGGACGCCTCGCTCGCGACGCGCATCGAGCACTCGCTCGGTATCGGCGTGGCAATCGGTCTCGTCGGCCTGCTCGCGGTCGGCCTGTACTTCTTCGAGGGAATCCAGAACGGGACGATGCCGTGGAACAACCTCAACCTGAACATCGTCAACTTCGGCTTCCTCTTCCTCGGCCTGCTGTTCCACGGGACGCCTAAGGCGTACATCGAGGCCATCGTCGAGGCCGTCGAGAACGTCTGGGGCATCATCCTCCAGTTCCCCTTCTACGCGGGCATTATGGGCATCATGGCCTACGCGCCGGAGGGCTCCGTCAGCCTCGCCACGCAAATCGCACAGGGTATGGTCGCCGTCGCGCCCGACGGGACGCTTCCGGCCTTCGCCTTCTTCACGGCCGGTCTCGTGAACTTCTTCGTCCCCTCCGGTGGGGGCGAGTGGGCCGTCATCGGCGAGACGCTCGTCACGGCCGCGAAGACGTCCGGCGAGTCCATCCCGCGGGTCGCCGTCGCCGCCTCGTGGGGTGACGCGTGGACCAACATGATTCAGCCCTTCTGGGCCATCCCGCTGCTCTCCATCAGCGGCCTGTCGGTCCGCGACATCATGGGCTACTGCGTGATGGTGCTTCTCGGCGCGGGCGTGCTCGTCGCCGTCGGTATCAGCGTCCTACCGATGTAACCCGCAAAAAGAAACCGTACAGTCGGGTCCGACTCGAACCGAGACGAGGCGGCTCAGTTACCCTTTTCGACGGGCGCGCCGACGAGGTTGCCCCACTCCGTCCACGAGCCGTCGTAGTTGGTGACGTTCTCGTAGCCGAGGAGTTCGTGAAGGGCGAACCACGCGATAGAGGAGCGCTCGCCGATGCGGCAGTAGGCGATGGTGGACTCGTCGCCTTCGATGCCCTGGTCCGCGTAGAGGTCGCGGAGTTCGTCGGCGGACTTGAAGGTGCCGTCGTCGTTGACGGTCGCGGCCCACGAGATGTTGCTCGCGCCGGGGATGTGGCCGCCGCGCTGGGCGGTCTCCTGCAGTCCCGGGGGCGCGAGAATCTCGCCGGAGAACTCTTCGGGCGAGCGAACGTCGACGAGGGGAAGGCCCTTGTCGACCGCCTTCTCGACGTCGTCGCGGTACGCGCGGATGTCCTCGAAGGGACCCTTGGCGGTGTAGTCTTGCTCCGGGAAGGACGGGACTTCGTCGGTCGTCGGATAGTCGTTGTCGACCCAGTAGTCGCGGCCACCGTTCATCAGGTGAACGTCCTCGTGGCCGTAGTACTTGAACTGCCAATAGGTGTAGGCGGCGAACCAGTTGGAGTTGTCGCCGTAGAGAACGACCGTGGAGTCCTCGGAGATGCCGTGCGAGCCGAGGAGGTCCTCGAAGTCCTCCTTGGTCAGCACGTCGCGGGTCGTCTGGTCCTGCAGCTGGGACTCCCAGTTGAACCCGATGGCACCGGGGGCGTGACTCTCGTCGTACGCCTCGGTGTCCACGTCCACTTCGACGAGTCGGTACGCCGCGTCATCGCTCTGGAACTCGTCGAGGTGGCTCTCCACCCAGTCCGCAGAGACGAGTACGTCCTTCGCGTAATCGGAGTTTGACATCGCGTTTCTCCGTACAACAGGGAGGCCCATAACTCTCACAGCGACGGCATGTACGGCCTGACCTCGGGTGATGCGGCAATATTATCCCAAATATGGCGGGGGAGACGGCGAAAGTGGCTCGGAGAACGGCCGTCTCGGGCGATTTCAACCCGGTATCCGACGGAACCAGCAACAACATCCGCTACCCAGGACACGTGGCGAGGGGTGCGAGGAGGGGCGGACCTAAATCCGCGGCCCGGAAACGTGGGGACATGGTAGACGTGGTCTCTTCGACGTGGCTCGCGGACCGACTCGGCGACGTGCGCGTGGTGGACGTGCGCGACGGCTGGGAGTTCGACGGCATCGGGCACCTCCCCGGCGCGGTGTCGATACCGTTTGACAAGTTCCGGAGCGCCGACGGCGACGTGGGGATGCTCCCCGGCCGCGACGCGTGGACCGACCTCCTGTCGGGCGCGGGCGTCGCGGCCGACGACGACGTGGTGGCCTACGACGATACCCACGGCGTCTTCGCGGCCCGCTTTCTCGTGACCGCGCTCCTCTACGGGCACGACCCCGAGCGACTCCACCTCCTCGACGGCGACTTCAGCGCGTGGAACCGCGAGCGCGAGACGACGACCGAGGCGACCGAGGTCGAGGGAACGGTCTACGAGATAACCGAGCCGGCCGAGACGCCGCTCGTGGACTTCGAGGCCGTCGAGGCCGCGCTCGACGACCCGGAGACCGTCATCGTGGACACCCGCGACCCCGCGGAGTACGACGAGGGTCACCTCCCCGGCGCGGTCAACTTGGACTGGCGCGAACTCGTCGACGACGAGACGCGCGGGCTGAAACCGCGGGACGAACTCGACTCGATTCTGGACGCCGCGGGCGTCACCCCGGACCGGCGGGTCGTCCTCTACTGCAACACCGCCCGGCGCATCAGCCACACCTACGTCGTGCTCTCGCACCTCGGCTACGACGACGTGGCGTTCTACGAGGGCAGTCTCACCGAGTGGGAGGAACGCGACGGCGCGGTCGTCGAGGGCTGACAGGCGAGACTACGGAGAATGCGACTCGGCCGCGTCGTCGCCGGTGCCGTCACCGTCCGCAGTCTTGCCGACCTCGCCGTCATCGACGCGTAACTCCGCGCCGAGCAGGTCGACCGACTCCGCGAGGAGGGCGACGACGAGCGGGCCGGCGATGATGCCGACCGGGCCGAGGCTGAGCAGGCCGCCGACGAAGCCGACGAAGTAGAGGCTCCCCGGCAGGTCGGCGGTCTCCTTGGCGAGTCGCGGGCGAATCAGGATGTCCGGGAGCCACGCGACCGCGAACCCGCCGACCGTGACGACGAGCGCAGCGGCGACGAGGTCGCCGACCGCGACGTGGTAGACGGCCATCGCCGCGAGCAGGACGCTCGGCCCGACGATGGGGATGAACTGGAGGACGGCCGCAACCGTGGCGAGCGTGACGACGTAGTCGTAGCCGAGCGCCCAGAAGACGACGAGGCCGATGGCGAACGTGCCGACGGCGGTCGCCGCCTGCAGGACGTAGATGGCGAACAGCGTCTCGCGGGCCCGCGTGTCGAGCGAGGTGGCGGCCTCCCGGTAGTCGGCGGGGACCAGCGCGAGGAGCGTCCGCCCGACGGCGTCGCCGCTGAGGAGCAGCGAGAACACGAGGAAGCCGAACAGCGTGAGTTTGATGAGGACCACGGGCGCGGCGGTTGCGGCGGCGCGGCCGAGCGACTGGAGCAGGTTGAGGCCGACAGCAACCACGTCGTCGAGCGTCACCGTCTCGACCATTCCGAGGAACTCGACGGTCACCACGTCGGGCAGGAGTGCCGCGAGTTCGAGGATGTCGCTCAGTCGGAGGAAGACGATGACGACGAGCGGCGCGAGCACGACGCCGACGCCGACCGCCGCGACGACGGTGGCGGCGAGGCTGGCGACCCATCGGGAAGCCCCGCGCGCTTCGAGGCGTCGCCTGAGGGGAACGAGCAGATAAGCGACAGTGATGGCGAAAAACACCGTCGCCAACACGTCCACAAGTATGACCGCCGCGAGCAGCGCGAACAGGGCGAGCACACCGCCGAGGACGTACGGACGAGAAGTAGTCACCTCCGGAGTTACTCCCGCCGAGGATAAAGTCGTTCTCCCGATACGGACCTCGAATCCGACGGATTCGGCCGTTTATCCGCTCCGAGAACATCACTCCCGTTAAGTACCACAGAGTGCAACAACCGAGTAATGAGACGACGCACTTTCCTGAAGGCCGCCGGTGCGGGGGGCGTCTCCGCGCTCCTCGCCGGCTGTACCGGGACCGGCGGCGAGCAGACGACGACCGAGGCTTCGGGTGACACGACCGAGACGGCCACGACGACGACCGAGGGGACGACCGCGGGCGGCGAGTCGCCGACGCTCACCGTCGGCACCTACGGCTCGTTCGTCGACGCGCCGAGTTCGAGCCCCGGCCCGTGGCTGAAAGAGACGTTCGAGTCCGAGTTCGACGCGACGCTGGAGTGGCAGACGCCCGATTCGGGCGTGAACTACTACATCGAGCGCGCCCTCCAGGGTGTCGAGTCCGGCGCGGACCTCTACGTCGGCCTCGACGCGCAGATGCTCGTCCGCATCGACCAGAACCTCGACGAGGCGCTGTTTTCGCCCGCCGAGGGGCTGTCCCGACTCGGCGACGTGAACGAGCAACTGAACTTCGACCCGCAGGGTCGCGCGGTCCCCTACGACACGGGCTACATCTCGCTCGTCTACGACGAGACCTACGGCGACGGCGACTTCGTCGCCCCCGAGACGTTCGACGGCCTACTGGAGTCCGAGTACGCGGGCGCGCTCCTCGCGCAGAACCCCACGTCGTCGGCGACGGGACAGGCGTTCTTGCTCCACACCATCGACGCCAAGGGCGAAGACGGCTACCTCGACTACTGGGCGAGCCTGAAGGAAAACGACGTCCGCGTCCTCGGCAACTGGGAAGACTCCTACAACGCCTACTCGAACGGGGAAGCCCCGATGGTCGTCTCGTACTCGACCGACCAGGTGTTCGCCGCCGAATCCGGCGAGGACATGGCGAAACACCAGATTCGCTTCCTGAACGACCAGGGCTACGCCAACCCCGAGGGGATGGCGCCCTTCGCCGACGCGTCGAGCCCCGACCTCGCGGCCGAGTTCATGGACTTCATGCTCCGGCCCGAGGTGCAGGCCGAAATCGCCGTCCGCAACGTCCAGTTCCCGGCGACGACCACCGCGGAACTCCCCGAGGACTTCGCGCAGTACGCACAGGAGCCGCCGGAAGCCGTCACGTTCTCCTACGACCGGCTTCAGAACAACCTGAGTGACTGGACCGACGCGTGGGCCCGCGAGTTCGCCAGCAAGTGAGGTGAGTCGGTGAGCCGCGTGTCGGTTCGCCGGGTCGCCCGCGCCCTCGAACAGCGACTGCTCACCCTCGTCGCGGCGCTCACCGCCGTCGTCCTCCTCGTCCTGTTTTACTACCCCGTCGCCACCGTCTTCGCCGACGCCGTCCTCGCCGACGGCCGGCTCACCATCGAACCAATCACGGCGGTGCTGACGAGCGAGTTCTACCTCGTCGACATCATCTGGTTCACCGCGAAACAGGCGTTCTACTCGACGCTCGCCAGCCTCGCGCTCGGCCTCCCCGCCGCGTGGCTGTTCTCGCGCTTCGAGTTCCGCGGCCGCGAGACGCTCCGCTCGCTCACCATCCTCCCGTTCGTCATGCCCTCCATCATGGTCGCCATCGGCTTCGTGGCGACGTTCGGCCGCAACGGGACGCTGAACCGCGCGCTCTCCGCCCTCGGCCTCCCGCCGGTCGAGCTGCTGTTCACGCTCGAAGCCATCATCGTCGCCCACGCGTTCTACAACGCCCCGCTCGTCGCCCGCGTCGTCACCGCCGCGTGGGAGAGCGTGGACGCCCGAACCGTCGAGACCGCCCGCTCGCTCGGCGCGAACCCGCGGCGGGCCTTCCGCGACGTGGTCCTCCCACAGCTCCTGCCCTCTATCGGCGTCGGCGCGACCCTGACGTTCATCTTCACCTTCGCGTCGTTCCCCATCGTCCTCGCGCTCGGCGGCTTCCAACTGGCGACCATCGAGGTGTTCGTCTACTCGCGGGTGCGAGACCTCGCGTACGCCGAGGCCGCCAGTCTCGCGGTCATCGAGACGGTCATCTCCATCACGCTGACCGCCGTCTACCTCCGGTACGAGGCGAGCCAGCGGTCGGCCGGCGGCGCGGCGAATCCGCTTCCTCGCCGGTCTGTGCTCCCCGCCAGCTGGACGCCGAAATCGACGCTCCGGACGGTCGGCATCGCCGGCTACACCCTCGTCGTCGGACTGGTGTTCGTCGTCCCCATCGCCAGCATGATTCTGGCGAGCGTCACCGGCGGCGACGGCGGCTTCACCCTCGCCAACTACGCCTTCCTCGCCGAGCGGCAGGCGACCGGCGCGAGCTTTCAGGTCAAGCCCCTCCCGGCCATCCTGAACTCGCTGGCCTTCGCCGCGGGGACGCTCGTCGTGGCCGTCCCGATGGGCGTGACGATGGCCGTCCTCACGACCCGACGATACCGCGGGCGCGGGCTCATCGACGTGCTCTCGATGGCTCCCTTCGCCGTCTCGGGCATCGTCGTCGGCCTCGGCCTGCTCCGCGGACTGGTGTTCGGCGTCGACGTGCTAGGGACGCGAATCCGCGTCACCGGCGCGCTCGCCATCGTCGCGGCCCACGCCGTCGGCGCGTACCCCTTCGTCACCCGGAACGTCGCGCCGCTTTTCGCCCGACTGGACGGTCGGCTCGTAGAGTCCGCGCGGTCGCTCGGCGCGACCAGAACCCGCGCGCTCGTGGACATCGAACTCCCGCTCGTCTGGACCGGCGTCGTCGCGGGCGCGGCGTTCGCCGTCGCCATCAGCATCGGCGAGTTCGATTCGACCATCATCCTCGCGGAGGGGGCGGGAAGCTACACGATGCCCGTCGCAGTCGAGCGATTCCTCGGCAGACGGCTCGGCCCCGCGACGGCCATGGGCTGTCTCCTCCTTCTCGTCACGTCCGCCAGTTTCCTCGTCGTGGACCGCTTCGGCGGCCGGTGGGGCGAGCTATGAGGGAGCGAAGCGAGCGAACCGAGGGCGAGCCGCGGGAAGTGAGAATTATGACCGTCCGCCGGCGAGGTGAGCACGTGACTTCGGAGGCGAACCCGTGAGACTCGAACTCGACGCGGTGTCCAAGCGCTACGGCTCGGCGACGGCGCTCGATTCCGTCTCGCTGTCGGTCGACGACGGCGAGTTCTTCACGCTCGTCGGCCCCTCTGGCTGCGGCAAGACGACCACGCTCCGCTGTATCGCCGGCTTCGAGTCCCCGACCGAGGGGACCGTCCGCTTCGACGGCGAGTCGATGGCCGGCGTCGCGCCCGAGTCGCGGGGCGTCGGCGTCGTGTTCCAGAACTACGCGCTGTTCCCGCATCTCAGCGTCGGCGAGAACGTCGCCTACGGCCTCCGCTTTACCGACCCGCCGGGCGGCGGCTCCCGCGACGGGCGCGTCGCGGAACTGCTGGACCTCGTCGACCTCTCGGGGTTCGAAGACCGCGACCCCGACTCGCTTTCGGGCGGGCAGCAACAGCGAGTCGCGCTCGCCCGCGCCCTCGCACCCGGCCCGGACCTGCTGCTCCTCGACGAGCCGATGTCGGCGCTGGACGCCCGACTCAGGGACCGACTCCGCCGGCAGGTAAAACGCATCCAGTCGGAGCTCGGCGTGACGACCGTCTACGTCACCCACGACCAGTCGGAGGCGCTCGCGGTCTCAGACCGGGTGGCCGTCCTCAACCGCGGCCGCGTCGAGCAGGTCGGCCGACCCCGCGAACTCTACCACCGCCCGCGGACGCGGTTCGTCGCGGAGTTCCTCGGCGAGAACAACGTCCTCGACGCAGTCGTCGAGTCTCGACCAGAAACGGGGGGGATTCGCGTCGGTGTCGGCGACGCGGTGTTCACGCTGGCCGAGGGGCGACGCGTCCTCGGGCGGGCGGGGGAGGTCTCCGGCGAACGTGCTGAAACCGATGAGAAAGCCGGGGACCGACCCGCACGTCCTGCGCCCGGCGACGATCTCACCTTCTGCGTCCGGCCCGAACAGCTCCGGGTTGGCGCGGGGACGAACCAGATTCTCGGGACCGTCGTCGACACCGAGTTTCAGGGGGCGACGACGCGGGTCAGACTCGACTGGGGCGGGACGGAACTCGTCGTGGCGGTCGAAGACGGCGGCGAGAAGTCGGACGCGGCGTTCGAGGTCGGGACGACGCTGGAAGTCGGGTTCGCCCCGGCGTCGGCCCACATCGTCGAGTAGGCCGAGACGGTCGTTTTTCCGCGCCGCGTCAGGGCGCGACGCCGACGGTCAGAAGCGTGCCGAACGTCCGGTAGCGCTCGACCATCTCCTCGCGGGTCTCCCAGTCGTCGGTCGGGAACTCCGAGGCCGCCGGGATGTCGATGTCGAGGTCGGCGATGGAGTCCTGTTCGGCGACGTGGAGGCCGGCGTCGCGGAACGCCTCGCGGTACTCCGCGTGGGACCAGCGGGTCATGTCGATGGAGATGAGGTCCTGCCACTCGTGGGAGTGGACGTTCTCCTCGTAATAATTGACCGCGCAGTAGAACGTGCCGCCCGGCTTGAGGATACGGGCGATTTCTTCGAGGGTGTGGTGCGGGTCGGCGGCGTAGTAGAACGCCTCCATCGACCAGACGTGGTCGACGCTGTCGTCCTCGAACGGGAGGTCGTCGAAGTCGCCGACGAGAAACGAGAGGTCGTCGGTGTCGGTGTACTCGCGGGCGTTCTGGACCATCTCGGGCGAGCCGTCGAGGCCGAAGCCGCGGCCGATGCCCTTCGTGTCGCGGAGCGCGCGCAGGGCGTAGCCGCTTCCGGTTCCGAGGTCGACGACTGTGTCGCCTTCCTCAACGGGCATCCGTGCGAGCGCGTGCTTCGCGGTGTGCCAGTGTCGGTCCTCCATGCCCTTGTCGCGGCCGTCGGCCGCCCAGGCGTCGAACTCGTCGCGGACGCTCATACCGGAGCCTCGCGCGCCGGGGTGAAAATGCGTTCGGACCGGGGGCGCGGAGACGGCGAATCCGGTGACGACTCGGTCGCGTCCCCCGTCGCGCCTTTTAATTGCCGCCGTCACGACGACGGGGTATGGTCGGAGTCCGCCGCCGGTTCGCGCTCGCCGACACCGCCCAGCAGGTCGTCGGCGGGTTCCTCCTCGCGGGACCGTTCGTCGTCACCGAGGAGGTGTGGGTGCTCGCGCGGAGCATGTCGTTCGCGCAGGCGCTGCTCACGCTCTTTATTGTGCTCGCGGTCGGCTACGGCGCGCTCTACAAGGCCGACGACCGCGACCCCGACAGAGAGCGCGAGGTCGGCGGGATTCCCGTCCGGTTCATCTCGCTCATCTCCGTCTCGTACCTCTCCGTGTTCATCCTCGCGCTCGCGTTCGACGCGCCGGGGACGTTCCTCTCGGACGTGTCGGGAGAGGTCCTCGTCACCGTGCTGGGGTACGAACTCGACCTCGCGGTGCTCCGCATCACGCTCAAGGCGACGAGCGTCGGCGCGGTGTTCAGCGTCATCGGCGCGGCCACGGCCGACTCGCTGTTCTGACCCAGATTCGTCTGGTGTGAACACACGCCACGATTCGAGGACGCCGCCGCCCGAGCGGCATGAAGGATTAAGTCGGCAGGGTAACTGCTTGGGGTATGGATTACGAGCTCGCCATCGAAGACGCGCCCGAGACGATTCCGGGCGGCACAGGTATCTTGCTCCTTCATCCGAGCATCGGCGAGACCGACCGCATCGACACCGACTTCTTCAAGGTCGACACCGACCGCTTCCTCGTCATCTCGACGCGGACGACCGCGCGCGAAGTCGAGCAGAAACTGGAACACTACGAGGTCGACGAGTCCAGCGCCACCATCCTCGACACGCTCTCTATCGAGCGGGGCTACTCCCGGCGCAGTTCGGACAACATCTACTACGTCGCGGCCCCCGACGACCTCGACGCCATCGTCGAGAAGACCCGGCAGTTCCTCGAACGCCACGACGGAAAGCTCCGGCTCAGCGTCGATTCCGTCACGGAGATGGCGTACTACGCCGACGAGGACCGCGCCTTCGAAGCGACGAAGCAGATTCTCGAACTCCTCGACGAGTTCGACGCGGTGGGACTGTTCCACCTCTCGAAGGAAGTCCACGACCAGGAGACGCTCGACCGCTTCCGCGAACTGTTCGACGGCGTCGTCGACCTCGAAGAGGACGGCACCGTCACGACCGAGTTCTGAAGCGGCACGCGACGCGCTCGGACGCGACCGGCTACGCCGAGTCGGCGTTGGCGTCGGCCGAATCATCGGTGGCCGCGCCGTCGCCCGGTTCCGCGTCGTCGTCCGCTGCGAGTTGCGCGAACGTCTTTTCGGCCCACTTGACCGCGTAGCTCGGCCCGTGGTCGCGGTACGCCGCGGTGTCCAGCGCCGAAAACGGCGCGGGGAGGTCCCGGCCGTGTTTGACGGCCGAACACGCGAACTCGGTCGCCTCGGCGAACGAGAGTCTGCCGAGCGCGACGAGCCGCGGGAGGTTCGACAGGCGGTCGTCGAGTCGGCCGCCGGCGTCGACCCAGGCGTCGTGGAGGCGCTCGTGGTCGCCCTCCCACGACGCGAACGCCTCGCGGGTGTGGAGACCGACCCAGCCCTCGTAGAGGGCGGCGGCGACCTGATACGTCTCGCTCGGGCCGAGGGGTGTCGCGGCCGCGAGGTCGCGGTAGCGCTCGCCGAAGAAGGGCAGAAAGTGCTCCGGAATCTCGTCGTTCCCGGCCTGCACGAACGCCTCGGCGATGAGGAAGTCAAGGAAGTCGTCGGGCGTCCCCTTCGCGCGGTACTTCACCAGCACGACCGGCGGGTCGGTCTGTCGGGACCACGTCACGGTGCCGTCGCCGGGCATTCCGATGGTGAAATCGGACGACGCGTAGCGCCGAAGCTGTTGGGGCGCGTCGTCTGGTAGCCACTCCGTGGGGTACGCCGCCGGGGAGAGCGACTCGACCACCAGCCCGAGATTCTCCGCGGCCTCGGGGGGGATGGTGTCGAAGTCGCCGGCCACGTCCAAGACGAGCGCGCCGGAGGCGTACTCGTCGCGGACCGATTCGAGGTCCGACGGCAGGGTGCGCGTCTCGAACATCCGCTCAGGCGATGCTCATCCCGACGAACACGACGGCCAGCAGGGCCGACACGCCGACGGTACCGAGCACGATTTTCGTCGCTTGGCTCATAGTGGCACGATTAGGGGCCCGCCGCTTAACCTTTACACTCTATCGTTGGTCGAATCTCCAGTCGAAACGGAGGGGTTCGAGGACGCGCCCCACGGTCGATGGTCACACGGTCCGGTCGCGCCGGAAAAGCGGGAGAAATCGGTGGCGTCGTCGGCGTCGCGGTCAGGGAACGAGCTGTTCGCCGTCGTCGTCGAGGATGCGGATGGCCTCGACGGGGCAGACGCGGGCGGCGAACTTCGCGTCGAACTCGGCGTCCTCCGGAACCTCGCGGACGAAGACGCCGTCGTCGGTCTCCTCGGCGTCGACGAGGTCGGCCTTGCCGTCGTCGACGTTCTTCTCGAAGCCCTCCCACTCGTCGACACACTGGAACATGCCGATGCAGGTGTCGCGGTCGTACTCGACTTTCATGGGCAATCGTACCGCCGGGCCGTACAAAGCCCTGCCGACGCGGGGCGTGGGTCGGCGTCGCCTCGCGTCGCGGGCGTGCGACCGACGCCGCGGGCGGCGACGCACCCGCGTCCGAACCGACCCGATGGCTTAAACCGGGGGACGGTCCAAGGGAGATGCAATGCGAACTGCGGACCTGACGGGCCTGCCGACGGGGGTTCCCGAGGCCCTCCGCGACGAGGGCATCGAGGAGTTGTACCCGCCGCAGGCCGAGGCCGTCGAGGCCGGGCTGACAGACGGCGAGAGCCTCGTGGCCGCCGTCCCGACGGCGAGCGGGAAGACGCTCATCGCCGAACTGGCGATGCTGTCGAGCGTCGCGCGCGGCGGGAAGGCGCTGTACATCGTCCCGCTCCGGGCGCTCGCCTCCGAGAAGAAAGCCGAGTTCGAGCGCTGGGAGGAGTACGGCATCGACGTGGGCGTCTCGACCGGCAACTACGAGTCCGACGGCGAGTGGCTCTCCTCGCGCGACATCATCGTCGCCACCTCCGAGAAGGTCGACTCGCTCGTCCGGAACAACGCGGCGTGGATGGACCAACTCACCTGCGTCGTCGCCGACGAGGTCCACCTCGTCGACGACAGACATCGCGGGCCGACGCTTGAGGTCACGCTGGCGAAGCTCCGCCGGCTCAACCCGAACCTGCAGGTCGTCGCGCTCTCGGCGACCGTCGGCAACGCGGGCGTCGTCGCCGACTGGCTCGACGCGGAACTCGTCAAGTCCGACTGGCGACCCATCGACCTCAAGATGGGCGTCCACTACGGCAACGCCGTCTCCTTCGCCGACGGGAGCCAACGCGAGGTGCCGGTCGGCCGCGGGGAAAGACAGACGCCCGCGCTCGTCGCCGACGCGCTGGAGGGCGACGGCGAGGGCGACCAGGGCTCCTCGCTCGTCTTCGTGAACTCGCGGCGCAACGCGGAGTCCGCGGCCCGCCGCATGGCCGACGTGACGGAGCGGTACGTCACCGGCGACGAGCGGAGCGACCTCGCGGAACTCGCCGCCGAGATACGCGACGTGTCCGACACCGAGACCTCCGAGGACCTCGCCAACGCGGTCGCCAAGGGCGCGGCGTTCCACCACGCGGGACTCGCCGCAGAGCACCGAACGCTCGTGGAAGACGCCTTCCGCGACAGACTCATCAAGTGCATCTGCGCGACGCCGACGCTCGCCGCCGGCGTCAACACCCCGAGCCGCCGCGTCGTCGTCCGCGACTGGCAGCGCTACGACGGCGACTACGGCGGGATGAAACCGCTGGACGTGCTCGAAGTCCACCAGATGATGGGTCGGGCCGGCCGACCCGGCCTCGACCCCTACGGCGAGGCGGTGCTGCTCGCGAAGGACGCGGACGCCCGCGACGAACTGTTCGAGCGGTACATCTGGGCCGACGCCGAGGACGTGCGGTCGAAGCTCGCGGCCGAGCCCGCCCTGCGGACGCACCTGCTCGCCACGGTTGCTTCCGGCTTCGCCCACACCCGCGAGGGATTGCTCGAGTTCCTCGACCAGACGCTGTATGCGACCCAGACCGACGACCCCGAGCGACTCGGACAGGTGACGGACCGCGTGCTCGATTACCTCGAAGTGAACGGGTTCGTCGAGTTCGAAGGCGAGACGATTCGGGCGACACCCGTCGGCCACACCGTCTCGCGGCTCTACCTCGACCCGATGAGCGCTGCCGAAATCATCGACGGCCTCGAATGGGCCGCTGACCACCGGAACGAGAAGCTCCGGGCGCTCGCGGACGAGAGGCCCGAGAAGCCGAAACGAGACCGGAGCGAATCCGACGACCGGCCCGGCGGCTTCCAGCGGGCGAGCGAGATGGTCGCCGCAGGTGGCGAAGGAGACGACGGCGCGGACGGGGGCGAGGGAGACGACGACACCGACGAGTTCGAGACGGACCGGACGTATCCGACGCCGCTCGGCCTCTATCACCTCGTCTGCCGGACGCCGGACATGTATCAGCTCTACCTGAAGTCCGGCGACCGCGAGACGTACACCGAACTCTGCTACGAGCGCGAACCGGAGTTCCTCGGTCGCGTCCCCTCCGAGTACGAGGACGTGGCGTTCGAAGACTGGCTGTCGGCGCTGAAGACCGCGAAACTCCTCGAAGACTGGGTCGGCGAGGTGGACGAGGACCGCATCACCGAGCGCTACGGCGTCGGCCCCGGCGACATCCGCGGGAAAGTCGAGACCGCCGAATGGCTCCTCGGCGCGGCCGAGCGACTCGCCTCCGAACTCGACCTCGATTCGGTGTACGCGGTCCGCGAGGCGAAAAAGCGCGTCGAGTACGGCGTCCGCGAGGAACTGCTCGACCTCGCCGGCGTCCGCGGCGTCGGCCGAAAGCGCGCCCGTCGGCTGTTCGAGGCTGGCGTCGAGAGCCGGGCCGACCTCCGCGAGGCCGACAAGTCGCGCATTCTCGCGGCCCTCCGGGGTCGAAGGAAAACCGCGGAGAACATCCTCGAAGCCGCGGGTCGGAAGGACCCGTCGATGGACGAGGTAGACGAGGGCGACGCGCCGGACGACGCCGTCCCCGACGACGCCGGCTTCGAGACGGCCAAAGAGCGCGCCGACCAGCAGGCCAGTCTGGGTGATTTCGAATGAGACTCGTCGAAGCCGAGGCGACCGTCTCGGACCTCGATTCGTTCATCGCGGTCGTCAGCGACGTGGCCGACGAGACGGGCGCGACGGTGCAGGCGTTCGACGCCCGGTACGTCGTGGACCGCGAGCACCTCGAACAGGCGACCGAACTCGCCGACCGGGCCATCGCCCGCGGCAACGAAATCGCCCGCGACCGCGCCGTCGAAATCCTCCTCTACGCGAGCGGCCGCCGGCAGATTAACCGCGCGTTCGAAATCGGCGTCTCGGAGGGAACGCTCCCCGTCGTGATTCTCGTCGACGGCGGCGACGAGGCCGACGCCGAGGCCGCGCTGTTCGACCGACTCGACCTCGAACCCGCAGAGACCCTCGGCGACTACGACGAAGCGCTCGTCCGCGACGTGTTCGACGTGGGCGAGACGGAGTTGAAGGTCGCCGACGGCGACCTCCCCGCGCTGGTCAAAGAACGAGTGGCGCTGCTCGCGGTCGAACGCTAAGCGGTTTTTCGCGGCCCGTATCGTCCGTATTCGAGGGTTTGAGAACTCGTACTGGAAAACTCCACTCGAAACGCACCCCTTTGGTTTCTGAAACCTACCCCTTCGTTTCAACTGGAGAACAGGGGACGGCGCGGCCTCGAAGCGCGTGAGAATCGGAGAAGTAGTCCCACCAGGATTCGAACCTGGGTCGTTGCCCCCAGAAGGCAACAGGATTGGCCACTACCCCATGGGACTTCGCATCAGTTCGTACTTCGCGGGTATTTGTAAACGTTGCGTGTCGATTCCGCCGTGGGATTTCGTCGCACGGCAACGGACAGACGTGCATAAACCGCCAACTATTTGCCCCTATTCTATCCACTCTCGTGTATGTACGTCGGACGTTTCGTCGTCGTTGGCCCCGGAATCGGTGCGTATCGCGTCTCCTCTCGGTCCTTCCCGAACCGACAGGTCGTCGACCGGGACGACGCCCTGACCGTCGGGCCGACGCCCGACGCCCCCGAGACCGACAACCCCTACATCGCCTACAACTGCGTCCGCGAGGGCGGCGACTACGTCGTCGTCGGCAACGGCTCGCAGGTCGACCCCATCGCGGAGAAACTCGACCTCGGCTACCCGCCGCGCGACGCCCTCGCCGAGATTCTGCTCGCGCTCGACTACGAGAAGGACGACTACGACACGCCCCGAATCGCGGGCATCGTCGGTGACGACGAGGCGTTCATCGGCATCGTCCGCAAGGACGCCCTCGTCGTGGAAGCCGTCACCGAACCCACGCTCGTGGCGACCTACGAGGAAGACGACCCGCGCGCGTTCGACCTCGATGCGGAGACCGCCGCCGACGCGGCCCGCGAACTGTACGACCACGAGTTCGAACACGCCGTCTGCGCCGCCGCCGCGACCGTCGGCGACGCGGTCGAGACCGCCTTCTACAACGGCGAGTAACGCCGCCTCGGCCCGAGATTTTTCAGCCGCGACACCGTACACCGAGCCATGCGTCTGGGCGTCATCTCGGACGTGCACGGGAACCTCCCTGCACTCGACGCGGTACTCGAATCGATGCCGCCGGTCGACGGTCTGGTCTGTGCCGGCGACGTGGTCGGCTACAATCCGTGGCCCGAGGAGTGCGTGTCCGAACTCGCCGAGCGGGACGTGCCGACGGTCTCGGGGAACCACGACCGCGCGGTCACGTCGGGGACCGGCTTCCGCTTCAACAGTATGGCGGCCGCGGGAGTCGACTACGCCCGCGACGCGCTGTCGCCGGCGTCGATGGAGTGGCTCTCCGGGCTTCCGAAGACCCGCACCCTTGCCGACGGCCGGGTCAAACTCGCCCACGGCCACCCCGACCATCCCGACCGCTACACCTATCCCGACGACTTCTCGCCGTCGCTCCTCGACGGCGAGGACCTGCTGGTGTTGGGTCATACCCACGTGCAGGGTCACCGAATCTACGACGACGGAATCGTCCTGAATCCCGGGAGCGTCGGTCAGCCCCGCGACGGCGACCCGCGGGCGGCCTACGCGGTCGCCGATCTCGACGCGATGGAAATCGAAACGGAGCGCGTTGCCTACGACATCGACCGCGTCGCAGAGCGCGTGCGCGAGGTCGGCCTGCCGGAGCGACTGGCGAGTCGGCTGTACGAGGGGAAGTAGGGAAAAGAGCGAGTAGCTATCCTGAGGCCGTCAGTTCGACACCGGTTCGAGCCGCGCCGAGAAGTGCCGAAGCTCCTTCATCGGCGGCTCCTCGACGATTTCGAGGCCGCCGTACTCGCCGGCGGTGTCCATCACCTTCGCGGCCGTCTCGGCGACGTGTTCGAGGTGTTCGCGGCTGTAGGTGCGCCGGGGGAGCGCGAGGCGCACGAGGTCCGGGCGGTCGGTGCCGGGGAACGCGAAGCCGCCGAGTTCGACGCCGCGGACGCCGCCTTCGAGGTAGAGCGCGCAGACGAGCTCCTGCCCCGGGAACTCGTCTTTCGGGATGTGCGGGAACACCTCGCCGGCGTCGAGATAGACCGCGTGCCCGCCGGTCGGCTGGTAGACGGGGACGCCGGCCTCGATGAGGAGGTCACCCAGTTCGGCCACCTGCTCGACGCGGTCGGACACGTACGGCGGCGTGACGGCCTCGCGGAGGCCGACGGCCATCGCCTCGATGTCGCGGCCCGAGAGGCCGCCGTAGGTGGGAAAGCCCTCGTAGAGGATGGCGCGCTGTTTCGCGTGCTCGAACACCGTTTCGTCGCGCATCGCGGCGAAGCCGCCGATGTTGACGAGCGCGTCCTTCTTGCCGGACATCGTGATGGCGTCGGCGTGTTCGAACTGCGCGCGGGCGATTTCGGCGACCGAGTGGTTCTCGTAGCCCGCCTCGTGGGTCTTGATGAAGTGGGCGTTCTCGGCGAACCGGCAGGCGTCGATGACGAACATGGCGTCGATGTCGCGGGCGAACTCGGCGGTGGCGCGGATGTTCGCCATCGAGACCGGCTGACCGGCGACGGAGTTGTTCGTGATGGTGAGGACGACGACGGGAATCGCGTCGGCGCCGACCTCCTCGACGAGCGCGTAGCCCGCGTCGATATCGAAGTTACCCTTGAACGTCTCCGTCGAGTTGGGGTCCCGAGAGGCTGGCGACGGGCAGTCGACCGGTTCCGCACCCTGATTGACGATGTGGGCGCGGGTCGTATCGAAGTGCGAGTTGTTCGGCACCACGTCGCCGTCTTCCAAGAGGACGCCGTAGAGGACGTTCTCCGCCCCGCGGCCCTGATGGGTCGGCACGACGTGCTCGAAGCCCATCACGTCGCGGACCGACTCCGCGAGTCGGGCGAACGACTCGCTGCCGGCGTAGGCCTCGTCGCCGCGAATCATCGCCGCCCACTGCTCTGCGGACATGGTGCCTGTCCCCGAGTCAGTCAAGAGGTCGATATACACGTCGCGGGCGTCGAGGTTGAACGCGTTGTAGCCGGCCCGTTCGAGGGCGGCCTCGCGCTCCTCGCGCGAGGGGAGTTCGATGGGCTCGACCATCTTCGCCTTGTACGATTTCATGCCCGCAATAGGCCCGCGAATGTGAAGTAATCGGCAGGCGGAAAATCGAGGGACGACGACCGGTTTTCGGCGCTCGTGGACGGGAGTGTACATCGGTGTCGCCAGCTGCTCTGCTCTCGCCACGAAGCGACCTCGGCGACCGTCGCGTACCACCGGCTGACGGGCGTCACGAGCCACCGGCCGTTGGCCGCCGCTGGCGGGAGTGTGATCGCACGAAAACAGCGTCGTGAGGAACTGAAACCGAACTCAGAACTCGTTTTGAATGATGCCGAGGGTCTCCTCGCGGTCGTCCCACGCCACGAAGATGGCGACGGAGGTTGCGGAGGTGATGGCGTCGTGGATGTTGATGCCAGCATCGGACAGCGGCTGGACGATGTCGAAGATGACTCCGGGGCGGTTCGGGAGTTCGCCGCCGGTGACGCGGATGACGGCGATGTCGTCTTCGACGGTGACCGACGACAGCGCGTCGTCGGCGACGACGCGGTCGTGGAGGACGGCCTCGGCCCGGTCGGAGTCGTCTTCGAGGATGTAGAACGTGATAGAGTCCATCCCGGAGGCGACCGAGTCGACGTTGATGTCCTCGTCTCGGAGCGCCGTCGAGAGGTCCGCGAGGATGCCCGGTCGGTTACGAATCGCCCGCCCGGCGACGGTGAGACACGCGAGGGGCTCTTCCTGCATGTCGATGAGGTTGTGGAACTCCCCTTCGATGAGCGTCCCGCCGGTGAGCAGGTCGCCGTGCTGGTAGTGGACGACGCGAACGTCGAGCGCCGCGTCCTTGTACGAGAGCGCGGACGGCGCGACGACTTCTGCTCCGCGGAACGAGAGGTTCCGGAGTTCGTCGACGGTGATGCGGCCGACGTTGCGCGCGCCTTCGACGACGCGGGGGTCGCCGGTCATGACGCCCTCCACGTCGGTCACGATGACGACCTCGTCGGCGTCCATGTAGTTGCCGAGCATCACGGCGGAGGTGTCGGAGCCGCCGCGGCCGAGCGTCGTGATTTCGCCGTCGTGGTTCTGCGCGAGGAAGCCGGTGATGACCGGGACGACGCCGTCGAGTTCGGCGGCGAGCTTCGCGGCCCGCTCTCGGGTCGCCTCGACGTCGACCTCACCGAGGTCGTTCGTGATGACCGGCCACTCGTCGGTGCCGGGTTCGACGAACAGGGCGTTGACGCCGCGGGCGGCCAGCGCCGCTTTGAGCATGCGCACGCTGGTCCGCTCGCCCATCGAGACGATTTCCGCGCGGTCGCGGTCGTCGGCCTCGAACTTGATTTCGTCGAGGAGGTCGTCGGTCGTCGAACCCATCGCGGAGGCGACGACGGCGATTTCGTGGCCGTGCTCGACGGCTGCGGCGATAGAGTCGGCAGCGCGGTTGATTCGGTCGCCGCTACCGAGCGAGGTGCCGCCGAACTTCGCGACTACGCGCATCGTCCCTCCGGTGCGTCGCGTCGCTTCGGGGCTTCGTTGGTAAACATGCGAGGGGCTAACGCGGGGGGACGTATAACTATGTCCTCCGATTCAACCGTTGCCGTCACTCTCGAATCCGGCGCCGAGACGGCCCGTACCGCCACCTCACGTGCGGAGATTTATCACCGAAGCCGCGGAACGTTCGGGCATGGATGTCAGAGACGCCGTGGACACCGACGCCGAGGCGCTCGCCGCCGTCGCCGACGCGCCGATACGGGCGATGCGGCGGCTGATACGCGACCGGACGGTCCGCCTCGCCACCGCGGACACGGGCTCCGACCCGAACGTCGACGCGCCGGCGGACGACGAACCGGTGCTCGGCTTCGTCGGCTTCGACGTCCGCGACGGCGTCCTCCACGTCACTCGACTCGGCGGCACCGAGGCGGCGGTGCGGCGGCTGCTCGAAGAGCCGCTCCGCTTCGCCAGCGCCGAGAGCCTGCCGGTCGAGGTGCTCGTCCTCGAATCCGAGGCCCCGCTGTGCGAGGCGGTCGAGCACGTCGGGTTCGACCGGGTCGGCCACGGGCCCCGGTTCGAGGGATCGCCGACGGTCCGGTACGTCCTCGACGAGACGGGATAGTCCTGCCTGCGGGTCGCGGCCACCCAGTTCGCTCCCGTCGCGCGCAACGAGGGAGCGGTCGGCGAAAACCGACAGAGGGCATACATACCTCCCTCTCGTTTGGTGGCCCATGACCGACCGACACGGAAACCGACCGCCTGGAGTGAGACGACCGTGACCGCGGTCGAAGAACTGTTCGTCTCGCTCGCCGGGTCGAGTCCGGTGATGCAGGGTCTCCTCGGCGGCATCGTCATCGCCGGGATGAACATGCTCGGCGCGCTTCTCATTCTCGTCTGGCGCGACCCCTCGAAGCGCTCGCTCGACACGCTCCTCGGCTTCGCGGCCGGTGTGATGCTCGCCGCGAGTTTCACGAGCCTCATCCTCCCCGGCATCGAGGCGGCGGGCGGGAGTCCGATTCCCGTCCTCGTCGGCTTCGTCATCGGGGTCGTCGTCCTCGACCAAGCGGACCTGTGGATTCCGCACGTCCACATCCTCGTGACCGGAAAGACGCGGCTGGACGCCCCGGAAACGGAGACGAAGATGGCCTCGGTTGTCCTGTTTATCATTGCCATCACCATCCACAACATGCCCGAGGGCCTCGCCGTCGGGGTCGGCTTCGGCTCCGGCGACCTCGGGACGGCAATCCCGCTGATGCTCGCCATCGGCATCCAGAACATCCCCGAGGGGCTGGCCGTCTCCATCGCCGCCGTCAACGCCGGCCTCCGGAACACGACCTACGCGACGTTCGCGGGCATCCGCGCCGGCCTCGTGGAGATTCCGCTCGCCGTCTTCGGCGCGTGGGCCATCCAGTACGCATCGGCGCTGCTTCCCTACGCGATGGGCTTCGCCGCCGGCGCGATGCTGTTCGTCATCTCCGACGAAATCGTCCCCGAGACGCACTCGAACGGCCACGAGCGCGTGGCGACGTTCGGGACGATGGTCGGCGTCATCGTGATGCTCTATCTCGACGTGACGCTCGGGTAGCCGAGTCGGCATCGCGGTGTCGAAAAAGCGAACGCCAGGAAACGCCGCAAAAAACAGAAGTTCGAGTGGAAGTGAAGGGGTTCAGCCGCCGGTTCGGCGTCAGAGAGACCCGTGTCGAGGGCGCGTCAGTCGTCCGCGAGCGGCGGTTCAGACGGGACCTCGTGGTCCGAGAGCCCGGCGGTCGGCGCGAGGAACTTCGCCGGGTCGAACGCCTCGAGATCGTCGCCGGCGGCCACGCGCGACGGCCAGTCCGGGTTGGCGAGCGCGCTCGTCCCCAACGTGAACAGGTCCGCGCCGGCGTCGACAGCGGCACGCGCCGCGTCGGGGTCGCCGAGACCGCCGTTAGCGATGACGACTGTGTCGTCCACAACGTACTCGGCGGCAGCCTCGGCGAGCGACGGGCCGTCCGCGCCGAAGGTCGGACTCGTCGCGTCGGTCTCGGTCGTGTGGACGTAGTCGGCTCCGGCCGCCGACAGCTCCTCGAAGAAGACCGCGGCCGCGTCCTCGCCTTCTGGCCACTCGTAGTCGCCGTCGGTCACTTTCTCCTGCGAGATTCGGATACCGACGACGAACTCCTCGGGGACCGCGTCGGCGACTGCCGAAAGGACCTCCGCGGGGAATTTGACGCGGGACTCGGGACCGCCGCCGTACTCGTCGTCGCGCAGGTTCGCGTCCGCCGCGAGGAACTCGTTGAGGAGGTAGCCGTTCGCGCCGTGGAGTTCCACGCCATCGAAGCCGGCTTCGGCCGCGTTCCTCGCCGCCTGTACGAACCCCTCGCGGGCGGTTTCGAGGTCGGCCTCGTCGGCCGCCTTCGGGACCGCGAACTCGCCGCTTCCGCCATAGGATTCGGCCTTCTGGCCGTCGGGTTGGACCGCGGAAGGCGCGAGCGTCCGGTCGTCGTCGAGGTGGGGGTTCCCCTGCGACTGCGCCCCGGCGTGCATCAACTGCGCGAAAATCGGCGTGTCGACCTCGTGGACGGCGTCCGTGACGGTCGTCCACGCCTCGACGTGGTCGTCGGTGACGAGCCCCGGCTGGTTCAGGTAGCCCTGACTGTACGCGTCGTCCGTGTAGACGCCCTCGGTGACGAGAAAGCCGAAGCCGCCGTCGGCAAACTTCCGGTAGTAGTGGGCCATCTCGTTGGTCGCCAGGCCCTCGTCGGTGGCGCTGATTCGCGTCATCGGTGCCAATCCGGCCCGGTTAGCGAGCGACAGGTCGTTCAGGCTCGTCGCGTCGAACAGCGCGTCGTCAGTCATCACCGATTCTGCGCGCGTCGCGGATAAAAAGCGACGGCGGAATGGTCCCGACCGTCGCACATCCGGCGTGCTATCAGGGCGCATACTGGGCAGGAGGACAGTCGCCGGGCGAACGGTCGCCGGACGAACGGCCGGCAGTCGTGAAACGGTCGCCGACTCAGGAGAACTTCCGGACGGTCATGTTCAGCGTGTCGAGGTCGACGATGGGCGCGTATCCGGCGTCGGGGTCGATGTTGACGGACTTCTGGAAGTCGGTCTGGGCCTGCCAGCAACCGGAGTTGACCGCGAGGACGTTGTGGTACTTGCCCCAGCCGAGCTTGTGGACGTGGCCGGTGTGGAAGATGTCGGGCACGTCCTCCATGACGAGGTAGTCGAGCTCCTCGGGGGCGAGGCGGGTGTGACCCCCGAACTGCGGCGCGACGTGGCGCTTCTTCAGGAGCTGGTACATCGCCTTGTGCGGCTCGTCGTAGCTCGCCTTATCGGCCGGTAGCTCGGCGATGACCTCGTCGAGCGAGACGCCGTGGTACATGAGGACGTTGACGCCTTCGAGCGTGACCATCGAGGGGTTGCTCGTGATGCGGGCGTCGTGGGCCGACATGATGTCGCGGAGTTCGTCGTCGAAGCCGGGTTGTGGCTCCGCGAGTCGGACCGCGTCGTGGTTGCCCGGAATCATCACGATGTCGAGGTCGCCGGGCACCGATTTGAGGTGCTCCGAGAACGCCTCGTACTGCTCGTAGATGTCGATGACGTCGAGTTCCTCGTCCTGATTCGGGTAGACGCCGACGCCCTCGACCATGTCGCCGGCGATGAGGAGGTACTCGATGCGCTCCGCCTCCTCGGTGTGGAGCCAGTCCGCAAATCGGTTCCACGCGCCGGCCATGAACTCCTGACTGCCGACGTGCACGTCCGAGATGAGCGCCGCCTGCACGTCCCTGTCGGCGGTGTTGGGGCGGTGGCTCCGCGGCACGTCGGGGAAGTGCATCGAGTCGACGAAGAGGATGCCCGCGTCGCCCGAGAGCGTCCCCTGCACCGCGATGCACTCGTCCATGAGGAGTTCGTCGACGTAGCTCGCGATGTCCTTGTCCTTCATCACGAGACAGGGGAACGTCCCCGTCGTGTCTTCGAGTTCGATAATCCAGTGGCCGCTCTTGGTGGAGCGAACGTCGTCGACGAGGCCGATGAGCTCCGCGTCCTCGCCGCCGGACATGTTCGAGATGGCCTTCGCGGGACGGTGGTTGACGCGCCCGCGGAGCATCTTCGAGAGCTTCTCGTAGCGGTCGCGGAACACCTTCACGAAGTCGTCGTACTCGCCGGTGCCCGTCGACTGGCCGGTCATGTCGTTGGCGATTTCGAGAGAGCGAAGCGCCGGGTCGACGTTCCGGCCGCCCGATTTCCCCTCCGCTTCGGCTGGAGATGATTGAGCGGTGTGGTCCGCGTTGTCGTGCGATGTTGCAGCGGAAACAGGGGGGTCTGGCTCGGCGGTGGCAGACGCGTCGGCGTCGGCAGCCTGCGCGGCGGCCGGGCCGGTCGATTCCGTTCCCGGCGGGTCCGCGGCGGGGGCGGACGCGAGCACCTCGCGGACGTGGTCGGCGGTGATGCGAAGCGCGTCGTCCGGGACGGCTTCGACGACGCGGGCGAGGGTGCGGCCGGGGTCGTCGGAGCTGGCGATGAGGGTCACGGCCTCGCGTTCGGCGTTGTAGCCGCGACCGACGAGCGCCCGGACGATGCGCGCCGGCGTCTCCAGTGGCACACCCGGAGTGTGCGACACGCGGCAAAAAGGATGCCGAAACCCAGAACGTTGAAACCCAGTCCGGGTAAACTGGGAGTGATGAGTGACGACGACGGCCGCCCGCCCTCCCCCGACCCACGGCGCGGTCCCGCCTCCGACGAAGGCGTACTAACTCGGCTCCGGACGGCAGAGGAGGGGCCGCTTCTGTTCGTCCGCGAAGTCCTGACGAGCGCGCTTGCCGTGTTGGCTGTCGGGTTGCTCCTGTTCGCGGTGAGCGGCGTGTGGCCACCGATGGTCGCCGTCGAAAGCGGGAGCATGGAACCGCACATGCACAAAGGCGACCTCGTGTTCATCACGGGACCGGAACGATTCGCCCCGGACGCGTCCGTCGAGGGAACCGCCGTCGTCACGGCCGAGACGGGCGCGGAGGTCGACTATCGGAAGTTCGGCGGCCCCGGCAGCGTCATCGTCTACGACGACCCCGGGTCGGCAGGGCCTCCGATTATCCACCGGGCGATGTTCTGGGTCGACGAAGGAGAAAATTGGTACGACCGGGCGAACCCCGAGTACATGTCAGCAGACAACTGTCGAGAACTCGCCAACTGCCCCGCCGAGTACGCCGGCTTCATCACGAAAGGCGACAACAACCCGCGGTACGACCAGGTGAGCGGCATCGCCGACCCGGTCCGACCCGAATGGGTTCAAGGCGTCGCGCGGGTCCGGATTCCGCTTCTCGGCTGGGTCCGCCTGACGCTCGCCAACTCGATGGCGACGACGACGCCGGTCGCGCCCGTCTCTCTCGACTCCGTCGAGTCTGTCGAGTCCGTCGAGTCCGTTGAGTCCGTCGAGTCCGTCGAGTCTGTTGACGTCATGCCTGACGCCGCGGCGACTGATGACGCGGCGACTAACGACGTGACGACGATTGAGGCGACGGTCGCCGACGCACCGACGGCACCGCTTCAGGTCGAGCCATCGGAGCTATCGGAACCATCGGTGACGGTGACACCGATGCGAGCCGGCGCGCTCGCGGCGTGACGCGAGTGCAGTAACAGAGTCGAACTTCGTTCTTCAGTTGTCCTTCAGTTGTCGAACCGCGCCTGTACGAACGGCTGTGCGCTCTCGATGTCGCCGAGACGGGAGTCCGTCAGCAGGACGGCCTCGGTCTCGTCGATGGGGACAGAGAGGCTGATTTCCTTGGTCCGGCCGTAGCGCCCCTTCGAGACGACGACGGCGTTGACGATGCCGAGCATGTCGAGTTCCGAGATGAGGTCGGTGACGCGGCGCTGAGTCAGTACGTCGGCGTCGATCTCCTCGCAGAGGCGCTTGTAGATGTTGAACACCTCGCCGGTGTTGATGTTGCGGACGCCGTTTTTCTCCAAGAGGATGATGGCGAAGAGGACGATTTTCGACTGCGTGGGGAGGGTACGGACGACCTCGACCACGCGGTCGAGTTCGATTTTGTCCTGCGCCTGCCGGACGTGGGCCTCCTCGACGGTGTCGGCCTGCCCGCGCTCCGCGAGTTCGCCGGCCGTGCGGAGCAGGTCGAGTGCGCGCCGGGCGTCGCCGTGTTCCTGCGCGGCGAACGCGGCGCACAGCGGAATCACGTCGTCGGTGAGCGCGCCGGGCTTGAACGCCACGTCGGCGCGGTGCTGGAGGATGTCGCGGAGTTGGTTCGCGTCGTACGGCGGGAAGACGATTTCCTCCTCGCCGAGGCTCGACTTGACCCGGGGGTCGAGGAAGTCGGTGAACTTCAGGTCGTTCGAGATACCCATGATGGAGATGCGGGAGTTGTCGAGTTCGGAGTTCATCCGCGAGAGGTTGTAGAGCGTGTCGTCACCCGACTTCTCGACCAGTTTGTCGATTTCGTCGAGCATGATGACGACCACGCGCTCCTTGTAGTCGACGGCGTCGAAGAACGTCGTGTAGACGCGGTCGGTCGGCCACCCGGTCATCGGTACCGTCTCCATCTCGTCGGCGTCGTCATCGAGTTCCGCCGCGCGCTCGTCTATCTCGGCGATGGAGTCGTAGGGCGTGTCTTCGAGGGCGTTAGGGTCTTCTGTCGCCCGCGTGCGCATCTCGTCGAGGCGTTCCTGTTCGGCCTCGATGCGCTCGACGTTCTTCTCGATGAACTTGTTCGCCAACTGCGCGAGCACGCGATACTGCGTGTCCGTCACCTCGCAGTTGATGTACTCGACCTCGCAGGGCACGTCGTACTTCTGAGAGGTGGATTCGAGTTCCTGGCTGACGAACTTCGCGCTCGCGGTCTTCCCGGTCCCCGTCTTCCCGTAGATGAGGATGTTCGACGGCGTCTCCCCGCGCAGGGCGGAGACGAGAATCGTCGCCATCTGATTTATCTGGTCGGTCCGGTGGGGGAGTTCGTGTGGCGTGTACGACGGACGAAGGACTTCCTTGTTCTCGAAAATCGGCTCGCCGGCGAGGAGGTCGTCGAACAGGCCCTTGGACTCCTCGTCGTCGTTGAGAACGACCTTGTCGAGACCGACGTCGGGGTCTTTGTGCTGGTCGAGGTCTTCGTCGGACGCGTCGGGGGCGTCGGCGTCGGGGCCGATGCTCGCCTGAATGTCGATGTCTTCGGGGGAGACGTCTTCCTCGGCGGCTGTCGGTGCTCCGGAGGACCCATCGTCAGCGGACGCGTCGGTACTGGACGCATCGCTGGAGTCGCCGCCGGAGTCGCCGTCGATGGCGCTGTCGTCCGACGTGCTGTTCCCGACTTCCCCTCGTGTGCCGCCTCGCGGATTCTCTTCCTCGTCCATCGTGAATACCCCTTTGTTTCAAGTGGAATAGTCGCCCGCAGCGGCGCATAAGGTGCGTGAAGCCGGTGATAGCCGGCATCTACGCATCACGCCGAAGAAGGCGATTCCAGATGATGCAAAGGAACCAAACGAACAGTCGGTACAAAAATCTTACTTCTCCGACTTGTCTACCGTCGTTCGACCCGAACTCGGCCGGACGGGACCGTTTCAACACGAACGACCCCGCCTCGGTCGGAAGCGAAGATTCCGTGACTGCAGTTCGAAAACGGGGTCGGAGTAGTCAGTCGATGGTGACCGGAGTGGTCAGTCGATGGTGGTTGGCGGCCGTATCGACACCGAAAGTGGAGCGTCTCGGAGTCGAAACCAGGGGCGAAAGTCAGGAACGGGTGGGAGGAGGTTCGGATGAAGGGGAGTAGTTCGAGTCGATTGGAGAGCGCAATCGGACAGAGCCGGCGAGCAGTCAGCGGGCAGAGTCGGTCGGACTGTTGGACGGCCGGACGGCTGGACGGTCGGGCGGCTGGACGGCGAGGACTAGCCACGGTCCAGTCAGTCGAGTTGAAACGCGTCGGTCGAACAATCGCGCTCTGTCGAGTCGAACCGCGGGCCGTGTCGCGACACCGAACGGCGGCGGTAGGTTTGGACGAACGACAGTCGCACACCGGACACGGTCGGCTCTACACCATGTCTCCAGTCGGCACGAAACCCCCACTGGTCCGCGTCGGTGGAGTGGAAGTCGGAGTCGAGTAGGTGTCCGACGAGAAAAATTGGTCCGGGAGACCCCCTTGTTTCGTGTGGAAACGGCCGAAACACGCTTTCGGTGAAATCTGGGGTGTGAGTGATTTTGTGGCCGGTCTAACCCCTCCGTTTCCTATGCAATTAAGTGGTCGATCTCCAGTTCGACGGGAAGCCCCTGGGACTCGAATGCCCCACACCCCTTTGTTTCGGGTGGAGCCGTGAGAGGGTGGGGAGGGGGTCTCGGTGGCATTTAGATAGGGATATCTTTATCAGTCATATTCACATACCGTAACCGTACTGGGGCAAAAAGAGATATTATTGTACTCCCCTAGAATAGAATTAACGTCCGACCGCCGTCTAGCGGTCTCCCCCCACCCACCCCTTCGGACCGTTCCACCCGAAACGAAGGGGTGGGGGTGTCCCGAGACGAGATGTTCACTTCCGTCGAAGCGGGCCTCCACCTCAACCCCCAACACGAGTCCGACCCCGGACCGCGTGGTTACTGTTCGTGTCGACCGGTCCGCAGACGAAACGGACGGGGTTACGAGGCACAGACTTCGCGAGATAGGTGGACTTCCCGAGACGGATCTCATCAGCTCGCGCACGTGTACGCCCGAAGTAGCAATTTGGAGAGCGGGTGTCCCGGCGTGCGAACTCTGTCGGCGGTCAGTCGGCCGCGTTCGACCGTTCGGCACGCTGCGGCTGAACGCTCATTCGTCGTTCGTCTCTGGACCGCTCGCGTCGGTTCGTCGCGACCGCTGTCCACGACGTTCCTTTCTGTCGTCCTGTCTCCCACGTGACTGGTGTCTGACGTAGTGCTTAAGTGAGTCCGGTTGGGTGATACCTCCATACGCCCTCCACGACGCGTTCGGGAGGTGCGGGAGGCCCAGGATGGGACTGCTCACAGATTTAAGAGACAGCATCTCACGAGTCGTCGACCGGCTCTTTTCGGAGAGCGAGCCGAAGCGGATCGGTATATATGGCCCGCCCAACGCCGGGAAGACGACTCTCGCAAACCGTATCGCCCGTGACTGGACCGGTGACGCCATCGGTCCCGAGAGCCACATCCCTCACGAGACTCGCCGCGCCAGGCGGAAGGAGAACGTCGAAATCGAGCGGAATGGCAAGAAAGTCACCATCGACATCGTCGACACGCCGGGTGTCACGACGAAGGTCGATTACAAAGAGTTCCTCGAACACGACATGGAGAAAGACGACGCCGTTCGCCGGTCCCGCGAGGCGACCGAGGGCGTCGCCGAGGCCATGCACTGGCTCCGCGAGGACGTCGACGGCGTCATCTACGTGCTCGACAGCACGAAGGACCCGATATCGCAGGTCAACACGATGCTCATCGGCATCATCGAGAGCCAGGACCTGCCCGTGCTCATCTTCGCGAACAAGATCGACCTCGAAGATTCGAACGTCGAGCGCATCGCGAATGCGTACCCACAGCACGAAACAGTCGAGTTGTCAGCGCTCGAAGGGGAGAACATGGACGAAGTGTACGCCAAAATCGCGGAGTACTTCGCGTGATTCACCATGCCTGAAGCAACCGCCTCCGACAACGGCTCCGATGGGGTCCAGATAGACCTCTTCAGCGGGAATCGGATGGCAAACCTCACCAGCATGGAGAAGATTCGGCTCATCCTCGACGGCGTCCGCGACGGCAACATCGTCATCCTCGAGGAGGGCCTTTCGCCCGACGAGGAGTCGAAGCTCATCGAGGTCACGATGGCCGAGATAAGCCCCGACGAGTTCAACGGAATCGAAATCGAGACGTATCCGCGTTCGCAGACCGCAGACCAGAGCTTCCTCGACCGGCTCATGGGCCGACAGTCGACCCAGAAGCTCACCGTCATCGGTCCCGCGAACCAGATTCAGACGCTTCACAAGGACGAGAATCTCATCAGCGCGCTCGTCTCGCGAAAGTAGGGGGCCCCACGAACGCCCTCACGCGCCATCCGGCGCCAACATCCATCAATGCCACATCAATGCACCACGTGCGGTAAGGTGTTCCCCGACGGCTCGAAGGAGATGCTCTCGGGGTGCCCGAGCTGCGGCGGCAACAAGTTTCAGTTCAAGCCCGCGTCGAGCGGGAGCGCTCCCGCGAGCGCCAGCGACGACACGCCGTCGACGGGCGGCGCCGGAACGCGGGACCTGACTTCCTCGGCGGCCGACGCCGTCCGAGACCGCGCGCAGCAGCAGTCCCACCCCGACGCGACCGACGAGGAGTCGATGACCGTCAGCGACTGGGCAAACGCGAATGCGAACCCGGACGCCCCACAGCGAACCGAGACCGGCGACGCCGCCGACTCGACGCAGAACGAGCCATCGCCGACCGACGTGGCCGACGCAAGTGACGCGGCTGACGCGGCCGACGCGGGTGGCGAACCCGAAGACAAACCCCGCGGTTGGGGCGAGTGGCCGTCTGCGCCCGGCGAGTCTCCGGGAGCAGACCCGCAGGAGCCCCCAGCGTCGCGGAACGAATCCCGAGGTGAGTCCGCGACGGAGCGACCTAGTGGCCCGGCGGACTCGGCTTCGCCTCCGGACCGCGCGCCCGGTAAAATCAACGCGCGCGAGACGGACGAGGACAACTCCCAGAAGAGCGCCCGAAGCGACGTCGTCACGCCCGAAGAACTCGCGGCCGCCGACGCGAACCGACGCGGCCCGGCGGCCGAGACGCCGTCCGAAGCGCCCCCCGCCCCCGACGCGGCGGCCGACCAGCCCGCCGACGCCACGCCCACTGACGCGGACGGCACGGTCATCGAGCCGTCGTCCGACGAGCGACCCAACCTGGACCAGCTCCGCGAGGAGCTCAACGACCAGTTCGAGAGCATCAAAATCGTCAATCCCGGTCAGTACGAGCTCAATCTCATGGAGCTGTACGACCGCGACGAGTACATCATCTCGCTCCGCGAAGACGGCCGCTACGTCATCGAAGTCCCGGACTCGTGGGGTCCCGGCAACCGCGAAGACTGAGCGCGCGTTCCGCGCCCGCCCGACTTCTCACCCCGTTGTTTCCGGTGGAACGCCGACCGCCCGGTCTCGCGTACGAGTTCGTCCGTCGAATCGGCACAATCGTTATATACAATAGTTGAGAGTATATCTCCTTGGGGAAGCGCTATGTCCAATCCGCACAACGAAAAGGTCGCCGAGTGGGCGTCGCTCCTCGGAGCGTCGCTCCCGTCCGCGCGACCAGACGACCCCGAACTCGACACCGCCGACAGCGCGGGGTAACGACCGCCGCGGTTTCCACCGGCGGACTGCTTTACTTTCACCCCGCTCTGCGAACCCTTATCGGCGAGGACGAGTAATCGTCACCGATGTCGGCCTCCGAGGACGTTGCGTACGTGGACCATCCGTTACTCGCGCCGTCGTTCATTGAGCGACGGCTCTATCAAATTCGCCTCGCCGGTACCGCGCGCAACGGCCACACGCTGGTCTGTCTCCCCACCGGTCTCGGGAAGACGACCGTCAGCCTGCTCGTCACGGCCCAGCGACTCTACGACGTGGGCGGGAAGTCGCTGTTTCTCGCGCCGACGAAGCCGCTGGTCCAACAGCACGCCGACTTCTACCGCGAGGCGCTGAACGTCCCCGACGACGAAATCGTCGTCTTCACCGGGGACGTTCGGCCCGACGACCGGGCCGCGCTCTGGCAGGAGGCCCAGATCGTTATCGCCACGCCGCAGGTCATCGAAAACGACCTCATCGGCAACCGCATCTCGCTTCGGGACGTGACGCACCTCACCTTCGACGAGTGCCACCGCGCGAGCGGCGACTACGCCTACGTCTACATCGCCGAGCGCTACCACGCCGACGCCGAAGACCCGCTCGTCACGGGGATGAGCGCCTCGCCCGGCGGCGACGAGGAGGCCATCCTCGAAGTCTGTGAGAACCTCGGTATCGTCGACGTGGAGGTGATGACCGAGGAGGACGCCGACGTGTCGGAGTACACCCACGACACGGACGTGGAGTGGAACCGCATCCAACTCCCAGACGAGATTCTGGAGATACGCGACGCCCTCAACGAGGTCATCACCGACCGCCTGGAGAAACTCAAGCAGTTGGGCGTCACCAAATCGACGAAGCCCGACATCTCGCAGAAGAAGCTCAACCGGATGCGCGCGGAGCTACAGCGACTGATGAACGCCGACAAGTCGGAGGGCTACAAGGGCATGTCCACGCACGCGGAGGTGATGAAGCTCCGCCGGGCGGTCGAACTCGTCGAGACCCAGTCGGTCGAGTCGGTCCGGCGGTACTTCGAACGCCAGCGCAACGCCGCCCGGTCGTCGGGCGCGTCGAAGGCCAGCCAGCGACTCGTCGCCGAACCGAAGGTCCGCGAGGCGATGCGGAAAGCCGAGTCGTTCGACGGCCTCCACCCGAAGTTCAGGAAGACGCGAATCCTCCTCGCGGAGACGCTCGGCATTCAGGACGGCGAGCGGGTCATCGTCTTCACCGAGTCCCGCGACACGGCCGAGGCGCTCACGGAGTTCCTCTCGGAGAGCTTCTCCGTCCGGCGGTTCGTCGGACAGGGCGACCGCGAGGGCTCCGACGGGATGACCCAGAACGAACAGCAGGAGACCCTCGACAAGTTCCGAAACGGCGAGTTCGAGGTGTTGGTCTCGACTTCCGTCGCGGAGGAGGGACTCGACGTGCCCGAGGTCGACCTCGTGCTCTTTTTCGAACCCGTGCCGACCGCCATCCGGTCCATCCAGCGGAAGGGGCGGACCGGCCGGCAGGCCGACGGCCGGGTGGTCGTCCTCCTCGCGGAGGACACCCGCGACGAGGCGTATTTCTGGATATCGCGCCGCCGCGAGAAGACGATGCAAAACGAACTTCGCGACCTCAAGGGCGCGGCCGACGACCTCGAAGCCGAACTCGACCCCTCCCAGCGCGACCTCTCGGCGTTCGCGGGAGACGACGGCAGTTCCGCCGGCAACGCGGGGAGTTCCACCGGAAACGAGGGGGTTGACGCCGCGACCGAGAACGGTGCAAACGGGACATCGGCCGCCGCGTCGTCCGCCTCGAACGGACAGACCGCGGCCGCCGCGACGACCGACTCGGACGGGCAGTCCGGCCTCGCCGACTTCGGTCCCTCGGACGAGGAGTTGGCGCGGGCGGAGGACGGCGACGAGGGGTCCGCTGATGGAGACGGCGACGAGGAGTCCGCTGATGGAGACGGGGTGGCCGATTCGGATGCGGACCCCTCGTCGGCATCCGAAGGTGACGAGACGGGCGAACCGGCGACCATCGCCACGGCGGGAACGGACGACGAGGACACCGTCGAAATCGTCGTCGACCAGCGCGAACTCGATTCCAACATCGCCCGCACCCTCTCGAAGCGCGAGGACCTGACGACCAGACTGGAGACGCTCGCGGTCGGCGACTACGTCCTCTCGGACCGCGTCGCGGTCGAGCGAAAGAGCGTCTCCGACTTCCTCGACACGCTCACGGGCGGCGACCGTTCGATATTCGAACAGGTCGCGGACCTCACGCGCCACTACGCCCGGCCGCTTCTCATCATCGAGGGCCGCGACCTCTACGAGGAGCGCAACATCCACCCCGGCGCGATTCGTGGGGCGCTGTCGTCGGTCGCGGTCGATTTCAACGTGAGCGTGCTGTTCACCGAGGACGAAGACGACACCGCGGAGATGCTGGCGACCATCGCCACCCGCGAGCAGACGGACCGCGAGCGCACCGTGAGCGTCCACGGCGGCAAGAGCGCGAAGACGCTCGACGAACAACAGGAGTACGTCGTCTCCGCCATCGCGGACATCGGCCCGGTCACGGCGCGGACGCTGCTCGAAGCGTTCGGGAGCGTCGAGGCGGTGATGACTGCCAACGAGGACGACCTCAAAGAGGTCCGCGGCGTCGGTCAAGTCACCGCCGAGCGAATCCGCGAGGTCGTCGGCTCGGAGTACCGCTGAAGCGCCGATGAGAACGAGTGCGCCGCCTCAAAACAGAGGGGCCGCAGTGTGGCGAGTTTCACCGCCGAGAGCGATGGCGGTACGCCGGTCGCCGGTCGCCGGTCGCCGGTCGCTTATCGGTCGAGCGCGGAGATAGCCTCGGCGGCTTCGCGCGCGGCGGTCAGATACTCGGTCGCACGGCGCGGGTCGTCGGTCGACTCGGCGCGCTCGGCGGCCCACGTCAGCGTCCGCACGAGCGACTCGCGCGCGTCGGTGACGTCGCCGGCGACCTCACGGCGCGCACGCCGCTCGGTCCCCTGCTCGCCCGAAGTTCGGGACTGTGGTGCTGCGGCGCGTCCGTTCGTTCCGGTGGGGTCGTGGCGTGCCTCGTCGGCGACGCGGTTTCCTCCGACCTGCTCCGGTTGCCGCGCTCCGGCCTGCGGTCGCTCAGTTCCCGGTGTTCCGGCGTCGGCGCTCGTCGCGTCGGCTGCGTCGGCCGTTTCTGCGGACTCGGTTGCCCTGCCAGACGAGGCCTCGACCCCGGCCTCGCTCGCATCGGCTTCGACGGCCGCCTCGGCGGCCTGCTCGGCGTCTTGGTCCGCGTTCGACGCAACCTGCCCCTCGGCCTGACAGGTCGGGCAGAACACCTGGTCCTCGTAGCGGAACAGGGGGTCGCCGCAGTTGTCGCAGTGCTTGTTCGTCATCGTCGCGCCCTTGAGGAGCAACTCGCTCATGCGCTGGGTCGACTGGCGCTTCTTCTCGTCTCGCTCGTACTTCTCGCGAAGTCGCTGCCGCTCTGCTTCCTTATCGAAGTCGCTCATGTGCGTGTGGACGCGACGTGCGTCGAAAAACCCCACGGCGTCGTTCGGGTGGTTCCGTCACCGGCGGTTTCACCGGCTCTCGCGCCCGACGCCACCCCGCCGCTGTCGGTCGAAATTCGACGACTGACGAACAGATAATCGACAGACGGCGCTTCGGTGTCCGTTCCGAAACGTTTACTCGGAATCCACAGCCTGGTTAATGTGGTATGACGAAAGTTAGCGTGATTGGTGCGGCCGGGACGGTCGGCGCCGCGGCTGGGTACAACCTCGCGCTTCGCGATGTCTGTGACGAACTCGTGTTCGTCGACATCCCGAAGATGGAAGACAAGACGGTCGGACAGGCGGCGGACACGAACCACGGCATCGCGTACGACTCCAACACGGTCGTGACGCAGGGCGGCTACGAGGACACCGCCGGCTCCGACGTGGTCGTCATCACGGCGGGCATCCCGCGGCAGCCGGGACAGACCCGTATCGACCTCGCGGGCGACAACGCCCCCATCATGGACGATATCGGCTCCTCGCTCGCGGAGCACAACGACGACTTCGTCTCCATCACCACGTCGAACCCCGTGGACCTGCTCAACCGTCACCTCTACGAGACGGGCGACCGCGACCGCCACAAAGTCATCGGCTTCGGCGGCCGCCTCGACTCCGCCCGCTTCCGCTACGTGCTGAGCCAGCGCTTCGACGTGCCGGTCAAGAACGTCGACGCGACCATCCTCGGCGAGCACGGCGACGCGCAGGTTCCGGTCTTCTCGAAGGTCCGCGTCGACGGCAACGACCCCGACTTCTCCGCCGACGAGAAAGAAGAGATTCTCGGCGACCTCCAGGAGTCCGCCATGGACGTCATCGAGCGCAAGGGCGCGACCCAGTGGGGCCCGGCGACCGGCGTCGCCCACATGGTCGAGGCCGTCCTGCACGACACCGGCGAAGTGCTCCCCGGTTCGCTCGTCCTCGACGGCGAGTTCGGCTACGAGGACACCGCCTTCGGCGTCCCCGTCAAACTCGGCTCGAACGGCATCGAAGAGGTCGTCGAGTGGGACCTCGACGACTACGAGGCCGACCTCATGGACGACGCGGCCGAGAAGCTCCGCGACCAGTACAACAAAATCGCGTAAGCCGCTTCGGCTCGCTCGCGCGACGAATCCAATCCGTCTTTTTCACCCGAGCATCTGACGCCGCTCAGAGCCGCCGCTTCAGTTCGTCGGCCGTCTTCTCGCCGACGCCGGGCACGTCAGTCAGGTCCTCGACCGACGCCTCGCGCACCCCGTCGACGCTCCCGAACCGCGTGAGGAGCGCCCGGCGGGTCTTCTCGCCGACGCCGGGCACGTCGTCGAGGACGGTCTTCACCTCGTCGCGGAGCGTCTGGTGGTACTGGACGGCGAAGCGGTGGGCCTCGTCGCGGACGCGCTGGAGGACGTGCAGGTGCGGCGCGTCGTCCGGCCAGTCGAACGTCCGGTCGGGCGTGACGACCAGTTCGCGGTCCTTGGCGATGCCGACGGCGGGCACGTCCCAACCCGTCTCGTCGAGGGCGTCGAGCGCGGCGTTCAACTGCCCCTTGCCGCCGTCGATGAGGAGTAAGTCGGGGTCCGGGCGGTCGTCGCGGCCTTCCAGCGCGCGGGTCGCCCGCCAGCGGACGAGTTCGCGCATGTTCGCGTAGTCGTCGTTGCGCTCGGGGAGTCGCCGCCGGCGGTAGTCCGCGGTCTCGGCGCTCCCCTCGACGAAGCACACGTCGCTGCCGACGACGGCCTTGCCCTGCGCGTGGCTCACGTCGAAGCCCTCGATGCGGGAGACGCGGCGCACGTCGAGGTCGAGTTCGCGGGCGAGCGTGGCGAGGCCGTCGTCGCGGCCGGCGCGCCGGCGGGCGTTCTTCAGCGCGAGTTCGACCAGTTTCGCCTCGCGGCCCGCGCCGGGGACGCGGACGCCCACGCCCTCCGATTCGAGCCACGCGACCACGTCCTCGTCGTCGGGATGCTCCGAGAGGACGACCGCGTCGGGGAGTTCGCGCTCGGCGTAGAACTGCGCGAGGAACGCCGAGAGGACGGCGGCCGTGCGGTCCTCGCCCTCCGGTGCGTCGAGGTTGTGGCGGGTCCGGTCGACCAGTTGCCCGCGCTCGGCGTGGAGTCTGGCGACCGTCGCCGAATCGCCGCGGAGCGAGACGCCGAGCACGTCGATGGCGCGCTCGTCGGACTCCGACGAGACGGCGTCTTCGCCCGCGCCGTGGAACGACTCGACGACTTCCAGTCGGTCGCGGAGGTTGGCGGCGCGCTCGAACTCCGCGTCCTGCGCGGCCGCTTCCATCTCTCGGCGGAGCGGGTCGGCGAGGGCGCCCGTCTCGCCCTCGAAGAAGCGGACCGCCGACTCCACGTCCTCGCGGTAGTCTCGCTCCGAGATTTCGCCGGTACAGGGGGCCGTACACAGGCCCATCTCGTAGTCGAGACACGGCCGCGAGCGGTTCGAGTACTTGTGGTCCGAACAGCCGCGGAGGCCGTAGGTCTCTCGAATCGCCTTCACGACCGTCTCGACGCGGCCCTTGTCGGTGTACGGCCCGAAGACGGTCGCCGAGTCCTCGGGGTCGCGGGTGACCTCGATGCGCGGGACCGCGTGGGCCGTCAGCTGGACGAGCGGGTAGGACTTGTCGTCCTTCAGGCGGACGTTGTAGCGCGGTTGGTGGCGCTTGATGAGGTTGGCTTCGAGGAGGAGCGCCTGCGTCTCAGTGTCGGTAACGGCGAAGTCGATGTCCTCCGCCCGGTCGACCATCCGGGAGATGCGCTCCGAGCGAGGGTCCGCGTACGACCGGACGCGGGCGCGGATGTCGACCGCTTTCCCGACGTAGAGCACCGCGTCGCCGGCGACGAACTGGTACACGCCGGGGTCCGACGGAAGCGCGCTGGCTCGTTCGCTGACCGCGGCAGGGTCCATCTGGGGTGGCTTACCGCGCGAAGGGCTTGAGGCTGACGCGTCGACCGGGACGGCCGACTCGGCCATCCCGTCCGCCGTGACATTATCTAACTTGATAATCTGCTCGAAAGATACTCCTGTGATGCTCTGAAACGTGGCCTCTAATGTCACTTGGTATACTATCCCGCGTCCGTTCGTGGTTCGGTGAGGAGACTCCGTTACCAGACGGCGGAATCGTCGCCGGTTCCGCCACCGACGCGCCGGACCTGAACGTCGACGACGACGTACTGCTCGACGGCGTCGGCCTCCCGGCGTTCGTCCTCGACGAGCAGGGTCGAATCGCGGCGTGGAACGCCGGTGTCGAGTCGTTGACCGGCACGTCCGCAGACGCCGCGCTCGGCCGCCGCGACCTCGGTGATGCCTTCTACGGCGACTCCGCGGTCAGCGTGCTCGCGGGGCAGGTCCTCGACAACCCCCGCGACGCGGCGACACTCGACGGCGTGGAACTCGACGACCCCGACCGCCTGCTCTACGCCACAGAGGAGACGTTTGCGGACGTGAACGGCGACGACTGCCACGCCCGGCACACGGCGATGCCGCTCTACGAGGACGACGACCTCGTCGGCGTCCTCCAGACCGTCCGCAACCGCACGACTGAAGTCGAACGCCACCGCGAGGTCGCCGCGCTCGTCTCCGAGGTCGAGTCGACGCTGACCCAGCTGAGTCGGGGCAACCTGGGCGCGCGGGCGACGATAGACGAAAGCGGGGCCGTCGACGACCAACTCTACCTCGTCGTCGACGCGGTCAACGAGACGGCGCGCAACCTCTCGACGCTGGCGTCGAACGTCGAAGACGAGACCGAGACGGCGACCGCGGCGGTCACGCGGGCCGCCTCGGCGGCCGACGCCATCGTCGATAACGTCGAGGAACAGCGCGACCTCCTCGACGAGGGCGCGACCCAGATGCAGCAGTTCAGCGCGACGATGGAGGAAGTCGCCGCGACCGCCGACGAGGTCGACACGGCGGCCACGGAGGCGCGGCAGGCGACCGCCGAGGGCCGCGAGGCCAACAGCGAGGCGCGAGAGGCGACCGAGAGCGTCGTCACGATGGGCGACGAACTCGTCGACCGCGTGACCGAACTCGGCGGCCGCATGGACGACATCGAGGCGGTCGTGGAGGTCATCTCCGAGGTGGCCGAACAGACGAACCTGCTCGCGCTCAACGCGAACATCGAGGCCGCCCGGGCCGGCGAGGACGGCGACGGGTTCGCAGTCGTCGCAGAGGAGGTCAAGTCGCTCGCCGACGAGACGCGCCAGCACACCGAGGACATCACCGCGCAGATAGAGGACATCCAGTCGCAGACCGGCGAGGCGGTCCACGCGGCGACGGAGTCGAACGACCGCATCGAGCACGCCGACGACCGCATCTCCGAGATGCTGGCGGCGTTCGAGGAAATCGCCACCTCCATCGACACCGCCGCAGACGGCGTCGCGGAGGTCTCACGCGCGACCGACGAGCAGGCCGAGGCGGTCGAGGAACTGACCGCGACCATCGAGGACGTGCGCGACCGGACCGTCGAGACCGAGGGCGCGGTCGACAGCATCGTCAGCGCGACCGACGAGAGCACGCAGGCGCTGTCGTCGCTCGCCATGGAAGTCGAGGAACTGACGGGCAACTAGTCTCCCTAAAGCGAGCCAGACGCGCGTTCTTTTCAGGCGACGCCGGCGAGGAGGTTCCCAACCACGTAGGCGACCGTCGCGGCCGCCATCCCGACGACGAACATCTCGACGCCGTTGGCGAGCCACGAGCGGTTCGTCACGAGGCTCCGACTCGCGCCGACGGCGAAGAACGCCGCGGCGGTGACGGCGATGGAGACGGGAAACAGCGGTTCGAGCCGAAGCACGTACGGGAACAGCGGTGCCCATCCCGCGACGATGAAGGCGGCGAACGTCGCGGCGGCGGTTCTGACTGGTGTCTTCCCGTCGGTTCGGTCGTGGGCGTCGCCGCGGGCGTCGTGGTAGTCCTCCTCCGAGCGCTCTGAGAGGTAGTTGCTCATGCCCATCGAGAAGCCGTCGGCGAACAGGTTGGCGAACCCGAGGACGATGACGATGCTCGGGCTCAAAGACGCGCCCGCGACGCCGGCGACGACGGCGAACGTCGTGACGATGCCGTCGTTCGCGCCGTAGATGAGTTCCGGGAGGTACCGGCCCGACGACTCCACGTCGTCCCCGAGCAACGTCTCCAACATGCCGGAGTCGTACGCTCGCAGCGCGAATAAACGATAGGGGGCTTCCGGCGCGCCGCCCGGAGTCGATGCCGGCACGCGTAAGGGAACCCCGTCCGAACCACGGGCCATGAGCGACGACGACACGACGCGGCTCTGGTTGGTCGAGCGGTCCTACGACGACCGGGACCTCATCATCCTCATCTACGCGACGCCGGACGGCGAGTACGAACTCCGGAAGGAACTCGCCGCGGCCGTGATGCACCAGCGCCGGATGACCGTGACCGCCGCCATCGACGCGCCGACCGAGAACCTCGAACCCGTGGACGACGACGACCTGCGCGAGCGGTACGCGACGGAGGCCACGAAGATGGCCGACTCCCACGACCCCGACGACGAGGTCTGAGGCGACTTCGCCGACGCGGACGACGGGGGTCGTCGGCCGCCGATACTGGCCGTCGATGCCGACCGAACCGTCCGACTGCGACGGCTCGACTCTCCCGTCGAACCCCCGTCCTCGCACGGGAATGTTATCGCCCGTGATTTTTGCACCTAAAACCCTTTAACCCAGTGCGACGCAGGCCCGCCCATGGCCGCCATCGAACTGAACGGAGTGACGAAACGGTTTGAGGACGACGAGGGACTGTTCGATTCTCTCCTCCCGTCGTCCGACGCCGACGCCGTCACCGCCGTCGACAACCTCTCCTTTTCCGTCGCGGAGGGAGAGGTGTTCGGGTTCCTCGGTCCCAACGGTGCCGGAAAATCGACGACAATCAACATGCTTCTCGACTTCGTGCGCCCGACGAGCGGGTCCATCCGCGTGCTCGGACACGACGCACAGGCCGAGAGCGTGGCCGTCCGGCGTCGGACCGGCGTGCTCCCCGAGGGGTACGACGTGTACGACCGACTGACCGGGCGCGAACACGTCGAGTTCGCCATCGAGTCCAAGGAAGCCGACGACGACCCCGACGAACTGCTCTCCCGCGTCGGCCTCGACCCCGACGAGGCGGACCGCCGCGCCGGCGGCTACTCCAAGGGGATGTCCCAGCGCCTCGCGCTCGCCATGGCGCTCGCCGGGAGTCCAGACCTTCTCGTCCTCGACGAGCCCTCCTCCGGTCTCGACCCCGCCGGTGCGCGCGAGATGCGCGACATCGTCCGCACCGAGGCCGACCGCGGTGCGACGGTGTTCTTCTCCAGCCACGTCCTCGGACAGGTCGAAGCGGTCTGCGACCGCGTCGGCATCATGCGCGACGGCGAACTCATCGCCGAGGACAGTATCCGAGGTCTCCGCAACCGCGTCGACGCCGAGGCCGTCCTCCGAATCGACGTCGACGGCGACGCCGACCTCGACGCGGTCCGCGCGCTCGACGGCGTCTCGTCGGTCGAATCGGACGGTGGGCGACTCGTCGTCGGCTGTACTGACGACGCGAAGACGCGCGTCATCGAGGCCGTCGAGGCCGGCGGCGCGACCGTCGCCGACTTCGAGACCGACTCCGCGTCGCTGGAGGACATCTTCCTCGCGTACACCGAGGGCGACGACTCGGCCGACGAACCGGAGGTGACGGCATGACGCTCGAATCCGTCGCGCGCAAGGACTTCCGCGACGCCCTTCGGTCGCGGTGGCTCCTCGGGCTGACGCTGTTTTTCGCCCTCCTCATCGGCGGGTCGGCGGCGCTGTTCTACGGCGTCCTGCTCTCCGGTGCGGGCGCGAACTCCGAGACGCTGTTCGGCCTCACCACCGCCCCAGGCGGGCTGTTCAACTTCTCCTACGCGGGCATGCTCGGGTTCGTCCTCGCGCTCATCGCGCTCGTGACGGCCCACGGCTCGCTCATCGACGAGCGCGAATCGGGGACCATCAAGCTCCTGCTGTCGCTGCCGAACTCCCGGCGCGACGTGGTGTTCGGAAAGCTCGTCGGCCGCACGCTCGTCGTCATCATCTCGATGCTCGTCGGCTTCGTCGTCGCCCTCTTCGCGATGCTGTTCACCGGCGGGCAGGTCATGTTCGTCTCCTACGCGGGACAGGTCGCCCTCTCGGGGCTTCTCGCCACGGCGTTCGTCTCCATCGGTGTCTGGCTCTCGGCGACGTCGGCCTCCCAGCGACAGGCGCTGTTCGGCACCGTCGGACTGTACTTCATCTTCGCCGTCCTCTGGTCGACGGTCGCGACGGGCGTCCCGCGGCTCGTCAACTGGGTCATCGAGCAGCTCGGTCTCACCGCGCTGACCGCGCCGCAAATCGTTCAGATGCGTCTTTTCATCAAGTACCTGAACCCGCTTCGGGCCTACGAGACGCTGGTCGCGGAACTGTACGGCCCCGCCGTCGCAGCCCGCCTGTTCAAGGCCGGCTTCGCCGAGCGGCTCACCATCGAGCCGACGTTCACGGAGTCGCTTCCGTTCTACTTCACCGGGCCGTTCATCCTCGCCATCCTCCTCGCGTGGATTGTCGTCCCGCCGCTGCTCGGCTACCGGGCGTTCGAGAAGACGGACCTCTGAGGCGGAGACGCGGACTGCCGAGGCGATAGCGCCTGTGTCCGCGACTCCCACACCGACTGCCGACTATTCCGGCGGATACGCCACGCCGCGCTCCGCGAGCAGTTCCTCGAACTCGGTTTCCGTGAGTGTCGGCACGTCGTTCGCCTCCGCGTCGTCGCGCTTCGACTGGCCGGGGTTCTCGCCGACGACGAGGTAGTCGGTGTTGCCCGAAACGGAGCCCGTGACGTTGCCGCCGTGCGATTCGACGAGGTCCTTCACGTCGCCCCGGCTCGCGGCCAGCGTCCCGGTCACGACGAACGTCAGGCCGTCGAGTTCGTCGCCGCCCGATTCGACGGGTTCGGGGTCGACGCCGCGGTCGAGAAGCGCACGAATCACGGCGCGGTTGTCCTCGTTCTCGAAGAAGTCGCGGACGCGACGCGCCACCGTCTCACCCACGTCGGGAACCGTCGTCAGGCGTTCTTCGAACGCGTCGAACTCGTCTTCCTCGGCGTCGGCTTCGATGGGGAACGCCTCGATTGCGCCGAACTCGCGGGCGAGGCCGCGGGCGGTCGCCTCGCCCACTTCGGGGATGCTCAGGCCGACGAGGAACGAGTCGAGAGCGGGATTCGTCGAGTTCTCGACGGCGGCCACGAGGTTCTCGGCGCTCGTCTCGCCCCACCCCTCCAACTCGGCGAGGTCGTCGGCCGTCAGGTCGTAGAGGTCGGCGACCGTCTCGACGAGGCCGGCGTCCACGAGTTGGGAGACGCGCTCTTCGCCGAGGCCGTCGATGTCCATCGCGCCCTTGACCGCGAAGTGGCCGATGGAGGCCTCGCGCTGGGCCGGACACGACAGCCCGCCCGAGCAGAACGCCAGCGGGCCGTCGCGGTCCACCGCGCTCCCGCAGACCGGGCACTCGTCGGGGAACTCGTAGCTCCCGCCGCCGTCTTCGGTGACTTCGACCACCTGCGGAATCACGTCGCCGGCGCGCTTGACCCGGACTCGGTCGCCGACCGCGACGCCGAGAGCGGCTATCTCGTCGGGGTTGTGGAGCGTCGCCCGCGAGACGGTGACGCCGCCCACGTCTACCGGGTCGAGGATGGCGACCGGCGTGAGCCGACCCGTCCGTCCGACCTGCACGACGATGTCGCGGACGGTCGTCACCTCGTGGCGCGCGGGGAACTTGTAGGCGAACGCCCAGCGGACCGAGCGGCTCTTTTCGCCCAAGCGCTCGCGGGCGTCCCGCGAGTCCACCTTGATGACCGTCCCGTCGATTTCGTAGTCGAGGTCGTCGCGGGCGGCCTGCATCCGGTCGCGGTAGTCGATGGCCCCCTCAACGTCCTCGGCGCGCTCGATTCGGTCGGCGACGCGGAGGCCCCACTCGCGCAGGCGGTCGAGCGCCGCCCACTGGCTGTCGGGTCGCGCGCTCGCGTCGAGGATGTCGTAGAAGAACACCGCGAGCGGTCGGTCGGCGACGACCGAGGGGTCGAGGTTGCGGAGCGTCCCGGCGGCCGCGTTCCGGGGGTTGGCGAAGGCGTCCTCACCTGCCTCGACGCGCCGGGCGTTGAGGTCGCTGAAGTCGGATTTCGGCATGTAAATCTCGCCGCGGACGGCGAGTCGCTCGGGGTGGTCGCCGCGGAGCGACAGCGGCACGGTCGGAATTGTCTTCACCTGCGCGCTCACGTCGTCGCCGCGTCGGCCGTCGCCGCGGGTGGCCGCGCGCACGAACTCGCCGTCTTCGTAGACGACCTCCACCGAGAGGCCGTCGAACTTGGGTTCGCAGACGTAGTCGACGTCGCCGACTTCGCGGCGGACGCGCTCGTCGAACTCCCGGAGGTCGTCGGCCTCGGTGCTCTGGTCGATAGAGAGCATGGGTGCGACGTGTTCGACCGTCTCCAGCGCGTCGATAGGCTCGCCGCCGACGCGGTTCGTCGGGCTGTTGGTCGTGTCGAGGTCGAACGCGCCTTCGAGCGCGACGAGGCGGGAGAACAGCGCGTCGTAGGCCGCGTCGGAGACGAGCGGGTCGGCCTCGACGTAGTAGCGGTGGTCGTGTTCGCGGACGGCCTCGCGGAGGAGCGCGGCCTGCTCCTCGGCCGCTTCGCGCGAGAGCGACTCGGCGGGTTCGAACTCGGTCGGCGGGTCGCGGAGGTACGGGTTCGACTCGGCGTCGACGTCGGCGTCGCTCATTGGTTCGGGTGTCGGCCGGACGGCGGGTAAACGCTCCGGGGTGGCGGCGGGTGGGCCGGTGCGACCAGCAACGACGACGGCGGTCGAAACCGGGGTGAGACGTACGCGCCGCCGCCGCGATTCCCACCGGCGCTTACCGGCGGTTCACGACCATCTCGACCGACCCCTCGGGCCGGAGGGTAATCGAGGGGTCGAACGACAGGTCGTGAGTCGGGTCGACCGTCCACGACTGGGCAATCGTCGCCAGCGCGAGGCGCGCCTCCAGCATGGCGAAGCGGTCGCCGATACACCGGCGCGGGCCGCCGCCGAACGGGAAGTACGCGTACTTCGGAAGGTCGCGTTCGAACGCCGTCGTCCACCGACTCGGCCGGAATTCGAGGGGGTCGTCGTAGAACCGCGGGTCGCGGTGGAGCACCCACTGCTGGACCGAGACGGTCTGGCCGGGTTCGACGCGGTAGCCGCCGACTGTGTCGGGTTCGGCGGCCTCACGGATGAGTTCCCACACCGGCGGATAGACGCGCATCCCCTCCTTGACGACCTGCTCGGTGTAGGTCAGGTCGTCGAGGTCGCCGAAGCCGGGACGCTCGCCGTCGAGGACGGCGTCGAGTTCCTCGCGGAGCCTCGCCGCCTGCTCGGGGTTCGTCCCGAGGAGGTGGAGCGTGTAGGTGAGTGCCAGCGCGGTGGTCTCGTGGCCGGCGAGGAGGATGGTCACGAGTTCGTCGCGTATCTGCTCGTCCGGCAGGGGTTCGCCGTCGTCGTCGCGGAACGTCAACAGGAGCGAGACGATGTCGTTGGCCTCTGTGTCGGGGTCGTCGTCGCGGTGTTCCGTCACGATGCGGCCGACGACCTCGGTGAGGTCGTCCAGCGCCTGCTGATACCGGCGGTTACGCGGGGTGGGGACCCACCGCGGAACGTCAACCGGGCGCTTCATCGAGGTCGACGAGTAGTCCATGACGGTTTCGAGGGCGTCGCCGACGGCGGACTCCTCCTCGCGGATGTCCACGTCGAACAGCGTCTTCGCGGCGATTTCGACGGTGAGGCTCATCATGTCCTCGTGGATGTCGCGCGTCTCGCCGTCCTCCCACGACGACAGCATGCGCTCCGTGTACTCGACCATCACCTCGCTGTATCGCTGCAGCATCTGCGGGAGGAACGCCGGCTGCATCAGGTGGCGCTGCTGCCGCCAGAACTCGCCTTCGCTCGTGAGCAGGCCGTCGCCGAGGACCGCCCCGAGCGATTCCTGAAACAGTTCACCTTTGATGTACCGCTGGTTCTCCTGGACGAGGACGTGTTCGACGAGTTCGGGGTCGCTCAGCTGGTAAAACGAGATGCCGCCGATGTCGTACTCGGCGACCGGACCGTACTCGCGAGCGACTTCGGTGACGAACGCGAGCGGGTCGTCCGCGTACCGGAGGGTGTGGTGGACCACGGGCTTCGACGGAGGACTCGGCGGTCGTTCTCGACCGCGTTGCGTCGCTTCTGACATGGTTGAAGCTACGGGCGGAACCGGGATGGCGCTACTGCCGATGCCGGCCGGCCCTTTATATGGTGGTCCACCAAGTCGGCGCGCGACCGCGGGGTCATCCGAGGCGGTTCATCACGCGCGATTCGACTTTTCGGAGGTGTTCCGAGACGGTGCTCTGTGAGCAGTCGAGTTCGGCGGCGAGTTCCTCGACCGACACCCGCCGCGGGATGTCGTAGTAGCCGCGCTCGACGGCGGTGTCGAGCACTTCGCGCTGGCGGGCGGTGAGGTCAGCGCGGACGCCGCTGCGAACCGGTTCGTAGTCCGAGAGGCCGTCCACGCAGAACGCGTCGGTGAGCGAGTCGGGGAGCGACGCGACCGCGTCCGTGAGTTGCGCGTGGCTCCCGAGGACGTTGACGACGACGCCGTCGCGGGTGAGCCGAATCGGCGTGTCGAGAAGCAGGTCGTGTTCGTCCACGAGTTCGAGCAGCCGGCGCACGTCGTCGTCGGGTACGAGGTGGACGTGGCAGACGACGCCGCCGTCGGAAGTTTCGCCCGCGTCGAAATCGACGATATCGGGGTGGTCGGCCAGCCGCGCCTCGATGTCCGGCGGCGCGTCCTCGAGGACGCAGAGTTCGACCACGGTTCCGTCGGGCCGGAGCCGCAGGTCGCGAAGCTCCCCGCACGGGTGACGGCCGTCGACCGCGAACACGTCGTACGGGCTCCCGAACGGGTTCTCGTCGGCGTCGAAGTGGGCCCGGAGACACTTCATGGGTACTCCGACTCTCGTGCCGCCGAGGTATGCAAGTTCCCCTCCGACGCGAACCGTCTCGTCTCACTCGCGCTCCCCTCCGGACCGGTCACCGCTTTTCACCCCAACCACGGGCAACGCTTGCCGTAACTGACGGTTATTCCTCTGTCCAAGATTATGCACCTCATACATGAACCGAGGCTTCCGCACACTCGGCCTCCACGCCGGACAGGACCCGGACCCGGCGACAGGGGCCCGCGCCCCGCCACTCTATCAGACCACGTCGTACGTCTTCGACGACGCGGACCACGCCGCGGACCTGTACGCTCTCGAAGCCGACGGCGACGTCTACTCCCGCATCTCCAACCCGACGACCCGCATCCTCGAACGCCGCCTCGCCGCCCTCGAATCGGGCGTCGACGCGGTCGCCACCGCGTCGGGGATGGGTGCCCTCGACGCGCTCACGACCGTCCTCGCGTCGGTCGGCGACAACGTCGTCCTCTCGGAGGACATGTACGGCGGCACGGCCTCGTACTTCTCGAAGACCGCCGTCAGGCGCGGCATCGAATCCCGGACTGTCGAGACGCTCGACGTGGACGCCTACGAGGCGGCCATCGACGACGACACCGCCTTCGTTCACGTCGAGACGGTTGCGAACCCCTCGCTGAAGACGCCCGATTTCGAGGCCATCGCGGAGGTCGCCCACGAGCACCGCGTCCCGCTCGTCGTGGACAACACGTTCGCCACGCCCGCGCTCTGCCGCCCTATCGAACACGGCGCGGACATCGTCTGGGAGTCGACGACGAAGTGGCTCCACGGCTCCGGCACGACCGTCGGCGGCGTCGTCGTCGACGGCGGCACCTTCCCGTGGGACGCGGCGGACTACGACGAACTGTCCGGCGAGAACCCCGCGTTCGGCGTCGACTTCGTCGAGCGGTTCGGCGAGCGCGCCTTCGCCGAGGCGGTCCGCCAGCGCGCCGTCAGGAGTACCGGTAGTTGCCAGTCGCCGTTCGACGCGTGGCAGACGCTTCAGGGCGTCGAGACGCTCGCGCTTCGGATGCGCGCCCACTGCGACAACGCCCGCCGCGTCGCCGAGTTCCTCCGCGACCGCGACGGCGTCGCGTGGGTCACCTACCCCGGCTTCGAGGACCACGAGACCCACGACCTCGCGACCGAGTACCTGCAGGGCGGCTACGCCGGGATGGTCACCTTCGGCCTCGACGGCGAGGACGACGAGGCGGCCTACGGAGCCGCCAAGACCGTCTGCGAGTCGGTCGACCTCGTGAGCTTCCTCGCCAACATCGGCGACGCGAAGACGCTGCTCATCCATCCCGCCTCGACCACGCACGCCCAGCTCTCGATGGACGAACAGCGCGCCGCGGGCGTCGCGCCCGACATGCTCCGGCTGTCAGTCGGCATCGAGGACGCCGACGACATCATCGCCGACCTCGACCAGGCAATCGAACACGCCCTGCGTCAGCAGACGGACGGGGGTTCGGAGGAGCGATGAGCCGAACCCGAACCACGCCCGGCCGCCGGGTCGAATCCGACGTCGTCGACATCGGCGAACACGAGTTCGAGTCGGGCGAGATACTGCCCGACCTGAAAGTCGCCTACGAGGCCTACGGCGAGTTCGACGGGCAGAACGCGGTCCTCGTCTGTCACGGTCTCACCGGGAGCCAGCACGTCGCCGGCCACGGCACCGAGTCGGGCGTCTCCGGGCAGGCCCGCGCGTGGTGGGGCGACATCGTCGGGCCGGGCAAGGCCATCGACACGAACGACTACTACGTCATCTGCGTGAACGTCCCGGGGTCGTGTTACGGCACGAGCGGCCCGGCCAGCGATGGACCGGACGGCGAACCGTGGGGGACCGACTTCCCGCCGGTCACCGTCCACGACTGGACCCGCGCCCAGCGCCGCCTGCTCGACCACCTCGGGGTCGGTCGCCTGCACGCCGTCGTCGGCGGTTCCGTCGGCGGCATGAACGCCCTCGACTGGGCCGTGCAGTTCCCCGACGACGTGGAGCGCCTCGCGGTCGTCGCGTCCGCGGCCCGCCTCGATTCGCAGTGTCTCGGTATCGACGCCGTCGCCCGGCGCGCCATCACCTCGGACCCGAACTGGAACGGCGGCGACTACTACGGCGAGGACCAGCCCTCGCCCGACGCGGGCCTCGGACTTGCCCGCCAACTCGGCCATCTGATGTACCTCTCCAAAGACTCGATGGAGCGCAAGTTCGGCCGGCGCTCCGCGGGCCGCGGCGACCGCGGCGACGCTTTCCCCTCGGACCCCGCGGCGTCCTTCTTCCCGTACCGCGAGGTCGAGTCCTACCTCGACTACCAGGCCGAGAAGTTCGCCGAGCGGTTCGACGCCAACGCGTATCTGTACCTCACGCGCGCCATGGACGACTTCGACCTCTCGGAGGGCTACGAGTCCGACGCGGCCGCGCTCGCCGCCTTCGAGGGCGAGTCGCTCCTCGTCTCCTTTACCGGCGACTGGCACTTCACGACCGAACAGTCCGAGTCGCTCGCGGGCGCGTTCCGCCGCGTCGACGTGCCGGTCGCCCACCACGTCGTCGAGTCCGACCACGGCCACGACGCTTTCCTCGTCGAACCCGAGAAGGTCGGGCCGCCGCTCGGCGACTTCGTCGACGAGGGCGTCGCGGGCCGCGCCGTGACCGACACCGCGCCCGACGGCGGCGAACCCGAGGAGGACGAGGACTTCGCCCCGGTCCACTCCTCGCTGTTCTCGCGCTGAGGCGCAGTCGGTCGATTCGAGACCAGCCCCTCGATTCTCAGGGGGTTCTTGTCAATTGCTATCGCATCGCAGAAGCCGGCGGGAATTGCGACCGCCACCGCGCTTTACGCCCGTCCGATTCGACGTTCGGGTATGAGCGACGACGACAGTCCGGGTTTCCACACTCGGAGCCTCCACGCCGGACAGAGCCCCGACTCCGCGACGGGCGCGCGCGCCCCGCCGCTGTACCAGACCACCTCGTACGTCTTCGAGGATGCCGCCGACGCGGCCGCGCAGTTCGCCCTCGAAAAGCCGGGCCACATCTACTCGCGGCTGATGAACCCGACCGTCGGGATGCTGCAGGAGCGCCTCGCCTCGCTCGAAGGCGGTGTGGGTGCGGTCGCCACGTCCTCCGGGATGGCCGCGTTCGACCTCGCGACCTTCCTGCTCGCGTCCGCCGGTGACAACATCGTCTCCGCGTCGTCGCTGTACGGCGGGACCTACACCTACCTCACCCACACCGTCGAGCGCCGCGGCGTCACGACCCGGTTCGTGGACACCCTCGACGTGGACGCCTACGAGGAGGCCATCGACGACGACACCGCGTTCGTCCACCTCGAAACCATCGGCAACCCGGCGCTCGTGACGCCCGACATCGAGGCCATCGCGGAGGTTGCCCACGACCACGGGACGCCGCTGTTCGTGGACAACACGTTCGCCACGCCGTATCTCTGTAACCCCATCGAGCACGGCGCGGACCTCGTCTGGCAGTCCACGACGAAGTGGATTCACGGGGCCGGCACGACCATCGGCGGCATCCTCGTCGACGGCGGCACCTTCCCGTGGGACGAGTACGCCGACGACTACCCCGAAATCGCGAAGCCGAACCCGGCGTACCACGGCGTCAACTTCGACGAGACGTTTGGCCCCGCCGGCTTCACCTACGCCGCCATCGCCCGCGGCCTGCGCGACCTCGGTAACGCCCAGTCGCCGTTTGACGCGTGGCAGACGCTCGAAAAGCTCGAATCGCTCCCGCTTCGGATGCGTGCCCACTGCGAGAACGCACAGGCCATCGCGGAGTTCTTAGACGACCACGAGAAGGTGTCGTGGGTGAACTACCCCGGTCTCGAATCCCACGAGACCCACGAAGAGGCGTCGAAGTATCTCGACGGCGGCTACGGCGGCATGATTACCTTCGGCCTCACCGACGGCTACGAGGCCGCCAAGGGCACCGTCAACAACGTCGAACTCGCGTCGCTCCTCGCCAACGTCGGCGACGCGAAGACGCTCGTCATCCACCCGTCGTCCACGACGCACCAGCAACTCACCGAGGACGAGCAGGCCGCCGCGGGCGTCACGCCCGACATGGTCCGCCTGTCGGTCGGCATCGAGGACGTCGACGACATCATCGACGACCTCGACCAGGCCATTCGCGCCGCGTCGAACTGAGCGCGCTCGCTTCCGACGAGTCGTTCCCGGCCGCCGCGTCGGTGTTAGTGTCGGCAGGGTGGTCGGCCACCGACCGCCGTTCCTTTTATTCCCGCGCCAGTAGGTGACTGCGTGGTAGAAGCACTCCTCTTCGTCGGTCTCCTGGTGGCAGTGTTCGTCGGGTTCAACATCGGCGGCTCGTCCACGGGGGTCGCCTTCGGCCCCGCGGTCGGGAGCGGTGTGCTCGGGAAACTCGCCGCCGCGGCCCTGATGACGGGGTTCGCGCTCCTCGGCGGGTGGACGCTCGGGAGAGAGGTCGTCGCCAAGATGGGCGGCGAAATCGTCCCGCAAAGCGAGTTCACGCTCGCGGCGAGCGTCGCCGTCCTCTTTTTCGTCGGCCTCGCGCTGTTGGTCTCTAACACCTTCGGCGTCCCCGCCTCCACGTCGATGACGGCGGTCGGGGCCATCGCGGGCCTCGGCCTCGCCAACGGGTCGCTCGACTCCGGCGTGATGCTCGAAATCATCTCGTGGTGGATCGTCGCGCCCGTCATCGCCTTCTGGATCTGCGCGGTCATCGGGCGGTACATCTACCCTTACCTCGACGCGTGGCTCAAACTCGACCAGAGCCCCGGTGCGCTCGTCACGCTCGACCGCGACGGCGGCTTCCCGCGGCCGCGACTCGGGCCGAACACGACGTACCGCGAGTTCGGGAGCACCGTCCTCGTCGTCGTCGTCGCCTGTTACATGGCGTTCTCCGCGGGCGCGTCGAACGTCGCCAACGCGGTCGCCCCGCTCGTCGGCAACGGCGCGCTCGAGATGAACACGGGCATCCTCGTCGCCGGCGGCGCCATCGGCCTCGGCGCGTTCACCATCGCCCGTCGGACGCTCGACACCGTCGGCAACGACCTCACGCAGTTGCCCATCCTCGCGGCGCTCATCGTCGAGACCGTGAGCGCGTCGCTCATCTCCTTCCTGTCGGCCATCGGCATCCCCGCCAGCCTCGCCGTGAGCGCGACGATGTGCATCGTCGGCCTCGGCTGGGGACGGGCGACCCGAACCGTCACGCTCGGCGAGGCCCTGAGCGGCGGCGAGGCCCCGCAGGTATCGGTCAACGCGCTCACCGTCGAGCGCGAGGACGAGGTGCCGAAGATGGGCGAGGAAGCCCCCGACGAACTCTCCGCGCAGGACCTGTTCGACCCCGGCACGACCGGGCGCGTCATCTTCTTCTGGATGCTCACGCCCTCGCTTTCGGCCATCGCGTCGTACGCGCTGTTCTCCGCTGGCGTTATCTGAAGCGTTCGACCGTCGCATCGGCTGATTCGAAACCATCACGGTCAACAATGAAACAAACGGGCGACCGCCGCCGTGCCGCGGGTCGAATTCGGCGCACGGAACAGCAAAGTCTAATGGGGTGGCCTTCGAATCCTCTGTCGATGCCCACGGTAACCTACCTCAACTACGAAGTTCTCGACGACAACGGCTGGGACCTCGACGACGACGACCTCTTCGAACAGGCCGCCGACGCCGGTCTCGACGCCGAAGACTACGGTGAGATGGAAGTTAATCAGGGCGAGTACATCCTCGAAGCCGCAGAGGCGCAGGGCTACGACTGGCCCTTCAGCTGCCGTGCCGGTGCCTGTGCGAACTGCGCGTCCATCCTCAAGGAAGGCGAAATCGAGATGGACATGCAGCAGATTCTCTCCGACGAGGAAGTCAACGACAAGAACGTCCGTCTCACCTGCATCGGTTCGCCGGTCGAGGACGAGGTCAAGATCGTCTACAACGCGAAGCACCTCGACTACCTGCAGAACCGCGTCATCTAAGGCGCTCACCCGAACATTTCTTTCGACGCACCGGCCCGTGACCGGTAGGTCCGCCGTTTTCTCTCCCGTCCGAGTCGAGCGGCCGACAGCGATTTGTCCCGCGGCACGGTCGCTCCATCCGTGTCGAGGTTCGCGACCGCCGTCCGCGCGTTTCGCCCCGGCCGCTCGCTCCCGAGCGAAGCGACCGAACTCGGCCGAATCGGACTGTTTCTCGCCTGTCTCACGGTTACGAGCGCTGTCAGCTACTGGGTCGCGCTCAGACTCCTCGGCGTCCCGGTAGCGGGGACGCTCGCGTCGCCGAACGTCGCCGGCCTCGCGGTTCCGTCGCTCGTCTACGCGCGCTATCGCGGTGTCCCGCCGTCGTTCGGGTTCCCCGAGCGCGCCCGACTCGCCGACGCGGCGGCGACCGTTCTTGCTCCCGCGCTCGCCGTCGTCGCACTGAGCGTCGTCTTCGCGGTCGGGTTCGACGCCTCGCTCGCCGCGCTTCTCGGGTGGACGTACCATCCCGAGGCGTCGGTCGTGACGGCGGCAGTTCAGGCCGCCGAAGACGTGGTGCTCACCGGGGTCGGGTTCGGTCTCCTCGTCGCGGTCGCGTTCGACCTCGCCTCGTCGCGGGTCGGTCTCGCGCCCGCTCGCGCGGTCGTCGCTGCGACCGCGCTCGCGACGTTCTTTCACTCGGTGCTTCGGGACGCCGCGTTCACGCTCGTCGTCTTCCCGAAACCGTGGCGCGTCACCGTCCTCGGCCTTCTCCTCGTCGCGACCGTCTGCGGCTGTGTCGCGGTCGGCGTGACGTATCGAAGCGCGGCCGAGCGCTCGCTCCGCCACGTCTCGCGGCCGGCGCTCGTCCCCGTGTTCGCCTTCGGACTGCTCGGCGCGGTCGCGCTCGGAACCGTCTTCGCCGACGTTCCCGGCGGCGTCAAGCACGTCCTGTGGGCGCTCGCGTTCGGACTTGCCGCCTTCGGCTACCACCGCTCGAAGTCGGTGTGGGTCCCCGCGGCCGCGATGGCGCTGTTCTGGCTCTCGATTCGGCTCGTCGCGTTCGTCGAACTCGCGGCGTTCTGACCCGCCGCCGGGGTCGGTTTCAGGATTGATACCCGTCCCGAACACCTAACTCCCCTGCCCCCAGTCTGCGGGTATGTTCGGTATCGGTACGCTCCCCGACCTCCTGCGGTTGGTGGTGCTCCCCGTCCTCGCGTGGACCGCGGTACGCGACGTTCGCACGCGTCGCGTCCCCAACGTCGTCTGGTATCCGCTCGCGGCGCTGGGCGTCGTCCTGCTCGCGTGGGAACTGGTCGGCCACCTCCCGCCCGAGACGGTACTCGACCGGCTCTATCTGATTCGCGTCGCTGTGAGCATCTGTTTCGTCGTCCCGCTTTCGTACCTGTTCTGGCGGCTCGGCGGCTTCGGCGGCGCGGACGCGAAGGCGCTCATGGTGTTCGCCGTCCTGCTCCCGACGTTCCCCAGTTACGTCATCGCCGGAACGGAGTTCCCGCTCGCCGCCACCCGCCTCGGCGTCTTCTCGATGACGATTCTCACGAACACGGTCATCGTCGGCCTCGCCTACCCGCTGTTCCTCGCCGCCCGGAACCTCGCCGACGGCGAGTTCGAGTTCCCCATCTCGTTCGTCGGCCGCCGCGTCTCCGTGGCGTCGCTCTCGACGGCCCACGGCCGCCTGTTCGAGTCGCCCGAGGGAATCACGCGGAACGGCCTCGACCTCGACGCGCTCCGGATGTACCTCCGCTGGCGCGGCCTCACGCTCGCGGACCTGCGTTCGGACTCTGACACCCTCCGCGACCCCGACAGCATCGGCGAGACGTTCGACCCGACCGACGGCGCGGTCCACCGCGCGGCGACCGACGGCGGCACGTCGGCCGATTTCGACGGCGACGGCGAGACCGTGGACAGCGGCGAAGCCGCGCCGGACGCGTCGTTCGACGACCCGTGGGGTGCGGCCCGGTTCCTCGACAGCATCGAGGGCACCGCCTACGGCACCTCGCCCGAGAAGCTTCGCGGCGGACTGGAACTCGTGACGGCCCGCGAGTCGGTGTGGATTTCGCCGGGCATCCCGTTTCTCGTTCCCATGTTCGTCGGTCTCGTCGTCGCGTTCGTCTACGGCGACATCCTCTTTGGCGTCCTCGGCGCGCTCGGTATCGTCTGAGTTCCCGCGGAGAGTCGGTGCCGAGCGCCGTCCGCGCGGCGACGCACAAGAGATAACCCCCACGACCGCGTGGCCCGAATCATGACCGTCGATGTCGACTTCGGCGAGGACGGACTCGTCCCCGCCGTGGCGCAGGACGCCGACTCCGGAGAGGTACTCATGCTGGCGTACGTCTCGCCCGAGGCGCTCGACCGAACTGTCGAGACGGGCCGGGCGCACTACTACTCGCGGAGCCGCGACGAACTCTGGGAGAAGGGGGCTTCGAGCGGCCACACACAGGAGATTCGGGAGGTCCGCGTCGACTGCGACGCCGACACCCTGCTGTATCTCGTCGACCAGAACGTCGGCGCGTGCCACACCGGCCACCGGTCGTGTTTCTACCGCACCGCCGAGGGCGAGAACGTCGGCGAGCGCGTCTTCGACCCCGACGCGGTCTACGACGACGAGTGACCGATGCGAGCCGACCGATGACGGGCGCGGCTGACACGATGACCACGGCCGCCGGCACGCCGACCAGCCGATGACCACAGTCGCGGGCCGATGCTGAGCGTCAATCCGATTTCGCTGGTCGCCATCGTCGTGGGGCTGGGCTGTTTTGCCCTCGGCGGCCGACTGCTCAAGAGCGCCGCGGCCGCCCGCCGGGTCGCCCGCTCGGACGACCCAGAGTTCGTCCTCGACCCGACCCGCGAGGACCCGCCGGACGACGAACTCGACGGCGACGACCTCGAACGCGGCTTCATGCTGTTGGTGTTCGGGGCGCTGGCGCTCCTGTTCGCGGCGATTAGCCTGTGAGCGGCGCGCGAAAAGAGGTTCTTCCCTGTCGGTTCTGCCGCCGAGTTACAGCGTCGCGACCGCGCTTCGGAGCGCGTCGGCGGCGTCCTCGGCGAGTTCGGTCGCGCGCTCCTCGGAGCGACCTTCGGCGTAGACGCGGACTTTCGGCTCGGTCCCGGAGGGCCGGACGAGCACCCACGCGTCGCCGTAGTCAAGGCGGTAGCCGTCAGTCGTGTTCGGGGTCGCGTCGGCCGATTCGGCGTAGTCGGCGGCGGCGTTGAGCATCGCCGTCAGCTCGGATTCCTCGTCGTATTCGAGGTTGATGCGGACGTTGTAGTAGTCCTCGTAGGGCGCGACGAGTTCGCTGGCGGGGCGCTCGGCGACGAGTTCGAGGAACTTCGCCGCGATGTACGCGCCGTCGCGGACGAGGCGGTAGTTCGGGTAGAACACTCCCCCGTTACCCTCGCCCGCGATGGGGACGTTCCGACCCTCGCGCCAGAGCTCGCGGATGCGGGTGATGAGGTTCGTCGCGCCGATGGGCGTGAGTTCGAGGTCGGCGCCGACCTCCTCACAGACGTCGACGAGGCGCTGGGAGACGTTCACCGCGGAGACGGTCGCGTCGCCCGGTTCGAGGGTGGCGGCCGCGAGAGCGGCCAGCGACGCCTCGCCGGAGATGCACTCGCCGTGTTCGTTCACGAAGACGGCCCGGTCGGCGTCGCCGTCGTGGGCGATTCCCACGTCGGCGTCGGTCGCGCGGACGAGGCGTTCGAGGTCGCGGAGGTTCTCGGGGACCGGTTCGGACTGGCGACCGGGGAAGTGGCCGTCGGGTTGGGCGTTGACCGTGCGGACCTCACAGCCGAGTTCGCGGAGGAAGTCGGGCGTGACGAGCGACCCGGCACCGTGGCCGGGGTCGAGCGCGACGGTGAGGTTCGCGTCGGCGATTTTCTCGCGGTCGACGTTAGCGAGGAGGTCCTCGCGGTAGTCGTCGTTCGCCGTCTCGACGCGCCGAGTCTTGCCGACGGCGTCCCACTCGGCCACGTCGAACTCCTCGGCGAGGATGTGGTCTTCGATGCGCTCTAGCTCCTCGACGGCGAGTTCGACGCCGTCGTCGCCGACGAGTTTGACGCCGTTGAACTCCGGCGGGTTGTGCGAGGCCGTGATGACGACGCCCGGAACGCCCTGGTTCTCGCAGTACCGGACCGCGGCGGGGGTGGGGACGACGCCGAGGTCGTCCACGTCGACGCCCACGCTCGCCAGCCCGGACTCGGCGGCGTTGACGAACATCTCGCCCGTGGTTCGGGTGTCGCGTGCGATGGCGACTCGGTCTGCGTTCCAGACCGTGCCGGCGGCCTTGGCGACGCGGAGGACGAACTCCGGGGTGAGGCTCTCACCCACCACGCCGCGGGTGCCGCTGGAACCGAAGAGTTTCATTGAGTGTGTGTGCACCCCGGCGCGACAAAGCCGTTCCGAACTGTTGGTTCGCTCGTTACGTTCCTCGGTGAACTCGGGTCGCCGTATCCGGTGCGTTTACGCACGTCGCTCGCCCACGGTGGCGTATGTTCCCGGAGTTCGAAGTCGTCCCCGCGGTCGACATGCAAGACGGCGAAGTCGTCCAACTCGTGCAGGGCGAACGCGGCACCGAGAAGACCTACGGCGACCCGGTCGAGGCCGCCCGCCGCTGGGTCGACGCCGGCGCGGAGACGCTCCACCTCGTCGACCTCGACGGCGCGTTCGAGGGCGAGCGGAAGAACGCCCCGGCGGTCGACGCCGTCCTCGACGCGGTCGACGTGCCGCTCCAACTCGGCGGCGGCATCCGCACCGCCGACGACGCCCGCGACCTGCTGGACCGCGGCGTCGACCGCGTCATCCTCGGCACCGCGGCCGTCGAGAACCCCGACATCGTCGCCGAACTCGCCGACGACTACCCCGACGGCGTGATGGTCAGCCTCGACGCGAAGGACGGTGAGGTCGTCGTCTCCGGGTGGACCGAGAGCACCGGCCTCGACCCCGCCGAGGCGGCCGCCCGCTACGAGGAACTCGGCGCGGCGGCCATCCTCTTTACCGACGTCGACGTGGAGGGGCAACTCGAAGGCGTCCACCTCGAGACGACCTCGGCCGTCGTCGACGCGGTCGATATCCCCGTCGTCGCCTCCGGCGGCGTCGCCTCGCTCGACGACATCCGTGCACTCCGCGAGGCGGGCGCGGCGGCGACCGTCGTCGGCACCGCGCTCTACGAGGGGCGGTTCACGCTCGAAGAAGCGATGGAGGCGTAGTCGCCGCCGCGCCGAGACGCCACACGGCCACGCGACGCTACGGCGCTACGTGCCGAGGTACGCGAGGACGGCCGTGGCGAGGCTCTCGACGGTCCCGTAGACGCCGACGGCGACGAACAGCGCGCCGATAATCGCAGTCTCGGGGCGCGAGGTCGCGAGGAACGGCCCGGCAAGGACGAGCATACTGACTGTCACCACGTCGCGTTTCGGGCTGGCAGTCGCTCCGCGCCACATCAGTCGCTCGCCTCCGGACGACTCGATTCCCGCCGCATCGGTCGGTTATCGCCCACCCAGAACGCCTCCGCCGAGAACCACCGCGCCGACCGCGAGCGTCACTAGCGCGACGCCGAGCGCGACAGCCACCCCGGACCGGGCGGTGAGCAGGAGTCCCCCGACGCAGATGGTGTAGCCCACCACCAGCGCTCCCTTTCGCTGCATACCCCACCGTACGCGTCCGAAACCATGAACGTCCGTCAGACGCGCGTCTGACGCACCGGTGCGTGGACCGACCCGCTCGACGACGAGAATCCCTATATGCGCGGCCCGCTTCGAACGCGACATGAGCGACGCCGACCGACGCGCGGCCGTCTCCCGCGAGACGTCCGAGACGACCATCGACGTGACGCTGTCCATCGACGGCGACGGCGACGCGGTCGTCGACACCGGTATCGGATTCTTCGACCACATGCTGGAGGCCTTCGCCAAACACGGCCTGTTCGACCTGACCGTCCAGTGCGACGGCGACCTCCACATCGACGACCACCACACTGTCGAGGACGTGGCCATCGTCCTCGGCGAGGCGTTCACCGAGGCGCTCGGCGACAAGCGAGGCATCGTCCGCTACGCCGACCGCAAGGTCCCGCTCGACGAGGCCGTCGCCTCCGTCGTCGTGGACGTGTCTGGCCGCCCCTTCTTCGAGTTCTCGGGCGAGTTCTCCCAGCCGTACGTCGGCGAGTTCACGAGCCACATGGCCGAGCACTTCGCCATGTCGCTCGCCATGAACGCCGGCCTCACGCTCCACGCGGACGTCGAGGGCGACAACGCCCACCACGAGGTCGAGGCGCTGTTCAAGGCGCTCGCGCGGTCACTTGACGACGCGACCCGCGTGGACCCGCGGCGCTCGGACACGCCGAGCACGAAAGGAAAACTGTAGTCGTCAGTCCGTCCCGTTCTCCCCGACCTCCCGCACTCAACCGCTCAGGGCCGCCGGAGCGTTCCCGAGTCGTCGACGAGCAGGCCGCGTTCGACCGCGTAGTCGAAGATGTCGGCGACCTCGTCGTCGTCGAGGTCGTACGCGCCGGACGCCAGCGCCTCGACTTCCGCCCGGTCGACGGGGAACTCACGGTTCTGGAGGATGCGGATGACCTTCCGGAACTTCGGTGGCTCCTCGCTCCGGTCAGGCGACCCGCTGCCAGTTTGGCGGTCCTCGGCGTCGGCCGACTCGGATTCGCCGTCGGCCGGCTCGGGTTCGTTGGCGGTCTCGTCGGCCACCCGGGTGGCACCGTCGGACTCCTCGGCCTCGTCCGCGCCGTCGTCACCCGCGTCATCTCCCGACTCCTCGTGGTCGTCTGCCTCGTCGGGCGAGTCGTGGTTCGCCGGTTCCGGCGGCGTCGGTGCGGGGTCGACCGCGTTCACGTCGACGGAGGCGGCCTCGCCGCCCGACCCGCTCGCGGTCCGCTCCGGTGCCGCGGACGCGCCCGTCTCGGCCCGCGCGTCGTCGGCCACGTCGACGCCGGCGTCGACGCCGAGTCGGGAGAGAAGCGGCGCGATGACCTCGCCGAGAGTCTCCTCGCAGTGTTCGCAGAGGACGACGCGGCGCTGGTCGTCGGCCGGCGTCAACTCCGGCGGCAGTACCTCGAATACGCCGACGGCGTCGGTCCCACAGAAGTCGCAGGTGCGTAGCTCGCGCATGCACGACGGGTATCCACGCCGACGGTTAAACCCACTCCCCGACCGCGGCGTCGGTCGCCTGCCCGCGGCGTCGTCCACGCGACGCCCACGCGACGCCTCCATTCAGCCGCCGTCGGCGACGTACCACTTAATGCACCCGCCCGCAAATTCCCGGACCAACGAATGTTCGACGAGATTATGGAGAAGTTCGAGGGCAGCCCGAGCCAGCAGGCCGTCATCCGGCTCCTCTTGGAACGGGGTTTTTCCGTCAACGACCAGGGACGGGTCGTCTCGGGCGGCATCGAGATACCGAACACCGGCATCGCCCGCGAGGCCGACGTGGACAGGCGCGTCGTCGATTCGACGACCGACGCCATCCTCGCCGACGAGGAGCTTCGACGAATCTTCCAGAACATCTCGTCGATTCCGAGCCTGATGGACCTCGCGCCGGTGCTCAACCTCTCCGTGCTCACCGTCGAGGTTGCCGACGCCGACGAGCCCGGTATCGTCGCCACCGTCACCTCGAAACTCGCCGACGCGGGCATCTCGATTCGCCAGACGATAAGCGAGGACCCCGAGTTCACCGACGACCCGAAGCTCTACATCATCACCGACGAGCCGGTTCCCGGCGACCTGCTCAACGACCTGTCGAACCTCGATTTCGTCCGCCGCATCATCATCGCCTGAGCCGGCCTCTCGGCTCCGCGAATATTCTGTCAGCGTGGCAATAAGATTCTTGTAATTTCCCGCGGTAGATTTTCGCATGGTGTCCATGCGCAGTTGCATGTGTTGTGGTGACCCGATTTCCGAGACGCGCCACCTCTGCGGCGTCTGCATCCAAAACGGGTGTACGTCGTACGCGGACGCCTGCGGTCAGTAGCGCGTCGCTTCCCCGTTTGTATCCTGTCGTCGTCTGCCGCCCGCCGCCCCCGTCGCCCTCTGTCGCCCGCACCGTGCCGGCGACGCCCCGGTGCGAACGCTTTTCCACGCCGCGACGCCAACTCGGTGGCATGACCGACGCCTATCGAACCGTCGCCGGCCGGGCCGACGCCCGCTTCGAGGTCAACGGCTCGGAGTTCATCGGCTACGTCTCCCCCGCGGAGACGGTCGAGGAGGCGGAGGCGTTCGTCGCCGAAATCGAGGAGCGCCACCCCGACGCCACCCACAACGTCCCCGCCTACCGGGTGCCCGCGGGGTCGGCCTCGTCGTCGGTTCCCGGCGGGGGGAACGTCATGCTCCGCGAGTACCAGAGCGACGACGGCGAGCCGAGCGGCTCGTCGGGAAAACCGGCGCTCAACGTCCTCGTCCAGCAGGACGTGCGCAACGTCGCCGCCGTCGTGACGCGCTACTACGGCGGGACCAACCTCGGCGTCGGCGGCCTCGCTCGGGCGTACTCCCGCGCCGTGAAGGAGGCGCTCGACGCGGCGGGCGTCGTCGAGGAGATTCCCCACGAGCGGTTCACCGCGACCGTCGAGTACGACGACTCGGGGAGCGTTCGTGGACTGTTAGAAAGCGCGGGCGTCGAGTTCGAGGCCGCCTACGAGGCCGACGTGTCGTTCGAGGTCCGCGTCCCCGTCGAGGACGGGGCGGACCTCCGCGACCGCATCAGAAGCGCGACCAGCGGCCGCGCGGACATCGAGTAGCGCGGTCGCGGGGTTCTTTTCTGTTCAGTCGGTCGGTTCGACCTGTTCTGCGGGAGTCGGTGCGGCCCGTTCACGCGTCTCGCGGCGGTTTTTCACGGCGAGCGCGCCGAACAGCGCGCCACCGACCGCGCGCATGGCGAGGTCGACGGCGACCGTGTCGGGGACGGTCCCGACGAGTCCGAGGAAGCTCCCGAGGTCGAACGCGGCGTTCAACAGAAGCATCGGGGCCATGAGCAGGAACGCCGAGAAGGCGAACAGGGCCCGCTCGGTCTGCGACACGCGGCTGTAGAGGTAACCGATGACGGTCGCGCCGAGTCCGATGACGCCGATGAAGACGCCCGCGACCGGGATGACCACCTCGGGAACGAAGTAGCCGATTTCGGCCACGTCGGCGAACGTGATGACCGCCGCGGCCTCGCCCCGTCCGCGGAGGAGCAGAATGCCCGGTGTCAGGGCGAACGCGAACGGCACGATTGCCTTGTTGAGCGACAGCGAGAACGCCTTCGTCCCGGTCCGGAACGGATTCGACCGGGCAATGCCGGAGGCGGCGTACGCCGCGACCGCCACCGGCGGTGTGATGTCCGCTATCACCCCGAAGTAGAGGATGAACAGGTGGGCCGCGAGCAGCGGGATGTCGGAGGACTGCGCGATGGCCGGCCCGAGCAGCGAGACGAGGATGATGTACGTCACCGTCGTCGGCATCCCCATCCCGAGGATGATGGACGCGATAGCCGTGAACAGGAGCAAGAGGACGATAGAGCCGCCGGCGACCGCCTTGATGAGCGCGGTCAGGTTCGGGCCGAGGCCGGTCGCGCTGACGACGCCGGGGATGATGCCCGCGGCGGCGACGGCGACGACGACTTCGGTCGAAGTGCGCGCGCCGGAGTCCATCGACTTCCCGATGAACGTCACGTAGCGGAAGACGTTCAGGTCCGACAGCGACGGCCGCGAGACCGCGTTGGCGACGTTGTCGGCGGCCTCGTCGACCGCGTCGTCGAACTCCAACAGCGGCGAGTCGAGCGCCGGTCGGACGAGCATCACGACGAGGCTGACGAAGATGGCGATGATGCCGAGGTCGCCCGCGGCGGCGAAGAGCGCGGCGGTCGCGCCGAGCGGTTCGCCGCTTCCGCCCGTGACCGCGTCGATGACGCCGACGCCGGTAGTGATGTAGGAGCCGAGTTGCGCGACGAACGCCGCCACGATAGCGCCCACGAGGGGGACGCGGGTCCGCTCGCTGTACGCCGCGACGACGGACAGGAGCGCCATGATGGCGATGAGCGTGAACCACGCCGAGCGCGCGACCGTCAGGCGCTCGACCAGCAGGTAGTACATGAGCAACACCAGCGGGATGAGGTAGAACCACCCGCGAGCGAGGTGCTTGCTGAGGTCGACGACCTCGGAGCGGTCGAGGCCGCCGATACCGGCCCGCGTCGCTTCGAGGTGGACCATCACCCACACGCCGAAGAAGAACACCACGGCGGGGATGGCCGCCGCGATGATGATGTCGGAGAAGGGGACGCCGATGAACTCTATCATGAGGAACGCCGCCGCGCCCATCACCGGCGGGAGAATCTGCCCGCCGGAGGAGGCGGAGGCCTCGACGGCCCCGGCGAACTCCGAGCGGTAGCCCGACCGCTTCATCAGCGGGATGGTGAACGCGCCGGTCGTCACCGTGTTGGCGATAGAGGAACCGGAGATGGTTCCCATGAAGCCGGACGCGAGGATAGACGCCTTCGCCGGGCCGCCCTTGCGGGTCCCGGTCGCGGCGTACGCGAGGTCGATGAACCACTGGCCGGCTCCCGACATCTCCAGGAACGCCCCGAACAGGATGAAGATGTAGATGAACTGCACGGAGACGGTGACCGGGATGCCGAAGACGCCGTTTTCGGTGTTGTACCAGAGGTTCTGGATGATGTTCGCCCACGACCCTTCGGGGATGGACAGCACGCCGATCAGCGGCATCGACGGCGAGATGAGGTAGCCGAACCTCGCGTAGACGATGAACGAGGCGACGATGACCATCAGGTAGAACCCGAGCGAGCGGCGGGTCGCCTCCAGGACGAGGAGGACACCGACCGCACCGAGGAAGAACGGGTAGGACACGTCCGCGAAGGGGAGGACGCCGATGGCCGCGACGACCGCGTCGGCGAGGAAGCCGAGCGGGCCGAGCGTCTCGGACAGCGAGACGAACGGCGCGCCGAGGTACTCGGTGACCGTCCGGCCGGCTTCGAGGCCGAACACGCGGAGCCGCTGAATCTCGGACCACTCGAACACCATGTAGGCCGCCGTGGCGACGGCGAGCACGATGAACAGCAGGTCGAGCGGCGTCACGCGCTCGCGGTCCGGGTCGACCGCGAGCCACCGGATGAACCGGCGGATTCCCGCGGCAACGCGGGTGACCGGGTTGTCCTCACCGAGGTTCGACGCGAGGGTCGGAACCACGCGACTGAGTACTGCGGCGAACCGACCGTGGCCGGTCGTCGCCGGGAAGAGGATGAACGCCAGCACGAGCGCGAAGGCGACGTGAATCGAGTTCACCTGCAGGAGTTGGAGCGAACCGAGCGACACCTCGCCGACGAGCGGTATCGTCGCGGCGAACTCGAAGCCGCGGGCGGCCAGCCACGACTGGAAGACGGAAAACCAGATGGCGACGAACGACGTGAAAATCGCCGCCCACCCCGAAAGCGTCCGCTTCCGGTCGATACCCTCCAGCATCTCTTGTGCCTCTTCTTCGGATAGTTCTTCGTCGGTACTCGCGGCCTCGCGGTCGTCGTCAGCGGGCGGCTCACCGCCGTCGGTTCGAATCGGCGAGTCGGCCGGTGCCGCGTCGGTCTCCGGGACGGACCGGGAGGCGTCTTCGTCGTCGGGGCCGTCGGATTGGCCCTCGTCGTGTGTTCGGTTCATCGTTGGTCAGTGGAGGGCGGCGTCGAGGACGGAGCGATGCGTGACGTACAGGCGGACCGAGCGCGCGTCGGAGAGCGCCACGAGGTCGTAGGTCTGGTCACCGACGTGTAGCTTGTGGCCGGCGATGTGGCCGGGTTTGACGTACAGGTCCTCGTAGCTTCCCTCGGGGTCGAAGACGAACGAGCCGTTTTCGGTCGTCACGTTCGCCCGAGCGGGCAGGCCCGCGCCGTAGGACTTGAACTCCATTTTGGTCATGACGAGTTCACCGTCTTGGACCGCGTAGGCGTCGAGGACGCGCGTTTTCTCGACGCTGTGGGTGTATTCGAGCGCGACGGTCGTGTTCTCTTCGACCGGCATCGTCTGTAGTCGCTCGCCGGTCTCGGCGTCTTCGACGACGAGCACCTGTCCGGCCGGAACGGCGGCGCTCCCGCCGACGGCGACCGCCAGCACCGCGACTACGACGAGGAGACGTGTGGGAGTCGAATCAAGCATCGAAAGATGGGTAGGAAACCGCTGTTCGAAAGCGAAGCGAAGCGCCCGGGCTCAGCCGAAGTAGGCCTGCGCGCCGGGGTGGAGCTCGATGGACATGCCGTCCTGGGCGCTCTCCCGGGAGATGAAGTCAGTCTTGATGGTGAGTTCGTCGACGTTCTCGAAGATGGCGCTCGTGACCGACTCGACGGTCGATTCGGGCTGCTCGGCGTTCGTCGCAATCATGGCCTGCACCGAGACGGTCGGCGCGGGGTTCTCCAGTCCGTAGGTGCCCGACGGGACTTCGTCGTCGGCGTAGAACGGCGCGGCGTCCTTGACGGCCGTGCGGTCCTCGCCCTCGATGGGGACGATGCGCACGTCCTCGGTCGCGGCGAGTTCCTCGATAGCGCCGACCGGCCAGCCGCCGACGACGAACGCGGCGTCGATGTCGCCGTTCTTCAGCTGGTCGGAGGCCTGCGAGAAGCCGGTGTTCTGCTCGCTGTAGTCGGAGATGCCGAGGGCTTCGAGAATCTGGGTCGCGTTGACCTGCGTCCCGGAGCCGAGGTCGCCGGTGTTGATGGTCGCACCGGAGAGGTCGGACGGCGTCTCGATGCCCGTGTCGGCGAGCGTGACGACGTGAATCGTCTCGGGGTAGAGCGTGGCGACGCCGCGGAGGTTCTCGACGGGGCTGCCCTGGAACGCCTCGATGCCCTCGCCGTTGCGGGCGAAGTAGGCGACGTCGTTCTGAATCAGCGCGAAGTCAGCGTCGCCGCGGGCGAGGCTGCCGACGTTCTCGACGGACGCGCCGGTGGACTGCACCTGAATCGTGAAGTCCGTCTGTCCCTCGATGACTGACTTGAACTCGTTCGAGAGGGGGTAGTACGTACCGCCCGTCCCGCCGGCGTGCCACGAGAGTCGGCTCTCGGTGCCGCCGTTACCGCCGGATTCGGTCGTCGTCTCCTCGGCGGTGGTGGTCTCTTCGCCACCGGATTCGGTCGTCGTCGTCGTCGTCTCTTCGCCACCGCCACCGGAACAGCCGGCGAGGCCGGCGAGGCCAGCGGCACCTGTCGCGGCGATAAACTGTCGGCGGTCAAGTTTCCGAGTCATACATCACTATTCGTCACGATACGTATTTATGACTGTTCATGTCAACGGCCAACATATCTCTATTTACACACTAATTGTAGTAAATTCTTATCAATATTAGCGCATTAATTCGTCAACAATATACATACCTGAAATAGCCACTCGGGAGAGAAATACACTTCCCGTGGTGCTGATTCCACTTCGACTGCACGTGCTCACCGCCGTCGTTTTCTTGTTTCTCAGTTCCGTCCGAGTTCGGAGTTCGTGGCGGACTTCGACTCGAAACGAAGGGGTTCGGCGAGTAGGGTGCCGACCCCGGCGCACCCCGTGCAAACGTCTCTCACAGTAGTCTACGGGGGTACGGTTCGGGACGTTCGACTCGAACGACAGTCGGCCGCCAGTGGGCGACTTTCGACCCGAAAAGAGGGGGTTCAGACGGTGTTCAGAGGAGTGCGCTCGCGCCCACAGCCGTCAGTCGACGATTATCTCGGAGTCGGTCGAGTCGTCCGACGACTGCTTGGGCGACATCTGTTCTTCGTACCGGGTTATCCAGTCGGCGAAGCAGGTCGGACAGAGTCGCTGGTCGTCCACGGTCGAGCCGTCGACCTGTAACTGGACTGCACGGGCGAGGGCGTCTTCGACCGCCCGCCCGCAGCCGTCACACGGGTCGCTCATCGTCGGGTTCCTCCGGTGGCGCGAGGTTCGTCCATGCGTCGGAGGTGCGCGGGCGGTAACTTAGTCGTTACCCGAATTCGGGTCGGCGGCGGGGACGGCCCGCCCGCGAGCCGCGACGCGAGGAGACCGAGTTACGTCGTGCGGAACGCGCGGTCGCCGGCGTCGCCCAGGCCGGGGACGATGTAGCCGTCGTCGTCGAGATAGTCGTCGATGGAGACCGTCAGCAGGTCCACCTCGGGGAACTCGTTGTCGACGCGGAGCAGGCCGTCGGGCGCGGAGACGGCCGAGAGGACGAACAGCTTCTCGGGGTCGACGCCGGCGTTCTCGAGGATGTGGTCGAGGACCGAGCACATCGTCGAGCCGGTCGCGAGCATCGGGTCGGCCACGATGACCGTGTCCTTCTCCGTGATTTCGGGGAGCTTCACGTAGTCGATGGTGATGGGGAAGCCGCCGTCGTCGTCCATCCCCGCCTCCTCGTCGCGGCCGGCGGAGATGACGCCCTGCTTCGCCCGCGGGAACGCCTTGAGCAGTCCCTCCACGAACGGCGTTGCAGCGCGGAGCACGTTGATGATGACGACGTTGTCGAGACCCTTCACGCGCTCGCCGGTCGTCTCCGCGAGCGGGGTCTGGATGGTGACGTACTCGGTCTCCATCGCGCCGTCGATTATCTCGTAGCCACAGATGCGGCCGAGTTTGACGAGGCCTTTCCGGAAGGCGACCTGCGTCGTCTCCACGTCCCGGAGGCGCGAGAGCGTGTCCTTCGCCAGCGCGTGCGTGATGAGGTACGCGTCGTCTCGGTCTTCGATGGGCATCTTACTGAGAAGGCGGTTTCCCGAAGGACATAAATGCGGCTATCGGCCGCCAGCGGTGCCCTGCGGGTAGTTCACGCGGAGAATGGGTCGGCGACGCATCCCGCGGTTTCAGTTCGTCACGAGGTACGTGACGGCCGTGAGCACGAGCGCCGCGGACGCGACGTTGACGACAGAGAAGGCCGCGAGGTCGAGGTACGACAGGCCGTAGACGACCACCGCCGCGAACGCCGTCGAGAGGACGAGATTCATGACGAACAGCACTCGCGGGTCGCCCTCGCCCCACTCTATCTCCTCTCCGCGCTCCTCGTCGTCGTTCCCAGCCCCTTCGGCTTCGCCGCTCATCGTCCACCCTCCGGGGTCGCGCCCGCGGTCGGGACCGACTCGCGCTCCCGGGTCGGCTCCGCGAGTGCGACTTCCTCGCCGGGGTCGGTCGGGTAGTCGCCGGCGTCCGCGGACGCGCCGGGGTCGAGCAGGTGGTCGTCGAGCGCGGCCGCGAGTGCGTCTTCGTCCATCCCGCGGCCGATGAACACCAGTTCGGTCCGCCTGTCGCCGTGGTCGTCGTGCCAGTCGAGTTCGGGGTGGTTGCGGCGGTAGGTGTCCTGTTCGAACTCGGGGCGCGAGGCGACCCACGGGCCGGCGGCGGCGACGTACGCCGACGGGCCGGCCTGACTGTAGGTGTAGTGGACGTCCTCGGCTCCGGCAACCCACAGCGACCCTTTCGCCCGGACGACCGAGTCGGGGAGGTCGCCCAGCACCGCGGCCGCGCCGTCGGGGTCGAGCGATGCCCGTCGGCGGTAGACGAACGACGTGACGCCGTAGGTCGCTTCCGCGTGCGGGGTGTCGTCGTGGTCGTGTTCGTCGTGGGCGTCATGGCTGTGGTCGTCGTGTTCGTCGTGGTCGCCGTGGCCGTCTTGGTCGCGGTCGTCTCCTCCCGTGTCACTCTCCAGCGCCGCCCGCCAGCCGACGGGCGCGTCGGGGTCGTGGAGGTCCGACAGGAGCAGGTCCACGTCCACGTCGCCGCGGGTCGTCTCCACCACGGTCGCGCCGGGGCGGAGCGCCTCGACCGCGTCGCGGACCGCCGCGAGTTCCGCGTCGGAGACGAGGTCGCGCTTGTTGAGGACGACGAGGTCGGCGCTCTCGACCTGCTCGACGAGGAGGTCCGACAGCGGACGCACCGAGCCGTCCCCCTCCTCGGCGACGGTTCGTTCGGGGTCGCCGTCGCCGAAGGTGTCCGCGAACAGCCGCGAATCGACGACCGTGGCGAGGCCGGCCACGTCGTAGCGGGCGGCCGCCCGCGAGGTGACGAACAGTCTGGCGACCGGACCGGGCTCCGAGACGCCCGAGGCCTCGACGACGAGGTGGTCGAACGACCGTTCTCGCGCGAGGCGGACGACCGCGGTTTCGAGGTCGTCCTGTAGCTCACAGCAGATACAGCCGTTCGAGAGTTCGGTCACGCCGTCGCCGACTGCGAGGTCGGACTCCTCGGCGACGAGTTCGGCGTCGACGTTCACGGAGCCCATGTCGTTGACGAGCACGGCGATGTCGCGGTCGCCGGCGTTCGTCAACAGGTGGTTGAGAAGCGTCGTCTTGCCCGCCCCGAGACTCCCGCCGAGTACCGTCACCGGAATCGTCTCCCCCGCGTTCATGAGCGGGCCTACCGGGTCCGCACATATGAAATCGCAGGTAACCAGCGTGGACGTTCGTGAACGATACCCTTTTGCCCGGGAACCGGTGAGTGTGTAAACTGATGACGCTCGCCGCGCGCATCGAATCCTTTCGCGAACTCGTCGAAGAGTGGCTCCGCGGCCTCTACCACGGGATGATTTCGCACCCCGCCTACGAGAAGATAGAAAAGCAGGCCGAGGACGACGAGGACGCGTTCATGCTCGCGTGCTTCCCCGACGCGTTCGGCATCCCCTCGCCCATCTCGTACTACACCGCCGAACTGCTCCCGTACCTCGAAGACGAGTTCGAGGCGTGGGAGCGGCGGATGTGGGACCGCGGGTCGCTCCTCGAACGCAAAGGCCACCAGTATCACTTCTAACATGCGCAAATTCGTCTTCTTCGGCGGCAAAGGCGGCGTGGGCAAGACGACGATGTCGAGCGCCTACGCGGTCAAGTGCGCCCGCGACGGCGTCCGGACGCTCCTCGTCTCGACCGACCCCGCCCACAGCACGAGCGACGTGTTCGACCAGTCGTTCACCGACGAGCCCGCGGCCGTCACGGACGAGCCGAACCTCGACGCGATGGAAATCGACCCCGAGACCGAGGTCCGCGACCACCTCATGGAGACCAAGCGGGCGATGGGCGACCAGGTCAGCCCCGCGATGGTCAACGAGATTGACCGCCAGATAGAGATGGCCCACCAGACGCCCGGCGCGTACGAGTCGGCGCTGTTCGACCGCTTCATCGACGTGATGCGCTCCGCCGACGAGTACGACCGGGTCGTCTTCGACACCTCGCCGACCGGCGGGACGCTCCGACTGCTCTCCCTCCCGGAGTACCTCGACGGCTGGATTCAGCGGCTCCTCCACAAGCGCAAGGAGTCGGTCAAACTGTTCGAGCGCGCGGCCATCGGCAACAACGAACCGCGGCGGATGATGGACGGCGACCCCATCATCGCCCGCCTCGAACAGCGCCGCGACGACTTCTCGTTCGCCAAGGAGACGCTGCAGGACGACGCCGCGTTCTTCCTCGTCGTGAATCCCGACGAGCTATCGCTCCGCGAAACCGAGCGCGCAATCGACCAACTCGATGACTACGGCCTCGACGTGCGCGGCCTCGCGGTCAATCGCCTCACGCCTGAACCCGACCCCGACGAGTCGGGACGGGGCGCGACGTTCTTGCGCGAGCGAGTCAAGACAGAACGAGAGCGCCTCGACGACCTCCGCGAGAATTTTTCACCGCCACTCGTCGCCGCGGTCGAGACGCGGGTGGCCGAGGTCAAAGGCGACTTCCTCGGCGAGGTCGCGGACGAACTCGACATCGATATCGAACCCGACGTTCAGTAGGTAGGTAAACCGACCTCGCGGTGAGAATTTTCGGTCACCTCGCCGATTGAACCTGTCGTTCGAACGCGATACATTCATATCTATCGTTAACGTTAAGGTGGGCATTTTCGTGTCACCGAGTGGGGCAGCGTACCATGGTACAAGTCATTTGGTTGGTCGTCACGGTACTCGCGTTGTTTACTGTCGGGTATCTCGGTTACTCCCGATATCTCGCGCAGTTCGTCGAACTCGACGACAGTCGTGAGACACCAGCGCACAAGTACGAAGACGGTCAAGAATACGTTCCGGCGAAAAAGCCGGTGTTACTGGGGCATCACTATTCGAGCATCGCAGGCGGCGCGCCGATTGTCGGTCCGATTACGGCGGGCGTGGTGTGGGGTTGGGCCCCCGCACTCGCGTGGATTGCCATCGGCAACCCGCTTCTCGGGAGCGTTCACGACTTCGTGTCGCTGTCGAGCAGTCTGCGACACGACGGAAAGTCTATCGGGTACATCATCGGCGAGTACGTCGGCGAGCGCGGCAAGAACATGCTGTTGTGGTTCGCGTTTCTCACCATCGTCCTCGTCGTCGCGGTGTTCGCCCTCGTGGTGGCCATCGTGTTCAACGCCTATCCGGAGGCCGCCACGGCGAGTCTGGTGTACATCGTCCTCGCGGTGCTGTTCGGCGTCTACCTCTACCAACTGAATCTCCCGTTCCTGCCGGGGACGCTCGCGTTCGTCGTGGCGATGTTCGTCGGCGTCTACGCGGGGATTCAGTTCCCGATTGCGCTGTTCGAACCCGCGGCCCGCGCGCCCGCCGAGACGTTCGTCCTGTTCTCCGGCTCCGGCGCGTGGCTCCCCGGTGCGAGTTCGTTCAACGGGAACACCGCGGCGTGGGTGCCGCTCATCCTCGTCTACGGGGCCATCGCTAGTGCCCTCCCGGTCTGGGTGCTCCTGCAACCGCGCGACTACCTCTCGTCGTTCCTGCTGTACGCGGGCGTCGGCGGCGCGCTCGTCGCTATCGTCGTGGGCACGTTCTTCACGAACCCGACCCAGCCGCTCGTGACGAACCTCGAACCGTACTACGGGTTCATCGGCCGCTCCGGCGCGCCGCTGTTCCCGCTTCTGTTCATCACCATCGCCTGCGGGACCATCAGCGGGTTCCACTCGCTCGTCTCGTCGGGCACGACCTCGAAGCAACTGAACAAGGAGTCCGACGCGCGCGTCATCGGCTACGGCGGCATGCTCGGCGAGGGTCTCCTCGCCACCGTCGCGCTGGCGACGGTCGCCATCATCGCGCCTGACGTGGGCGGCGGCATCGGCCTCGCCCTGCCGACGTTCGCGGCGGGCGGCGGCGTCATCCTGTCGAGCTTCGGCATCCCGACTGACTTCGGCGGGCCGTTCATGGCCCTCGTGCTGGTCAGTTTCCTCCTCACGTCGACTGACACGGCCGTGCGTCTCGGTCGCTACATGATGGAAGAAATCGTCGGGACGCCCGAGACGCCGGTCGAGGAGTTCGCGACCAACCGCTACGGCAACGCGTTCGTGCAGTCGCTGCCGGCGTACATCCTCATCACGAGCGGTTCGTGGCTGACGCTCTGGCAGCTGTTCGGCGGCGCGAACCAGCTGCTCGCCGCGCTGGCGCTCCTGACCGCGACCGTCTGGCTGGCCAACTGGGACGACTCCAAGCAGCTCCTCAGCACGGGCCTGCCGATGGCCCTCATGACGACTATCACGTCGCTGGGTCTGCTCTGGCTCGCGTTCCACGACAACCTCTACGCGAAGTTCCTGAACCCCGAGTGGATGGCGTCCGCGGGCACCTTCGCGATGGTGTCGGCGGTCGTCCAAATCGTCCTCGCGCTGGTGCTCGTCTACCTCGCGCTGTCGCTGGCGAAAATCGGCTACGACAACATCAAAGACGCCCGGAGTTCGGGTGGCGGCGGTGGCGGCGGTCGTCCGCAGCCGAGCGACGACTGACGCGCGACTGTTCGCCGTTTCGACTCCGCTTTTTACCGACGCAACGTTCCGAGGAGCCGACGCAACAGCCCGTCGGAGACGGCCGGCGAGCCGTCGCTCCAGAGCGTGAACGCAGCGACGGAGTCGGCGTTGCGGCTCGCCACGGCGTCCTCGTCGGTCGGCGCGACGACTGCGAGGTTCATCTCGTAGTGGCCGTAGTAGCCGAACTTCAGGAGCGTTCGGTCCGCGAAGTCGGAAACGAACGCTCGGACCTCGTCCGGCACCGCGTCGGCGACGAGCACGAAGGTAAAATCCGTCCCGTAGTGTTCCTCGTCGGGTTCTATCCACTCGTCGGCGAGCGCGTGGCCCAGTTCGACGAGCCGTTCGAGTTCGGCGACCGTCGGCGACTCGACCCGCCGCGCGAACATGTACTCCATCGCGTGGTGGTTGGCGTAGTTGATAGACTGGTGGAGGAACTGCTTTTGGCTCTCCATCCGCATCGCGCCGAACAGGTCGAATCGCTCGCCGCGGACGGCGTACTCCCGTTCCAAGTCGTAGTTGTACATGAGCCGTTCGGCGACCCGGTCGAGGTACTCGTCGTCCCACTCGGGGCGGTCGAGGGCCGGACCCGGTGTCGTGGCGTCCGACGCGTCCGACTCGCTCTGCTCGGCCGGCGTTTCGCCCCCCTCGGCGTCCTCGGGTTCGACGCTCCTCATTCCTCGTCGGGGTCGTAGGCCACCGCGTCACCCGACACGGCCGGCGAGCCGAGCGCGAGCAGTTCGACCGGCTCGTCCGCCGTCTCGGGGTTGTACGCCCGGTGGGGACTCTCCGGGTCGGCGACGAACAGGCCGTCAGCGCCGACTTCGAACGTCTCGTCCGGCGTCTCGACGAACAGCGTCCCCGAGAGGACGTAGAACGCCTCCTCCTGTTCGGTGTGGTAGTGGTACGAAAGCGGCACCTGCTCGCCGGGGGCAGCCCGGAAGCGGTTGAGCGCGACGCTCTCCAAGCCGCCCTCGCCGCCGATGCGGCGGAGTTCGCACGGGCGGTCGTCGGCGGGTTCGACGGCGGTTGCGTCCACGACGCGATATCCCATGAGACGGAGCAACACGTTCGACCCTATAAGCCCGTCGCGACCCGCCCGAAAACCAAGGTTTATTCGTGAAGGTTACGAACCGCGGCCCATGGCAGACCCGAAACGCGAGGCCTGCGGCCGGTGTTCGATGACCACCGTCGTGGACGCCACCGCGAGCGGGGACCGCGACCCGCTCGGCGGCGACCGAATCGAACTCGACGAATCGGCGCTCCGACTCGCGTCGCCGACCGCGTGGTTCGCAGGGCTGTCGTCCCGCCTCGACGCGGCCGCTCAGCGGTTCGTCTACGGCGACCGCTAGACGTTCTCACCCGTGTGCGAACCTGTCTCCTCGTAGAGTTTATACCGTCTGGCGCGTAGTCCCGTCAACGACAATGGAAGAGAGCATCTCCGGGTTCAAACGCCGTGGCACCTGGGACGAGGTCGTCGAACACGGGGAGCGAATCACCCGCGCACTCCGCGACGCCGACGTCGACGGCGCCGCATTCGACGACTGGGACGAGTGGCGACCCAAGTCCCACGAGCGCCTCGGTGAGGACGTAAACGAGAAGACGGCCCAGCAGGCGAGCGTCGGCGAGGGCGAGGGCGAGAAGGCGGGCAAGACGCCCAACGACGACCTCAAGACGGCGGGGGAGAAGCTCTCTCGGTCCTACGAGAAGGTCGAGGAGGGCGACAACGAGGGAGCCGTCGAGTCGTGGCAGGACTCCATCAACTACGTCGCCCGCGCGGCCGACTCCGCCGGTCGCAAGGCGCTTCGGAAGGTCGAGGACACGGTCTACCGCAACGTGATGACCCAGTTGGCCCCGTACTACTTCGACAACGAACTCGTGAGCGCGAACATCCAGCGGGTCGGCCGCGGCACCGGCGACGAGCGGTTCGTCTTCGAGGTGAACGTCAACGACGACGAACTGAAGTCGAAGGTGTCGGAGACGCTGCGGGGCTTCGAGGACGAAATCGACCGCTGGCACATCGACACGCCGAAAGAGACCGAGGTCGCGGAGGTCGTCGAGGGCGTGGAGGTCCCGACGACGGACGAGGAACACCGGTCCAAGTCCACGACGAACTGACTCACGACTCGCACTGATTCGACTCGTCGAACGCGGCCGCCGTCGTCGGCGTCCGCCGTCATCGACAATACTGATACCGCTCGCTCCCGACCCTCCGGTATGCCCGAGCCGCTTCGAGTCGAGTCCGGCGAACTGACCGCAGACGAAATTCTCGACGCGCTCCGCGAGGGTCGCCGCGTCGTCGTCCAAGCGGAGATGCTCGGCGGTATCCACGAGGTGACGCTCCGCCACGACGGCACGGTCTTTTACTGCGACACGCCGACGACGCTCCACAAACACGAAGACGAAGACGGCATGCGAGACTGCGTGCTGAAGATGGGGTACGCGAAATCGGAGTAGCCATGGCGTCCCGTCCGGGACGACCGCTCGCTCGCCTGTAGGTGAGGGTTTAATCCGACGCACGGCGAACAGGTGTGCATGGCCGACGCACCGGACATGGGCGAACTGATGGAGACCGAGGACCCGAACTTCGGACAGGTCCTCGCGTGCGTCTTCGGTATCCAGAGCCACGAGAGCCGAACGTACCTCGCACTACTCGACAACCCCGGAAGCACCGTCGCCGAACTGGCGGAGGTGCTCGACCGCGACCGAAGCAACGTCAACCGTTCTCTGACGACGCTCCTCGACAAGGGCCTCACCGAGCGCAAGCGCCGCCTGCTCGACCCCGGCGGCTACGTCTACCAGTACACGGCGACCCCGCTCCCCGAGGCCAAGGAGATGATGCACGCCTCCCTCGACGAGTGGGCCGAGGACGTGCACGCCCGCATCGACGCCTTCGGCGAGTCGTAGTTCTCCCCGGTCGACCGGGTTCCCGACGAGGTCGTCGCCCGGCAGGTGCCGCCCAAACCCGCCCGTTTTTGTCCCTCTGGTGCCACCGCCCGAGCAATGAGCCTCGAACTCACGGCACCCGCCCCCGAGGAGCCATCCGTCGCCGACGACGGCACCTGGCTCGAATGTATCGCGTGCGGCGCGCAGTTCGCGCCGTTCGAGGACGTTCGGTACACCTGCGACGACTGCGACGGCCTCCTCGAAGTGCGCTACGCGTCCCCGCCGACGTGGGACGACTTCGAGGGCCGCGGCGTCTGGCGCTACAACGCCGCGCTCCCCTTCGAGGAGGGCGTCTCGCTCCCCGAGGGTGCGACGCCCCTGCACGAAGTCCCGCGCCTCGAATCCGACGTCGGCGTCGAGACCCTCCGCGTCAAACACGAGGGGATGAACCCCACCGGCTCGTTCAAGGACCGCGGCATGACCGTCGGCGTCCGCGTGGCGAAGGAACTCGGCGTCGGCCGCCTCGCCTGCGCCTCGACCGGCAACACCTCGGCCGCGCTCGCCGCCTACGGCGCGCGCGGCGGGATGGAGACGCTCGTGCTCCTCCCCGCCGGCAAGGTCGCCGCCGGGAAAATCGCGCAGGCGTCGCTCCACGACGCGCGCATCCTCGAAGTCGACGGGAACTTCGACTCCTGTCTCGACATCGTGCAGGACCTCGCCGCCCGCGGCGAGGCGTACCTCCTCAACTCGCTGAATCCCTTCCGCTTGGAGGGCCAGAAGACCATCGGCCTCGAAATCCTAGAGGAGTTCCACGAGGACTACGGTACCTACCCGGACCGCATCGTCCTCCCCGTCGGCAACGCGGGCAACACCTCCGCGCTCTACAAGGCGTTCCGCGAACTCGTTCAGTCGGGCGCGCTCGACGTCGACGACGTGCCGAAACTGACCGGCGTGCAGGCCGAGGGCGCGGCCCCGATGGTCGAGGCCGTCGAGAACGGCTGGGACGACACCCAGCGCTGGGAGGACGTCGAGACGCGCGCGACCGCCATCCGCATCGGCAACCCGGTCAACGCGCCGAAGGCGCTCCCGGGCATCCGCGAGACGGACGGCACGGCCGTCGCCGTCTCCGACGAGGAAATCACCGAGGCGCAGCGCGACCTCGCGGCCGAGGGCGTCGGCGTCGAACCCGCCTCCGCCGCCTCCGTCGCCGGCCTCCGCAAACTCCGCGCCGAGGGCGTCGTCTCCGAGGACGAACAGGTCGTCTGTCTCACGACGGGCCACCTGCTGAAGGACCCCGACGCGGCGTTCGAAGCGGGCGACGACCCCGAACCCGTCCCGAACGACACCGAAGCGGTCCTCGAACACCTCGCCGAGTAAGGCGACCGTCCCGGTGCCGACCGTCGCCGACGGTCGCGAATATCGGCGGGCGGAGCCGTCGAACTCCGGACGATGACGCGTGTCGGGTGCGCGTCTGACGCATTCTTTTCATTCTGTGGTACGTTTTGCCACACGATGTCGCTCAGCAGCATGCCGACCGGGACCGTCAGCCGGGACGGGGCCGGTTCGAGAACGTACCCGCCGGACGGAATCGAAAACGGGCCGTCCGAAACCGCGTCTTCGGCCTCCTCAGCCCCCGCGTCTTCGGCCTCATCCACACACGCATCCACGGCCACGTCAGCACCCTCGTCCGCACACACGTCCACGACCACGTCAGCGCAGGCGTCCACGGCCGCGCAGTCACGTGGTCATCAGCAGTCACGTGGTCATCAGCAGTCACGTGGTCATCAGCAGTCACGTGGTCACCAGCAGTCACGTGGTCATCAGCAGTCACGTGGTCACCAGCAGTCACGTAGTCGTCGCCCGTCGTCCACCACCGACGCGCGAAGCAAGGAATCCCTCCAGCGCGAGAACGAGGCGCTTCGTCGCGCGAACACCCGTCTCAACGAGCGTCTCGAGAGCGCCGATGCGGCACAACAGGAGATAATCGACCACTACGAACAGTTGCTGGCCGAGCGTCGCGGCCACGGCCGTCAGCAGACGCACGGCCGCTCGGACCGGCGGAGCGACCGGCCTCGTCGCTCGGGTGCCGAGTCGAGCGCGGCAGCAACGGTGCAAGCCGTCGTCGGTCGCGTGGTCGAAGAAGTCACGTCGGCGTTCGGCCGACGGTAGTCGGGTTCTTCTTTCAGAAAGCGGTGCGGGTCGTCCGCTTCAGAGCGTGATGAGGTCCACGTCGATGATGCGGTCGTCGGCGAGGAGCTTCTCGCGGACGCTGTCCGGCACGTCATCGTCGAGGTTGTAGACGGTCAGCGCCTCGCCGCCGGCCTTCGCGCGGCGGGCGTTGAACATCCCGGCGATGTTCACGTCGTTCTCGCCGAGGACGGTCCCGATGAAGCCGATGACGCCCGGCTTGTCGTAGTTGCGGGCGACGAGCATCTGGCCGTGCGGGATGGCGTCGAGACGGTAGCCGTTGATGCGGACGATGCGCGGGTCCTCGCCGGTGAACAGCGTCCCGGAGACGGTCATCTCCTCGTCGCCGTTGCGGACGGTGACGGTCACGAGGCTCTGGAAGTCGTCCGACTGGCGGGACTTCGACTCGACGACCTCGATGCCGCGTTCCTTGGCGACCTGCGGGGCGTTGACGGCGTTGACCTGCCATTCGAGCGGCGCGAAGACGCCTTTCAGTGCGGAGGCCGTGACGAGTTCGACGTCCTCGGCCGCGATATCACCGGTGTAGGTGACTTCGACTTCGCCGAGGCGGCCGTCCAGCAGTTGGGCGGCGATTTTCCCGGCGGTCTCGGCGAGGCCGATGTACGGCTGGATGCGCGGGAAGGCGCTCTCGTCGACCGAGGGCGCGTTGAGCGCGTTGATGACGGGTTCGTCGCGGAACGCGGCGACGATTTGGTCGGCCGTCGAGACGGCGACGTTCTCCTGTGCGGCCGAGGTGGACGCGCCGAGGTGCGGCGTGACGACCACGTCGTCGACGGAGAGAAGCGGGTTGTCGGGCGAGACGGGTTCGTCGGCGAACACGTCGACTGCGGCCCCGTCGATGACGCCGGCGTCGACGGCCTCGGCGAGGGCGGCCTCGTCGACGACGCCGCCGCGGGCGCAGTTGACGAGGTAGCCGCTGCCCATCGTTTCGAGTTCGTCGGTGGAGATGAGCCCCTCGGTCTCGGGGGTCAGCGGCGTGTGGACGGTGAGGAAGTCGGCGCGGGCGAGACAGGCGTCGAACTCGACGAGTTCGGCACCGAGCTGGTCGGCGCGCTCCTCGCCGATGTAGGGGTCGTAGGCGACGATGTCCATCCCGAGCGACGAGAACTTCTTTGCGACCTCTTGGCCGACGCGGCCGAGGCCGACGACGCCGAGGGTCTTGCCGTTGACCTCGTTGCCGAGGTAGTCGGACTTGGCCCACTCGCCGTCTTTCAGGCGGGCGTGGGCCTGCGGAATCGAGCGCGCGGCGGCGAAGCCCATCGCGACCGTGTGCTCGGCGGCGGCGCGGACGTTGCCTTCGGGCGCGTTGGCGACGATGACACCGTGTTGGGTCGCGGCGTCGATGTCGATGTTGTCGACGCCGATGCCGGCGCGTCCGACGATGACGAGGTCGGGTGCCGCCTCGAACACCTCGGCGGTCACCTGCGTTCCGGAGCGGACGATGAGCCCGTTCGCGTCGGAGACGGCTTCGAGCAGCGCGTCACCTTCGACATCGTACGCGGTCTCTACCTCGTAACCGGCCTCGCGTAACCGGTCCAGACCCGCGTCGGCGATCGGGTCCGTGACGAGTACCTTCATGCGCGTAGGGTCAGAGCCATGCGGGTTAAGGGTTGTCACAACGGCCGATATCGTGACATTGAGACTGTCTCGCACGGTTCGAGTAGTCCGACGTTCTCGCCCACTAGTATTATCTGCGCGAGTCCGATAGGTTCGGTAGATGGTCTTCCGCCCCGAGAACGCTTCGCCGGCGACGCAACCGCCCGAGGTGTCGCTTCCGGACACCGGGTCCGTGCTCATCGCCGGTCCGACGATGACGCGGAAGCGACGGCTCATGCTCTCGATGCTCGCGCCCGGCGAGCGCGACGACGTGGGGACGGTCGTCGTGACGACGAAGAAGCCCGCCCCGAGCATCGCACGGGAGTTGTCGCACATCAGCGGGTCGCCCCCGGAGCAGTTCGAGGTCATCGACACGACGAGCGTCGCCGACCTCCTCGGCGACCGCGCCGACGCGGGGAACCTCCGGTACGTCTCCAGTCCCGGCGACCTGACCGGCATCGGCATCCACCTCACCGAATCGCTCCGGGAGCACCACGAGGCGAGTCGGGCGGCCCGCGTCGGCCTGCACGTCCTCTCGACGCTCGTGATGTACGTCGACCTCAAGCAGCTGTTCCAGTTCCTTCACGTCATCACTGGTCGAATCTCAGCGGCCGGCTTTTCGGGCGTCTTCACGCTCGACACCGGCTTCGTCGACGAGCGCGAACTCGCGCTTCTCAAGCAGCCGTTCGACGGATTCGTCGAGACGCGCGACACCGACGGCGACCCGGAGTTTCGGGTCCGCGGCCTCGACGACGGTCCGCGGTCGTGGACGCCGCTCAGACTCTGACTCAGACTGTGAGGGCGCGCCGCGGTCGTCCCGCGAACGTTCTCACGACAGGTGCTTCGACGCGAGGTCGACCAGCGGCGAGTTCGCTCGGTCGAACGTCGCGATGGCCCCCGACCACTCGTCGTGCGGGTAGATGGCGACGACGACCTCGTCGAACCACCTGATGACGGCGTTCAAATCGCCGTAGCCGTCGAGTTCGGGTTCGTTGACGGGTTCGCCGAGCGCCTTCAGCACGAGCGTCTTCACGCGCTCGGTGCGCGCGTCCGGTTCGAGCGCCTCTTCGATGTCCTCGCGGAGGTAGAGCAGTTCGAACGCCTCGCCGTCGTACTGGCCGACCGCGCGCACGTCGGCCTCGTCGAGGTCGTGCAGGCTTCGGACGAACTGCCGGATCGGGGTGTCGCCTTCCTCGCCGAAGTCGTCGGCAAGGTCGGCTTCGACGTCGCTAAGCGTCTCGTGTTCGGCGTCGTGGAGGTCGTCCATAGTGTTTGTCAGGGAGACGACGGGTAAATAGCTGTGCGCGACGTCGCCGCGGTTCGCTCCCCGCGGCTCGTTCGTCACCCGCCCCCGTCCTTGCCACGTCGCATAACTGCCGACGCGGAAGCTTTGAAACCCCGCGGCGACGACGGGCAGATATGCGCATCATCGCCTTCGACTTCGACGGCACGCTCTCGGACTCCGAGATGACGGTCCTCCTCGGCAAGAAGAACGGCACGGCCGACGAGATGGCCGACATCACCGAACGAGCCATGAACGACGAGATGAGCTACGCGGAGAGCCTCCGGTCGCGCGCCCGTCTTCTCGAAGGTCTCGAAGAGGAACTCGCAGAGGAAGCCTACGGCGAGGTCGAACTCCGCCCCGGCGCGGCCGACCTCATCCAACGCCTCCGCGACTACGGCCACCACGTCGCCATCTTCACCGGCGGGTTCGAACGCGGCGTCGAGCGCGCGCTCGAAAAGGAGGGCGTCGAGGTCGACGACATCGTCTCGAACCGCCTGCCCGTGAAGGGCGGCCGACTCACCGGCGACGTGGAGGGGTCGCTCATCGAAGGCACGAAAGACACGGCGCTGGAGAACCACGCCGCCGAACACGACGTGCCCATGGACCGAACGGTCGCGGTCGGCGACGGCGCGAACGACCTCCCGATGCTCGAAGTCGCCGGCCTCTCGGTCGGTTTCGTCCCCAAGGACGCGGTCCGACCGGCCTGCGACGCCGTCGTCGCCTCCATGGACCGACTCGGAAAGCTCTTCGAGAGCCACGGGATTCTCGACGCCGACGAGTAGACTGTTTGGGGTCTGCTAACACTTATCATATTTGGGGCCGTAGCACCGCGCATGTCAATTAGCGACGTCAACACACCCGAAATCTGGGTGGCGGGCTTCGTCTTCGTGGCCCTCGCGCTCGCCGCCCTGTTCGAGGGTGTCGTCCTCTTCGATGTCCGCACATTCGGCGTCGACGAGTCGATTCCCGCGGCCGTGGCAGTCGTGGGGACGATGCTGGCGCTGTGGTGGTTCGACGACGGGTGAAAAAAGTCGAGTCTGGTTCTGTTCTGCGGCGTTACCGATTCAGCGTGTGAATCGCCTGCCCGAGCGCGTTCTCGGCGGCCTCCATGACCGCTTCCGCGAGCGTCGGGTGGGTGTGGATGGTCGAGGCTACGTCTTCGAGCGTCGCGCCCATCTCGATGGCGAACGCGAGTTCGGCGATTAGCTCAGAGGCCTCGGGGCCGACGATTTGCGCCCCGAGGACGAAGCCGGACTCCTCGTCGGCGACGACGCGGACGAAGCCGTCGGCGTGGTTCGTCGTCAGCGCGCGGCCGGACGCCCGGAAGGGCATCTGCCCGACGACGGGCGTGAAGCCGGCTTCCTCGGCGTCGGCTTCGGTCATGCCGACCGTGCCGATTTCGGGGTCGGTGAACACCGCCGCGGGGACGGCCTGACTGTCGAAGGCGACCGGTTCGCCGGCGATGTGCTCGGCGGCGACGATGCCCTCCTTCGAGGCGACGTGCGCGAGCATCGGCGTGTCCTCGACCACGTCGCCGACGGCGTAGATGTGCTCTACGTCGGTTCGGCGGCGGTCGTCGACCGAGAGGAAGCCGCGGTCGTCGGCTTCGAGACCGGCGCTCTCGATGTCCATCGTGTCGGTGACGGGCGAGCGCCCGACGGCGACGAGCACCTTGTCGGCGCGGTACTCGTTTTCCTCGCCGTCTTCGGTCTCGGTGGTCACCATGATGCCGTCGTCCTCGTCGCGCCAGCCGCTGGCTCCCTCGCCGAAGTGCATGTCGATGCCGAGGTCCTCGGCGCGCTTGCGGACGACGCGGGCCACGTCGGACTCGTAGCCCGGCAGGATGTCGTCGAGCATCTCCACGACGGTCACGTCCGCGCCGAGCTTTGCGAACGTCGTGGACAGCTCCATCCCGATGTAGCCGCCGCCGACGACGACCAGTCGCTCGGGGACGGTGTCGGCTTCGAGGGCGTCGCGCGACGACCACACCGGCTCGTCGCCGAAGTCGAAGCCGGGAATCTGGATGACGCGCGAGCCGGTGGCGATGATACAGTGTTCGAACTCGATGGTCTCCGAGCCCTGTCCCTCGCCGCCGTGGGCGATGCGGACGGCGTTCTCGTCTTTGAAGCGGGCGGTCCCCTCGACGAGGTTGACGCCGTTGGCCTTACAGAGCTTCTCGACGCCGCCGGTGAGTTGGTCCACGACGCCGCTCTTCCAGTCGCGCAGTTGCGACATGTCGACGACGGGGTCGGCGTGGATGCCCATCTCCTCGGCGTTGCCCGCCTCGTGGGCGAGGTCCGCGCCCGTGATAAGCGCCTTCGAGGGGATACAGCCGTAGTTGAGGCAGGTGCCTCCGTAGGCGTCTTTCTCGACGAGCGTCGTGTCGATTCCCTTCTGTGCGGCGCGGATGGCGGCGACGTAGCCGCCCGGCCCCGCGCCGATGACGAGCAGGTCGGTTCCGGTCGCGATGTCTCCGACGACCATTATTCTAACACCAACAGCTTGGGGTCTTCGAGCAGTTCCTTCACGCGGTTCGTGAACCGAGCGCCCTGCGCGCCGTCGACGATGCGGTGGTCGAACGACAACGAGAGGGTGAGGACTTTTCGCGGCACGACCTCACCGTCGATGACCCGGGGCTTGTCTTTGATGGCTCCGAGCGCGAGAATCGCCACCTCGGGGTAGTTGATGATGGGCGTCGCGTACTCGCCGCCGATGCCGCCGATGTTGGTGATGGTGAAGGTGCCGCCGCGCATCTCGCCGGGCGAAATCTTGCGGTTGCGGGCCTTCTCGACCTTCTCGTTCATCTCGTCGGCGAGTTCGAGCATGCCCTTGCGGTCCGCGTCGTGGACGACGGGGACGAGCAGGCCGGCGTCGGTCGCGGCCGCGACGCCGATGTTGTACTCGTCGCGCAGGACGATTTCCTCGTTCTCCTCGTCGAGTTGCGAGTTGAGGTACGGGAAGTCCTTCAGCGCCGCGATGACGGCCTTCATCACGAACGGCATGTAGGTCAGCCGCGAGCCACGCTCCTCGGCGACCGGCTTGAGCCGCTCGCGCAGCTCGACGAGTTCGGTCACGTCCACCTCGTCGTGGTGGGTGACGTGCGGCGCGGTGTACTTCGAGCGCTGCATCTGGTCGCCGATGGCCTTGCGGACGCCCTTGTAGGGGACGCGCTCGCCGGCACCGGGGCCGGTCTCGGCGCTCTCGGCCGCTTCCGGCTCGCCCGTCGCCTCGGCGGTCGCGGTTCCGGCGTCGGCCTCGGCGGACACCGCCTCGGCGTCCGCGGCCTGCGCCTCGCGCTGGGCCTGCGCGTACTCCTGGACGGCCTCGGGCGAGACGAACGCCTCGCCGTCGCGCATCTCGGTCGCGGGGACGGCGTTGAGGTCGACGCCCTCCTCCTTGGCCAGCGCGCGGGTCGCGGGCGCGGCAAGCGTCTGCTCGCGGTCGGCGCTCTCGGCCGACGCGGCGGCGGACGCGGACGCAGACGTTCCCTCGTCGCGCTTCGCGGTCGCGGACTTCCCGTTGCTCTGGACGCTCCGCGGACCGCTGGGTTCGTCCTCGCTGCCGTCGTCTTCCGCGGCGGCGCGAACGTCGCCTTCGGTCACGCGGCCGCTCGGGCCGCTGCCGTCGACGGATTCGAGGTCGACGCCGAGTTCGCGGGCGAGCCGTCGAACGCTCGGCGGGGCGAACACGCGTCCGCCGGATCCGGAGTCCTCGTCGCTCTCGCCGCCGGTGTCGGACGCCTGCGCGTCGTCGCTGTCGGCCGTCTCCTCGGCGTCCGCGTCGGCGGTCTCGGCGGCCTCCTCGTCGTCGCCATCCTCCTGAATGGTGATGATGACGTTGCCGACGGGGACGACCTCGCCCTCCTCGGCGAGGAGTTCCTTCACCGTCCCGTTGAACGGCGAGGGCACGTCGACGAGCGCCTTGTCGGTCTCGACCTCCGCGAGCACCTGGTCTTCGGTTACCTCGTCGCCCGGCGCGACGTGCCACGTTACGAGTTCGCCTTCCGCGACGCCTTCGCCGACGTCGGGGAGTTTGAATTCCTTGAGCGCCATCGTTCAGAAGTTCACCGCCTCACGAATACCTTCTTCGACGCGAGCGACCGAGGGGAGGTAGTAGTCCTCCAGGGCGTACAGCGGGTACGGCACGTCGTAGCCCGCGACGCGCTTGACCGGCGCTTCCTGGTAGAGCAGCGCCTCCTCCTGAATCGTCGCCGTGATTTCGGCGCCGAGGCCGCCGTTCTTCGGGGCCTCGTGGACGACCACCGCGCGGCCGGTCTTCTTGAACGACTCGACGATGGTCTCGCGGTCGAGCGGCGAGATGGTGCGGATGTCCACGACTTCGGCGTCGATGCCCTCGTCTTCGAGGTTCTCGACGGCCTCCAGCGTCGGGCGCGTCATCGCACCGAAGGTGAACACGGACACGTCCGTGCCCTCGCGGCGAACCGCGGCCTCGCCGATAGGGACCGTGTAGTCGTCTTCCGGGACTTCGCCGCGGAACGCCCGGTAGATGAGCTTCGGTTCCATGAAGATGACCGGGTCGGGGTCGCGGATGGCGGAGATGAGCAGTCCCTTCGTGTCGTACGGCGTCGAGGGGATGACGACCTTCAGGCCGGCCTCGTGCGCGTAGAACATCTCCTTGGACTCCGAGTGCGACTCGGGGGCGCGGATGCCGCCGCCGTAGGGCGCGCGGAGCACCATGGGGAGCGTGTAGCGGCCCCGGGTGCGGTTGCGGAACCGCGACATGTGGCTCACGATTTGGTCGAATCCGGGGTACATGAAGCCGGAGAACTGAATCTCGGGGACCGGCTTCAGCCCCATCGCGGCCATGCCGACGGCCGTGCCGATGATGCCGGACTCGGCCAGCGGCGTGTCGATGACGCGGTCGTCGCCGAACTCGTTCCAGAGGCCCTCGGTGGCCCGGAAGACGCCGCCGTTCTTGCCGACGTCTTCGCCCATGACGAGCACCTCGTCGTCGAGGTTCATCTCGGTGTAGAGACCGTCCCGTACCGCCTGCACGATGGTGAGGTTCTGACTGCTCATTCTCTGAGGAATCCTTCGTCGCCGAACTTCTCGCGGAGCGCCTCGAACTCCTCGTACTGCGCTTGAATCTCCGGGGTTCGCTCGGCGTATGCGTGGTTGAACATCTCGCTCGGGTCCGGACGCGGGTCGGACTCGGCCGCCTCGATGGCGTCGGCGACCCGCTGTTTCACGTCTGCCTCGATGGCCTCGACGCCCTCGTCGTCGATGCGGCCCGTCTCGCGGAGGAACGACTCCAGCCGCGGGATGGGGTCTTTCGCCTTCCACTCCTCGACCTCGTCGTCGTCGCGGTAGACGGTCGGGTCGTCGGCGGTCGTGTGCGCGCCGAAGCGGTACTGGACCGCCTCGATGAGCGTCGGTCGGCCCTCGCCCTCGCCGGGGTTCTTCGCCTTGTCGAGCGCCGCTTTCGTCACCGAGTAGACCGCGAGCGGGTCCATCCCGTCGACCTGCACGCCGTCGATACCGTAGGCGGTCGCCTTCTGCGCCAGCGTCTCGGAGGCGGTCTGTCGCTCCCGCGGCACCGAGATGGCCCACTGGTTGTTGTTACAGAAGAAGACGTTCGGGGTGTCGAAGACGCCCGCGAAGTTCAGTCCCTCGTGGAAGTCGCCCTCGGAGGTCGCGCCGTCGCCGAAGTAACAGATGACGGCCGTGTCGTCCTCGCCGCGGAGCTTCTTCGCCCACGCCGCGCCGGTCGCGTGGGGAATCTGCGAGGCGATGGGGACCGCGGGCGGAAAGAGGTTCACGCCCTCAGGCATCTCGTTGCCCTTCTCGTGGCCCATCCAGTACAGAAGCGTCTGCTTCAGCGGGAGGCCCCGGAGCAGCGACGCGCCGTGTTCGCGATAGCTCGGGACCATCCAGTCCTGTTCGTCGAGCGCGATTGCGCTGCCGATCTGTGCGCCTTCCTGTCCCGACAGCGGCGGATACGTCCCCATCCGCCCCTGTCGCTGGAGACTCACCGCCCGCGTGTCGAAGTGTCGGGCGAGACGCATGTACCGGTACATCTCGACGAGCGTCTCGTCGTCGATGTCGGGAACCTCGCCGACGACGGTCCCGTCCTCGTCGAGCACTCGTACCTGGTCCTGCGGGTCGCGCTGAAGCACGCTCACGGGAGAACCCTCCTGTTCATGGCAAAATCGACACCCGCCGGCGTTATATTGTTTTCGTATATAATTTACTTTGGCTCGGAATATTGCGGTTCGCGTCGTGCTATGTAAACTCACGCGAGGTAAAATTGGACATTTTCGCTTCTAAACGATTCTTCCTGACGTTCATTAGTGTGAACCCACACATCACCGAGAAATAATCGGAAATATCGACAGCATTGCAGGACTGTTTCGGGGCGGAACGGGGTCGGACCGGATGTCGGACCCGGATGGCTGAGTCGGGCGGACGCGGCGGGGTGGCGACCGTGGCCTACTGTCCGGCGGCCGCGCGCGCGGCCTGCCGCGCCTCCTCGACGCTCGATCCCTCGCGGAGGAGCGCGTCCACGAACAGTTCGCCGGCTTTGTACGACGACCGGACCATCGGGCCGGACGCGCAGTAGAGGAAGCCCAGTTCGTCTTCCGCGACGCGCCGCCACGTCTCGAAGGCGTCGGGGTGGACGTACTCGAACACGTCGAGGTGGCTCCGGGAGGGCTGGAGGTACTGGCCGAAGGTGACGATGTCCACGTCGGCCTCGCGGAGGTCGGAGAGGGTCTGGTAGACCTCGTGGGCGTGCTCGCCGAGGCCGAGCATGACGGAGGTCTTCGTGTGGATGTCGGACTCGTCCGTCACCTGCTGGAGCACCGAAAGCGACTGCTCGTAGCCGGCGCGGCGGTCCCGAATCGGCCACTGGAGGCGCTCGACGGTCTCGATGTTGTGGGCGATGACGTCGGGGCCGGCGTCGATTATCTTCCGGACGTGGTCGGGTTCGCCCTGGAAGTCGGGAATCAGCACCTCGACGAGCACCTCGGGGTCGCGGCGCTTGATTTCGCGGATGGTCTCGGCGAAGTGGGCCGCGCCCTGGTCCGGCAGGTCGTCGCGGTCCACCGAGGTCAACACGACGTAGTCGAGGCCGATTTCGGTCACCGCGTCGGCGACGTTCGCCGGTTCCTCGGGGTCGAGTGGCTCCATCCCGCCGGTCGTCACGTCGCAGAAGTTACACCCGCGCGAGCACCGGTCGCCCATGAGCATGAACGTGGCCGTCCCGGGGCCGTCGCGGCCGCTCCAACACTCCCCGAGATTCGGGCAGTTCGCCTCCTCGCAGACGGTGTTGAGGTTCCGGTCCCGGAGCGTCGATTTGATATCGGTGAAACGCCGGCCCGATGGCGGTCGCATCTTCAACCAGTCTGGCTTCCGCCGCGTGCGCATAGGCAGTTCTTGCGAGGCGACGGGCAAAAACGTGAGGATTGGTCCGCCGTCTGTCGGGTTGCCGACGGAGCCATTCCCCGAGGCGAGCGAAACCGCGTCCCCGCGACTTCGCCCAGCGCCCGCACGTCCCGTGTTATCATGCCTTGTTCAGAATCGTTCAAACGAACACTACTATCTCGGAAAACGAAACGTTCGGGACGAATATATCACGACTTTCCATCAAACAGCATGTACGACCGTGCTAGATGTATCACTTAACTGAAAAACTTATATTCGAGTAAAGACTTCTGTCGAGTATGAACTGGAAACACCGCCGCAACATGACGAAGGCCGAATCGAAGAAGCACGAGGCCACCGCGGGGACGAACTGGTCGTTCATCGCCGCGCTCGCCGGCGCCGCGTAATCGGCCCGGCGCTTCGGTCCCCGAATCCTCTACCACTCCACCACTCCACCACACCACACCGCGTTCCGCCGGAACGCGCCACCAACCTCAGTCCCTCCGTTTTCCGCTCGTTCGACGCCCGCGAGCCGCCGCGCCGGATGGAGAAACGCCTTTCCCCACGGACGACTCGGCTTCGTGTATGACGCTCGTCTTCGTCTCGTCCCCGACGCCAGCGCGCACCCGGAGGTGCGCCCAGTGAAAGTCGCCGAGGCGGTCCCCGAGTTCGCAGATGCCTTCGGGTTCGAGGAATTCAACCGGATGCAGCGCGAGGCGCTGCCCGCCATCCTCGACACCGACCACAACGTCGTCGCCTCCGCCCCCACCGCCAGCGGGAAGACGGCGCTCGCCGAACTCGCCATCTGCCGGACGCTCCGCGACGAGGGGACGGCGCTTTTCATCGCGCCGCTCCGCGCGCTCACCACCGAGAAGGAGACCGAGTGGGAGCGCTTCGAGGACCTCGGCTACTCGGTGTACGTCGTCACCGGCGAGCGCGACCTGAACCCCCGACGGGCCGCCCGCGCCGACATCCTCGTGATGACGCCCGAGAAGACCGACTCCGCGACCCGGAAACACGACTCGGCGCGCTACTCCTTCATCGAGGACGTGGACTGCGTCGTCATCGACGAGGTCCACCTGCTGGACTCCGAGACCCGCGGCGGCGTCCTCGAAGTCACCGTCTCGCGGATGCGCCGCATCTGCGACCCCCGCATCGTCGCGCTTTCTGCGACCATGCCCAACATCGACGACGTGGCGGCGTGGCTCGACGCACCGGACGAGACGACCTTCGAGTTCGGCGACGACTACCGCCCGGTCGACCTCCACGCGGGCGTCAAGACCTACACCCACGGCGAGAACTCCTTCGCCGACAAGTACCGCCGCCTGTACCGGGCGTTCGACCTCGCGGAACCGCACATCCGCGACGGCGGCCAGTCGCTCGTCTTCGTCTCCTCGCGGCAGGACGCCGTCCGCGCGGCCGCCAAGGCGCGCGACGAACTCGCCAAGCGCGACGTGCCCATCGGCGCGCGCGGCGACTACGACTTCCACAACGAGGCGAAGGAACTGAGCAACGACTCGCTCGCCAAGGGCGTCTTGGACGGCGTCGGCTTCCACCACGCCGGCCTCTCGCGGGACGACCGCGAGGCCGTCGAGGAGTGGTTCAAGGAGGGCAAGATTCAGCTCCTGTTTTCGACCTCCACGCTCGCGTGGGGCGTGAACCTCCCCGCCCGCTGTGTCGTCATCCGCGACACGAAACACCACGACCCGCTCGAAGGCGAGGTGGACATCTCGCCGCTCGACATCCTCCAGATGCTCGGCCGCGCGGGCCGCCCCGGCTACGACGACGTCGGCTACGGCTGGGTCGTCTGCGACCGCTCGGACCAGAACAAGTACCGCCGCCTGCTCCGCGAGGGCAAGGAAATCGAGTCGCGCCTCGCAGAAGACCTCGACTCGCACCTCAACGCCGAAATCGCCATGGGGACCATCCGCGACCTCGACGACGTGCTGTCGTGGCTGGAGACGACGTTCTACTACCGCCGGGCGCAGTCGAACCCCGCGGCCTACGACTTCGAGGACCTCCGCGAGCGCGTCCGCGACGTGCTCGACCGCCTCGTCTCCCGCGGCTTCGTCGAGATGGACGACGACCTCTCTATCGACGCGACCCCGCTCGGGCGACTCACCTCGAAGTACTACCTCCGACTCGGGACCGCCTCGCGCTTCGCCGACCTCGCGGAACGGGACCGCATCACCGCCGACGACATCCTCGAAACCGTCGCGGGCGCGGCCGACTTCCGACAGGTGTCGGCGCGCCAGTCCGAGGTGGACGCCGTCGATTCGGTGCTGACGGGCGTCTCGACCACGCTCGAAGACGGCCCGAAGAAGGTGCTCGCCATCCTCCACGCCAGCATGGCGAACTCGACGCCGAGCGAACTCCGGAGCGACGCGTGGGTCATCAAGCAGAACGCGCTCCGACTCCTCTCCGCGCTCCGCGAGTTCCTCGACACCTTCGCGGACGCCCGCGCGGCCAACCTCGCAAAGCGCGTCGAGGCCCGCGTCGACAACGGCGTCAGCAGCGACGCCGCGGCGCTCACGGCCGTCGACGGCATCGGTCCCGGCCGCGCGCGAAAGCTCGCGACCGGCGGCCTCTCGACCCCGGCCGACGTGGTCGACGCCGGCGTGAAGGAACTCACTCGCGCGGGCCTCTCGCAGGGCGTCGCCGAGCGCGTCATCAAGAGCGCGAAGGACCTCCCCGCGCCCGAAATCGACTGGGGCGACTTCCCCGAGTCGGTCGCCCGCGGCGAGAGCGACATGCACGACATCCGCGTGCGAAACGACGGCGGCGGTGGCTCAGTCGGTATCCGCGTCACCGTCAACGACGTGGAGATGTCGGCGAAGACGTGCTACCTCTCCGACGAGGTGACCGTCCCCGTGGGCGTCTTCGGCGCGACGGACGACGAACTGGCGTTCGTCGTGGAGGTCACGTTCCCCGACCTGCCGCTGCTCCCGATTCGGGAGTCGCGGACGGTTCGAGTCGAATAACGGAAAAGACGTGGGGGCGGTCGGGTTCCGGTCGTTTTCTGGCCGCCTTTCGCCTACTCCTCGACGAGCAACGCCGCCCGCAACTCTTCGGGCCCGTTCACGATTTCGTCCGCCCGCGAGAGGTCGAGGTCGGCGTTCTGCCCGCCGCGGTAGGCGATGGTGTACGCGCCGGACCGGACGGCCGCCTCGATGCCGTTTATCGAGTCCTCGATGACGACGCACTCCTCGGGGGCGACGCCGAACTCGGCCGCGGCGTGCTCGTAGATGTGTGGCTCGGGCTTCCCCGGTTTGTCGATGTCGTCGGCCGAGAGCACGAGGTCGAGCGGGTCGAGGTCGAACCGCTTGCGGACCGTCGAAATCCAGTCCTGCGGGGCCGACGAGACGATTGCCACCTTCTTGCCCGCCGCGCGGAGGTCGGAGAAGAGTTCTTCCGCGCCGTCCATCAGGACGACGTGCTCGCCGTAGACGTCCTCTGAGTTCTCGTGGTACGCCGCGATGAACTCCTCTTTCGTGACGGTCGTCCCGTACTCCGCGTCGAGATAGTCGTATATCTCGCGGAAGTTCATCCCCGTTATCTCCTCGTGGTCGGGGTCGCCGGACTCGATGGCGTCGGCGAACACCCACTCGTCCTCGAAGGCGTGCCAGTACTGCTCGGAATCGACCAACACACCGTCCATGTCGAACAGCACGACGTTCGCGTCCATGGTTCGCCCTCGGCCGCGGCCGACCAAAGAGCTTCGGCCGCGGCATGGCTGATGAACTCCCGTACGAAGGTTCAAATCGCAATTGGCGGCCACTCCGCCGCATGGATTCGATACGCGTCTTCGCCGGCGACTGCACCGTCAACTTCGAAGGCTCCCGCGACCGCACCCAGCGCGGGCGGGTCGTCGTCGTGGCCAAGCCCGACCGAACCGTCCTCGTCCACGACGCCGGGGGCTACCAACCCGTCGCGTGGCTGACTCGCGCCGACTCGCTGACTGTCGAGTCCGGGCCGGGGTCGTTCGGCCTCGTGGCCCGCGCCGGCGACCAGACGCTCACGGTCGAATCGAACGACGTGACCGGCCGCGCCGAGTACCCCGCCAGCGACGCGGGCGTCCCGGTCGGTTCACATCCCGACACCGGCGACCCGCTCGTCAGGACCAACGGCTCCGTCGTCGCCCTCGACTCGGGAACCGAGTATCGTCTTCCCGCGGGCGCGACCGTCCTCGACGAGACGTGTGGTGACTGTGGCCTGCCGCTGATGCGCGTCGAGCGCGGCGCGCCGTTCGAGGTGTGCATCGACCGCCGGTGCGACCCGCTGGACGACCACGTGAAAGATCGATTCGACGGCGAGTGGTCGTGTCCGGACTGCGGGTCTCCCCTCCGAATCATCCGGCGGAGCGGCCGCCTGCTCGCCGGCTGTGACGCCTATCCCGAGTGCGAGGCGGCGTTTTCCCTCCCCGCGGGCGTCGTCGGCGACGACTGCGACTGTGGTCTGCCTGTGTTCGAGACGAGTCGCGGCCGGCGGTGTCTCGACTCGACCTGCGAGGGTCGATGAGCCGAGACGAGGGGCGGCGGGCATGGCCCCGTCGCTGGCGACACGGCCGGCCGCGAGGGACGCGTCCGCGCCCGCGACGAGCAGACGGTGGCGGCGGCCCTGTTCGTCCCGCGCGCCGCGCCGCCGGCATCGCAGACCCTTTGTCGTCGCCGCGCCCCGATTCGGGTATGCAAGGACGCCTCGAAGACGGCGTCGTCCACCTCCCGGGCGACGCTCGACAGCGGTTCCACGACTCCCGCGGCTACGGGAGACCCACCGGCGGCGACGACTTGGAGGTCGCGCCCGTCGAGGCCGCCCACCTGCTCTCGCGGGACGACATCGACGGCGTGGACGGGATGGGCCTGCGCGAACTCCTCGCGCGCACCGGGACCACCCTCGACTTCGTCGTCTACAAAGACCTCCGCGACCGCGGGTTCTATCTCTCGCCCGCCCGCGAGGGCTGGCCCGGCGTCGATGACGCCGCCGGCGCTGACTTCCTCGTCTACCCCCGCGGGAAGGGCCCGTGGGACGGCGAGGTCGAACACCGAGTTCGCGTCGTCGGCGAGCGCGAGAGCATTCCCGTCTCGTCGCTCGGAGAAGTGGTCCTCGCCATCGTCGACGAGGACGGCGACCTGACCTACTTCGACACCGAGAGCTACTCCCCCGAGGGGACGGCCGCGGAGGACCTTCCCGCCGACCTCGACGCGGAACTCCTCTCGGACCGCGCGCTCGTCTGGGACGGCGTCGACCGCCTCTACCAGCGCGGCTTCTTCGGCCAGCGCCTGTACGGAAGAAACGCCGACAGCGGCCCGCTCCAACTGTCGCTCCTCGAAGCCGCCTACCTCGCCCGCGCCGACGCGCTCGCCATCGACGAGGCCGACGTGGTCTCCCGCGGCCGCGACGTGGAGGGCAACCGGTTCGACCGCCGGCTCGCGGTCTACGCCGCGCTCCGGGGAGCCAAGACGGTCCCCAAGAGCGGCTTCAAGTTCGGCTCCGACTTCCGCGTCTACACGGAGTTCGAATCGGTGTCTGACCTCTCGCACTCCGAGTTCCTCGTGCGCGTGGTCGCGCCCGACCACACGTTCGTCCCGCGGGACCTCTCGCTCGACGTGCGCCTCGCCGGCGGTGTCCGCAAGCGAATGGTTTTTGCGCTGACCGACGACAACGGAGAGATAGACTGGCTTTCGGTCAGTCGGCTCACGCCATGACAGACGACGAACCCGCGGAGCGCATCCGCACCGATGGAGGCACAGCAGAGGGAGCAGACGAAGTCGCCCTCGACCCGTGGGGCTCGTCGACTGTCTCCGACTACCGGAAGCTGTTCGAGGAGTTCGGCATCGAGGAGTTCGACGAGGTGCTCGACGAGGTGCCGAACCCGCACTACCTGATGCGCCGCGGGGTCATCTTCGGCCACCGCGACTACCGGCCGGTCCTCGACGCCATGCGCGACGGCGACGACTTCGCCGTCCTCTCGGGGTTCATGCCGACGGGCGACCCCCACATCGGCCACAAACTCGTCTTCGACGAGATAATCTGGCATCAAGAGCAGGGCGGCGACGCCTACGGCCTCATCGCGGACATGGAGGCGCACTCCGCCCGCGGCATCCCGTGGGACGAAATCAACGAGCACAGCCGCGACTACCTGCTGTCGCTCATCGCGCTCGGATTCGACCCCGAGGAGGGCGAACTCTACCGACAGTCGGACAACGACCGCCTCCAGCGGCTCGCGTTCGAACTCGGCGGGAAGGCCAACTTCTCGGAGTTCCAGTCCATCTACGGCTTCGACGGCGAGACCAACGTCTCCCACATGCAGTCGGTCGTCACGCAGATGGCCGACATCCTCTACCCGCAGTTGGACGACCCCAAGCCGACGGTCATTCCGGTCGGACCCGACCAAGACCCTCACGTCCGGTTCGCCCGCGACCTCGCCACCCGGATGCGATTCTTCAAGGTGACGGAGGCGTTCGCGAGTTTCGAGCTCGACGACGCCGAGCGCCCGCTCGTCGCGGCCGCCCACGACGCCCGCGAGGAGTACGCCGAGGACGCCGACATGCCGCGGTGCGGCGAGGCGGCCGAGTGGCTCGCCGACGCCGACCTCGACGCGGCCGGCGTGCTCGTCTCGGAGTCGGTCCGCGAGTCGGCGGTCGAGAAGCTCGAAAACGCCGGGATGGAACCGCTCCGCCCGCGGATTCGCTTCTTCGCCCGGCAGGCGACCGACGAGGCGTTCGAGGCGCTTATCGAGGACATCGAGGGCGAAAAGCGCCGGTACGACCAGCACATCGACGCGTTCGACATGGGCGTCGACGAGGCCGAGGAACTCGCGCGCGAGGTCGAGGCCCACCACGGCGGCTACGGCTTCATTCCGCCGTCGTCTATCTATCACCGCTTCATGACCGGCCTCACCGGCGGCAAGATGTCGTCGTCGATTCCGGCGAGCCACATCTCGCTTCTCGACGCGCCCGAGGAGGGCTACGACAAGGTGAAGTCGGCGACGACCGGCGGCCGCGACACGGCCGAAGAACAGCGCGAACTCGGCGGCGAGGCCGACAAATGTCCGGTGTACGAGCTGTACGCCTACCTGCTTACGGGCGACGACGACGAACTCGCAAAGGAGGTCTACGACGAGTGCGTCGGCGGCGAGCGCCTCTGCGGCGGCTGTAAGGAGCAGGCGGCGACGATGATGCGGGAGTTCCTCGAAGACCACCACGAAAAACGCGAGGAGGCCGAGGAAATCCTCGACTCGCTGGACATCGACCTCGAGACTGAGCGGCGAGGCGTGGCGGCCGAGCACTAGCGAGGCGGCACGACTCCGACCGAAACCGCACGACCGCTCACAACCCCACTTCTTCTCCCACGCCGCGCGCGTTCGACTTCTCGTAGAGGTACTCGGCGGTCGCGGCGTCGAGCACCGCCGAACCGACGCTCTCGACCACCAGAATCTCGTCGTCGCCGTCGCGGCCGGCGTCGCCCTCGAACACCGCCGAGAGCGGAATCAGGTCGGAGTCGTCGATGGCGGCCCCGCGCACATCGCCGATGTCGGCGACTTCCTCGGGCACGTCGGCGAACACCCGCGCGGCCCGCTCGAACGTCTCGGCGTCGAGTTCCCGCATCTCGGGCGTGTAGGCTCCGACGGCGACGACGAGGGTTCCGGGGTCGAGCCACGAGCCGTCGAAGACGGGCGTCTCACTGGTCGTCGCGGTGACGACGACGTTCGCTCCGGCGACGGCCGCCTCGGGCGAGTCGACCGCCTCAGCGGAGAGGCCGTCCTCGCGGAGGTCGGCGGCACACGCCTCGCGGGAGTCGCTGGGGGAGTAGACGTTCACCGACTCGACCGCGGAGCCGACGGCGATAGCGCGGCTCTGCCAGCGGGCCTGCGTGCCCGCGCCGAGGACGCCGAGTCGGACCGGGTCGGCCGCGAGGTACTCCGCGGCGAGCCCGCCGATACAGCCCGTCCGGGCGCTGGTAATCGTCGTCCCGTCGAGGAGCGCGAGCGGGAGGCCGGTCGTCGCGTCGGTGAGGACGACCTGCGCGTTCACCGTCGGAAGCCCGTGAGAGACGTTCTCTGGGTGGACGGACGCGAGTTTCGTCCCGTACACCTCTCGGCCGTGGATGTACGCCGGCATGGTGAGACCGGTGCCGAGCGGGCCGTCGCGCCCCGACGGTACCGAACCCGCACCCGCGGCCCCTTCGCCACCGGTCCCGTCCCGAACTCTGTCGATATCGATGCCGACCGGAAAGTGCGGCCTCGGCGGGCGCTCGACCTCGCCGCGGCCCTGCTTGACAAACGCCTCCTCGACGACCGGAAACAGCTCCGAGAGTGAGAGTAACTCGCCGACGGCGTCGGCGGAGAGAATGCGGACCATACCCGAACTACTCACCGCGGTCGCGTGAAAACATTGCGCCTCGCTAGTGTGTGACAGACAAACTCATGTCGGTGGCGAATCAGACAGGACCATGCACGTCCTCATCGTCGGCGGCGGGGTCGTCGGACTCGCCTGCGCCCACGCGCTGGCCGGCCGCGGGGCCGAAGTCACCGTCTGCGAGGCGGGGACGCTCGGCGGCGGCAGTACGGGTCGCGCGGCGGGCGGCATCCGAACGCAGTTCTCGACACGCGTGAACGTCGAACTCTCGCTCGCCAGCGTCCCCGTCTGGGAGTCCTTCGCGGACGACTTCGGCGTCGACATCGACTACCGGCGCTCCGGCTACCTCTTTCTCGCCCGGACCGAGGAGACCGCCGCGGCGTTCCGGGAGAACGTCGCCATGCAGACCGACGCTGGCGCGCCGAGTCGCGTTCTCTCGCCCGAGGAGGCCGCCGAGTACCTCCCGGAACTCCGAACCGAGTCGTTCGTCGCGGCGACGTTCTCGGCCGCTGACGGCGTCGCCGACCCGCACTCCGCGGTACAGGGCTACTCGGATGCGCTCCGCACCGCCGGTGTCGATATCCGGACGAAGACGCCCGTGACCGACCTCGCTCGCGTCGGCGACGGTGACTCGGCCGGTGCGGTAGACACTCCCGACACCGGCGGCTGGCGGGCCGAGACGCCGGCCGGTCCCATCGATGCCGACGCCGTGGTCGTCGCGGCGGGCGCGTGGTCCGCCCGGGTCAGTTCCTTCGCCGGCGTCGACCTCCCAATCGCGCCACGACGCCGACAGATAGCCGTCGTGGAACCCGAGGGCGACCTCCCCGCGGACGCCCCGCTCACCATCGACCTCGACACGGGGGCGTACTTCCGCCCGGAGCGGGAGGGAACCGCCATCGTCGGCGGGCACTTCTCGGGGTCGGACCCCGACGTGGACCCCGACCGATTCGACGAGTCGATGGACGTGGAGTGGGCGGTGGAGGCGACCGAGCGTGCCGACGACGCCGCGGCCTACTTCGGCCCGGAGACGCGGATTCGAAACGGCTGGGCCGGGCTGTACGCCGTGACGCCCGACCACCACGCGATTCTGGACGAGGCGGCTCCCGGCCTCGTCGTCGCCGCCGGCTTCTCGGGCCACGGCTTCCAGCACGCGCCCGCGACCGGCGAGGCCGTCGCCGACCTGTGTCTCGGCGAGGACGCCTGCGAGGTGGACGTGTCGGCGCTGTCGCTCGACCGGTTCGAATCGGGCGAGACGCTCCGCGAGCGGAACGTCGCGTAGGAGAATCCGGGAAGCTCGGTTCAGGCGCTCATATCGACGACAGCGCGGAGTTCGCCGAGGACGCGGACGGGGTCGGCGACGTCGCGCGACGCGAGGACGCGAAAGCCGGTGTCGCCCTCGTCTTCGACGACGCGGTAGGTCTGTTCGCCGTCGTCGAACTCGTAGGGCGGCGCGGCCCGGACGAGGACGGCCTCGACGTCGTCTCTGTCGTCCGGTCGGTTCGGGGGTTTGACGATGAGCGACGCCTCGTGGCCGAGGCGAATCGCCGAGAGGGTCGTGTCCAGGTCTGGCATTCGTCTTCGCCGTCTCTCGGTCGGCCGGTACCAAGAACGTATCTGCGGATTGACGCGGAGTGGACGCGCAACGCTTTTACTCGGCACTCACAATCGGTCGCATATGGTATCCGAACCCAAACGCGGGACGCGAGCGAGCGAACCGACCACTGACGGGTTCGGATTTTTCTTTCTGACCGCCTGAGGTCGGCGGACTCCGGTCGGGCGTCACCGCGCCCGCCGGACGAAACCGACCCCGCCGGTCAGCCCCGCCAGCGCGGCGAGGCTTCGAAACTGCTAACCGACCACCAGACGGCTAACGCCACAACGAACCAGATGCGACTTCCGGAATCACAGGTCGCGGTGTTGAACGCCGCGAGCGCCACCGACGAACGAACGATTGCACAGCTCGCGGAGGCGACAGACCAGAAGCCCGAAACCGTGACGGGCGCGGTCTTCGACCTCCGCGACGAGGGACTCGTCTCGGTCACCGAGACCACTGAGGAGTCCGTCGAACTGACCGACGAAGGTGCGGAATACGCCGACGAGGGCCTCCCCGAGGTCCGTCTCTACCGCGCCGCGCTCGACGTGGGCGACGGCGACGCGGTCCCGATGGGACAGGTCATCGGTGCGTCCTCCCTCGGCGGCCCGCAGGTCGATATCGCGCTGTCGAACTTCGCGCGCAAGGGCTACGGACACATCGACTCGGGCGAACTCGCGCCCGACGCGGACGCCGACCCCGACGCCGACGAGGAGGCCGCCGCGCTCGCGGCGCTCGACGCGGGCGAGTCCGTCGACGCCGACGTGCTCGACCAACTCGAATCGCGGAAGCTCGTGGTCCGCCACGAGCGCACCATCCGCGCCGTCACCCTCACCGACGAGGGCGTCACGGCGCTGATGGAGGGCGTCGAGGCGGCCGAGACGGTCGACCGCCTCACCCCCGAGATGCTCACCTCCGGCGAGTGGGAAGACGTGGAGTTCACCGAGTACAACGTCGAGGCCGACGCGCCCGAGGCCCGCGGCGGCAAGAAGCACATCCTCCGGCAGACCGCCGACCGCGTGAAGGACGTGCTCACCGGCATGGGCTTCGCCGAGATGGAAGGCCCACACGCCGACGCGGACTTCTGGATCAACGACTGCCTGTTCATGCCGCAGGACCACCCGGCGCGCACCCACTGGGACCGCTTCGCCCTCGACGTGCCGCCGATGGAGGACATCCCCGAGGACCTCATCGACAACGTCCGAGACGCCCACCTCAACGGCGTCGGCGACGACGGCGACGGCTACCACTCGCCGTGGTCCGAGGACTTCGCGCGGGCCATCGCGCTCCGCGGCCACACCACGTCGCTGTCGATGCGCTACCTCTCGGGCCACGAGGTAGGGGAGCTAGAGCCGCCGCAGCGGTACTTCTCGGTCGAGAAGGTGTACCGCAACGACACGCTCGACCCGACGCACCTGCTGGAGTTCTACCAAATCGAGGGCTGGGTGATGGCCGAGGACCTCTCGGTGCGCGACCTGATGGGCACCTTCGAGGAGTTCTACTCCCACTTCGGCATCACGGACATCCAGTTCAAGCCGCACTACAACCCCTACACGGAGCCGTCGTTCGAGCTGTTCGGCCGACACCCCGAGACGGGCGAACTCATCGAAATCGGCAACTCCGGTATGTTCCGCGAGGAGGTGCTTCGCCCGCTCGGCGTCGAGTGCGACGTGATGGCGTGGGGCCTCGCCTTAGAGCGCCTGCTGATGCTCATGTACGGCTTCGACGACATCCGCGACGTGCACGGAACGCTGTGTGACCTCGACCTGCTCCGCGAGACGGAGGTGCTCAAGTAATGCCCGTAGTCGACGTTCAACCCGACGAACTGCGCCGCCTGACCGGCCACGAAGACAAGTCCGACGAGGAGTTCAAAGACGACCTGTTCGCGCTCGGACTGGAGTTCGAGGGCGTCACCGACGACGGGGCGTTCCAACTCGAGTTCGGTCCCGACCGCCTCGACCGCCTGTCGGTCGAAGGCGTCGCCCGCTCGCTTCGATACCAGTACGGCGACGCTCGCGGCGTCTCCGTGCCGAACACGAACGACCCTGACTGGACCTTCGTCGTCGACGACGACGTTCCCGACGAGCGCCCGTACGTCACGGGCGCGGTCGTCCGCGGGGTCGACCTGGACGACGCGGCGCTCGACTCGCTCATCCAGTTGCAGGAGAAACTCCACGCGACGATGGGCCGCAAGCGCGCCAAGGGAGCCATCGGCATCCACGACCTGACGATGCTGAAAGGCGACGTACTCTCGGAGAACGCCTCCGGCAACTCCATCACGTACACGGGCATCGAACCCGACGGCGACACCTTCGTCGCGCTCGACTCCAACGACGAACTCACGCCCGCCGAGGTGCTCGAACAGCACGACACCGGGCGGAAGTATGCCGACCTCGTGAGCGAGTACGACCGCTACCCGGCCATCTACGACGAAATCGGCCTGTTCTCGTTCCCGCCGGTCATCAACGGCCGCCGGACCGAGGTCTCGACGGACTCTCGCGACCTGCTCGTCGAACTCACCGGCACCGACCAGTGGACCATCGACCGGATGTGCAACATCATCTGCTACGCGCTGGCCGCCCGCGGGGCGACCATCGAGGAGGTCGAGGTCCAGTACGAGACTGGCACTGTCACCAAGCCCGACTTCGAAGTCGAGACGAAACACGTCTCCCACGACCGTATCGAGACGGTCCTCGGCGTCGAGTTGGAGATGGACGAGGTCATCGACCTGTTCGAGCGCTCCGGCCTCGACGCGAACGCCGAACTGGGCGAGGAGACCGTCTACGAGGTCTCCATTCCGCCGTACCGCGTCGACGTGCTCCACCCGCTCGACCTCGTGGACGACGTGGGCCGCGCCTACGGCTTCAACGAACTCGAACCGCGCTACCCCGACGTGGGGACGGTCGGCCAGCGCCACGAGCGCTCCCGACTCGAAGACGCCGTCCGCACCTCGCTCGTCGGCCTCGGCTTCGAGGACCTGCTCAACTTCCACATGATTTCGGAGGAGGAGAACTACGAGCGCATGGACGTCGAGGTCGGTTCCGACGTTCCCGCGAGCGAAGCGAGTGGGAGCTCGCCGGAACAGCGTTCCGGCGGTGTGCTCGGCGGCGGCGAACCCGCCTCCATCACCGAACCCTACAGCGAGGACTACACCATGCTTCGGACGTGGGTGTTGCCCTCGCTGACGATGGTACTGGAGAACAACACCCACCGAGCGTACCCGCAGGACCTCGCGGAAATCGGCCACGTGGCCCACCGCGACGACGACGAGAACACCCGCGTCGCCGAGGCCCGTCACGTCGCGGCCGTCCTCGCCCGCCACGACGCGACCTACGAGGACGCGAAGGCCCGACTCGCGGCGCTCTGCCGCGACTTCGACGCGGAACTGGAGACGCCCGCGACCGAGCACCCGTCGTTCATCGACGGCCGCACCGCCGCAGTCGTCATCGACGGCGAGGAAGTCGGCGTCGTCGGCGAACTCCACCCGAAGGTCATCGTCGACCACGACCTCGAACTGCCGGTCGCGGCGTTCGAATTCGACCTGTCGGCGTTGGCGTAGGCGTTCCGGCGGTTGTTTTTGGTCCAGATTTTTGCGCGACGAGCGGTGCGAGTCGCGGAAAAAGGTGGGAGCTTCGACCTGTCGGCGCTGGCGTAGGAGTTCCGGCGGTCGTTTTTGGTCCGGATTTTTGAGAGTCCACGAACCGAAACCGAATAACCTCGGGTAATTTCACACCGCCAGTAATTCTTTTCGTGCATTTGGTCAGAACGCGATAGAAACCTTTAGGACGCGAGTCGTCGCGTTTCCTGTATGAACGATAATGATGTTCGTCGCGAGACGCTGGCGGTGACCCACGGCGAGCGCGGGCAGGCCCCGGCCCCGGGCGTCGAGGACGTCGTCGTTCCGGTCCACCTCTCGTCGACCTACTCGGTGCCGAGCATCGACCCCGACGCGGACCTGGAAACGCTCGACCCCGACGCGGGCGAGTACCTCTACTCGCGGCTGTCGAACCCGACGCGGAACGCGCTGGAACACCGGCTCGCGGCGCTCGAAGGGGCCGACCACGCGCTGGCGTTCGTCTCCGGCACGGCAGCCATCGCCGCGACGATGACCGCGGTGGTCCGGCCGGGGGACCACATCGTCGCGTTCGAAGACCTCTACGGTGGGACGAAGACGATGCTCAACCGGCTGTTCGCCGACCGGCTGAACGTGGACGTGTCGTTCGTCGACGCCACCGACCCCGAGAACGTCGCGGCCGCGATGCGCGAGGAGACCGCGCTCGTCTGGATGGAGACGCCGACGAACCCGCTCATGCACCTCTGCGACATCGAGGCCATCGCGGCCATCGCCGACGAGGGGGACGCGGTCTTCGGCGTGGACAACACCTTCCTCAGCCCGCAGTTCCAGAACCCGCTGTCGCTCGGGGCCGACGTGGTCGTCCACAGCACCACGAAGTACCTCAACGGCCACTCCGACTCCATCGGCGGCGCGGTCGTCACCGACCGCGAGGACGTACTGGAGGAGCTCACGTTCCTCCAGCGCGTCGGGATGGGGTCGATGCTCTCGCCGTTCGACTCCTATCTGACGCTCCGGGGCATCAAGACGCTCCCGCTCCGGATGCGCCAGCACGAGGCCAACGCGATGGAAATCGCCGAATTCCTCGAATCCCACGAGGCCGTGACGCGGGTGCTGTACCCGGGGCTGGAGTCCCACCCGCAACACGACCTCGCGGCGCGCCAGCAGTCCGGATTCGGCGGCGTGCTGTCGTTCGAACTCGACACCGACCTCGACGGGACCGCGGAGTTCCTCGGTGAACTCCGGGAGTTCCCGCTGGCGGTCAGCCTCGGTGGCGTCGAGAGTCTCATCGAGCACCCGGCGACGATGACCCACTCGCCGCTCTCGCAGACCGAACGCGACGCGCTCGGCATCTCCGATTCGCTCCTCCGGATGTCCGTGGGCGTCGAGCACGTCGACGACCTTCGTTCGGACCTCGCGTCGGCGCTGTCGGTCCTGTAGGTAGTCACCGCTCTCGCGCCCGAATTCCGTTCCCTCGGGCACTTAACCGAGGCGTTTAACAGTCCGCCCGGCTGTAGGTACGCCAACGCAATGCCGAGCGGAGAATACGATCCGGAAACCGTCGAGGCGAAGTGGCAAGAGAGGTGGGTCGACGAAGACCTGTACGCGTACCCGGAGCGTGCGGTAGACCCCGACACCGTCTTCTCTATCGACTCACCGCCGCCGACGGTGTCCGGGAGCTTGCACTGGGGCCACGTCTACGGCTTCACCCTCCAGGACTTCGTCGCCCGGTTCAACCGGATGCGCGGCGACGAGGTCTACTTCCCGTTCGGCTACGACGACAACGGCATCGCGTCGGAGCTCCTGACCGAGGACGAACTCGGCATCAAACACCAGGACTACGAGCGACGCGAGTTCCAGAAGCTCTGCCGCGAGGTCACGGCGGAGTACGAAGGCGAGTTCACGGAGAAGATGCAGAACCTCGGCATCTCCATCGACTGGGACCAGACGTACCAGACGATTTCGCCCGAGGTCCAGCGCGTCTCTCAACTCTCCTTCGTCGACCTCTACGAGAAGGGTCGACAGTACCGCCAGCGCGCGCCAGCCATCTGGTGTCCCGAGTGTGAGACCGCTATCTCGCAGGTCGAGACCGAAGACGACGAGCAGGGCTCGCACTTCCACGACATCGAGTTCGGCGTGGCCGATTCCGAGGAGTCGTTCGTCATCTCCACGACGCGCCCCGAACTGCTTCCCGCCTGTGTCGCCGTCTTCGTCCACCCCGACGACGACGACAACGCGCACCTCGTCGGGCAGGAAGCCGAGGTCCCGCTGTTCGGCCAGCGGGTTCCCATCCTCGAAGACGAGCGCGTCGACCTCGAGACGGGCACGGGCCTCGTCATGTGCTGTACCTTCGGCGACCAGACCGACATCGAGTGGTATCAGGCCCACGACCTGCCGCTCCGCGTCGCCATCGACGAGTCCGGCACGATGACCGAGGAGGCAGACGAGTACGCCGGTCTCTCCGCCGACGAGGCGCGGGAGGCCATCGTCTCCGACCTCGACGACGCCGGGGCGCTCCTCGACAAGCGCGCCATCACGCACACGGTCAACGTCCACGAGCGGTGTGGCACGAGCGTCGAGTTCCTCGTCAAAGACCAGTGGTACATCAAACTGCTCGACAAGCGCGAGGAGTACCTCGAAGCCGGTGAGCAGATGGACTGGTACCCCGAGAAGATGTTCACGCGGTACAAGAACTGGATAGAGGGGCTCCAGTGGGACTGGGCCATCTCCCGACAGCGCTCCTCGGGGATTCCGTTCCCCGTCTGGTACTGCGAGGACTGCGAGCACGTCGTCGTCGCCGACCGCGAGGACCTGCCCGTCGACCCGCTTTCGGACGACCCGCCGGTCGACGCCTGTCCCGAGTGCGGCCACGACGAGTTCGCCGCCGAGGACGACGTGTTCGACACGTGGGCCACCTCGTCGCTCACGCCCCTCATCAACGGCGGCTGGGACTGGAACCCCGAGACGGAGGAGATGGAACTCGACCGGCCCGAACTCTACCCGTTCGACATGCGCCCGCAGGGCCACGACATCATCTCCTTTTGGCTGTTCCACACGGTCGTCAAGTGCTACGAGCACACCGGCGAGGTCCCGTTCGACAGCGTCATGATAAACGGGATGGTCCTCGACGAGAACCGCGAGAAGATGTCGAAGTCCGTCGGCAACGTCGTCTCGCCCGACGAGGTCTTAGAGAAGTTCCCGGTCGACGCCGCCCGCTACTGGGCCGCCGGGAGCGCCGTCGGCGACGACCTGCCGTACCAGGAGAAGGGCCTCGTCGCGGGCGAGAAGCTCATGCGGAAGCTCTGGAACGCCTCCAAGCTCGTCGAGAGCCTCACCGAAGACGCGCCCGCCGAGTTCGACCACGACGACCTGAAGGCTATCGACCGCTGGCTTCTGGCCTCGCTGGACCGCGAACTCGAGTTCGTCACGGAGAAACTGGAGAACCGCGAGTTCTCGAAGGCGCGCGACCGCCTGCGTAGTTTCTTCTGGCACACGTTCTGTGACGACTATCTCGAAATCGCCAAACAGCGCGTCCGCGAGGGCGACGACCCCTCGGCGGCGTACACGCTCCAGACCGCCCACAAGCGGTTCCTGACCTGCTTCGCGCCCATCCTCGCGCACGTCACGGAGGAGCTATGGCGAGACATGTACGACGAGGCGAGCGTCCACGACCAGTCGTGGCCCGAACCGCTCGGCCTCGACGCCGACGTGGCGGCCGGCGAGACGGCGATGGCCGTCGTCGGCGCGCTCCGCAAGTACAAAAGCGACAACCAGCTCTCGATGAACGCCCCGGTCGACCTCGTGCAGGTGTACGGCGACATCCACGGCTTCGAGGAGGACGTGAGCGGCGTCATGCACATCGAGGAACTCGAACTCCTCGACGAGGAGCCCGAAATCGAGTCGGTCGTCACCGGCGTCGACCTCGACTACTCGCTCGTCGGCCCCGAGTACGGCGCGCAGGTCCCGGACATCGAGGCCGCGCTCGAAAGCGACGACTACGACGTCGAAGACGGCGTCATGCACGTCGCGGGCGTCGAACTCGACCCCGAGATGTTCACCATCGAGGAGTCCCGCGAGTACGTCGGCGAAGGCGACATGCTCGAAGCCGGCGACGCCATCGTCATCGTCCAGCACGCCGACTGAGGCGGTCGTTCGGTCGGTTTCGTTTTCGTTCTTTTCCCGGTAGTCGGTCGCCCAGCCGATGGCTCGTCAGTCGTCGCAGTTCGGAACCGATGTCTCGGTATCGGCCTCGGTCTCAGCTTCTGTCTCGGCCTCTGACTTGGCTTCAGCCTCAGCCTCAGCCTCAGCCTCAGCCTCAGCCTCGCCGCCGCCGTCGAAGGCGTCCAGCACCGCCGCCGCGTCTTCGACGTGGGGAACCGTCATCGGATGGTTCGCGTTCGCGTCGTCGGCGTTGACTTCCTCGGGGTCGGGGACGGTGAGTTGCATGTCCGGCCCCGTGTCCGCGTCCGTCTCGAACCGTATCGTCTCCGTGCCGAACAGGCGGTCGACGGCGTCGGTGGACACGCTGACGTCGGTGACGGCGTCGCGTTCGAGGCGGGCTTGGGGTTCGCCCAACAGCACGTCGTGAACGACGAGCACGTCGCCGTAGCACCGGAACTCGGCGGCCCCAGTGGCGAGGTAGCGGGAGGTTCCCCGGAGGGAACCGAACGCGGCGGCGAGGGCGAGCGGTGCGAGCGCGAACGTCCACGCGCCGAAGAAGACGAGCGCAGCGGCGACGCCGTAGCACCACAGCACGCCGCTGGTGACCGTGTACCGGAGGCTTCGGTAGGCCGCATCGGCGAGGGCGACCGCGCGAGCGGGCGTGGTTCGATAGGTCGGCGCTCTTTTCGGTTCCTCGACCGGAACTGGTTCTATCTCCGTCTCCTCGCTCCCGTAGAGGCGGTAGAAGACGCCTCGCTTTTCGCTCCGTTCGAGTTGGAGCGCGCGGAGGTCGTAGAGGAGTTTCAGGCCGACGAGCACCGCGAGGAACGCGACGTTATCGAACTCGACTGCGAACGGCCCGACGACGAACATCAGCAGTCCGACGGCGAACAGGAGTTTGAACGGGGGGAGGAGCACCGACCGAGGGGAGTGGTCGCGGTAGCCACCCGCCCCGAAGTAGCCGGTGATTGTTTCGACGCCCCGTCCGACGAACACGCCCACGCCGCCCAGAAGGATTTGCCCGGCGACCTCCTCGGTGACGACCGGGTCGGTCAGGCTGAACGTGAGGAACGCGACGCCGAGTTCGAGCGGGACGAGCAGGAACGCCGAGATGAGGAACGTCGGGACGTTCCGCGGGTAACACGGTGGGAGCGGTCCGGGGAGCGAGACCGACCCTCTCTTGGCCTGTAACGGGCCGAACAGTCGGTCGCCGTCGCCGATGGCGTTGTTGGGGCGCTTGGCCGCGAAGGGTATCTTCACGAGCGTCCAGCACAGCACGGCGGCGATTTCGGCGACGAACACGCCGAAGAGCACGGTCGGGGACCACCCGAGGAACAGGACGCCGACCGGCGCGACGGCGTTCGAGGCGAGGACCGCGAGCACGCCGGAGTCGCGAGTGGAAGGAGGGCGCACGTTTTGTCAAGCGACTGGATGGAAAATTAGTGTTCGGTTCGACACCGATACGCGGGCGGTTGGTTGTCGCAGTAGGTGGTCGTCGCGGACGACGCTACAGCCCCGACCCGACGGCGTCGGCCACGTCGTCGAAGCCGTCGCAGTCGAGCAGGTCGAGGAGGCCGCGGTTGATGTCGCGGGCGATAGACGGGCCTTCGTAAATCATGCCCGTGTAGAGTTGGACCATCTCGGCCCCGGCGCGAATCTTCCGATAGGCGCTTTCGGCGTCCGAGACGCCGCCGACGCCGACGATGGGCACGTCGGTCCGATCGGCGATGAAGCGAATCATGTTCGTGGCCTCGGCCTCGATGGGTTTCCCGGAGAGGCCGCCGCGTTCGGCACGGTTCGGGTTCCGCAGGGTGTCGGGCCGCGAGGTGGTCGTGTTGCTGGCGATGATGCCGTCGAGACCGAGTTCGTCGACGACTTCGAGCGCGTCCTCAACGGCGGGGTCCGGGAGGTCCGGCGAGAGTTTCACGAGAAGCGGGTCGGCGCCGGCGTCGACGAGCGTCCCGAGAATCGCTTCGAGCGAGTCGCGGTTCTGCAGGTCGCGGAAGCCCTCGCTGTTGGGACACGAGACGTTGACGACGAAGTAGTCCGCGCCGTCGGCGACGCGTTCGTAGGTGTAGCGGTAGTCGTCGGGGGCCTCCTCGGTGGGCGTCACCTCCGAGAGCGCGAGGTTGACGCCGACTGGGATGTCCGGGTGGGGTCCGGCGGCGAGGCGTTCTCCGACCGCGTCCGCGCCCTCGTTGTTGAGGCCCATGCGGTTGATGAGCGCCTCGTCTTCGGGGAGGCGGAACATCCGGGGGCGCGGGTTTCCGGGCTGGGGTTCTGCGGTGACGCCGCCGACTTCCACGTGGCCGAAGCCGAGCGCCGAAAGAACGGTGGGTATCTCGGCGTTCTTGTCGAATCCGGCCGCGACGCCGACTGGGTTCGGGAAGTCGAGGCCGAACGCGTTCGTCGCGAGTCGGGAGTCATTTACGCGGTAGCGCCGCTCTAAGAGCGGTTCGACCGGAGTGCCGCGAGCGGTCGCGAGCAGTCCGTGGATGGTCCGGTGGGCAGTCTCCGGTGGAAACGAAAAGAGGAGTGGTTTGGCGAGGTGATAAGGGTTCATTGCTGTCTGTCGTGCCTTCCGCTGGTGACGGGTCGGTTCGAGACGATACGTATCACGCGCTCAGAAGTCGTGTTCGACCTGGTCTGGGTCCGCTTTTTGGATGATGATTTTACCGTCCCGAACGCGGACGAACACCTCGTCGCCGATCTCCATTCCGGCGACCGCGAGTTCGTCTTCGTGGAGGTTGACATGGACGTTGTGGTACTCGCCGTTCTCGTCTTTGGCGCCACTCGGACTGAGCTTCTTTTTCCGGACCATCTGGGGGTCTATCCGTTGGTTCGCCGCAGGGGATACATAAGTGTTGTCTCCGTCCTCCCGGAGAGTGGTGATTTTCGCCGGAACCCGACCGTCTCGCAGCCAAGTCCGTCGCATCGTCGACGAGGTGAGTCGGCGCGCCGAACCGGTCGAGTATATAAGTAACACGGCGTCGTCGGTCGAAATTCGTCGATATATTTATCATGCGCCATGTGGTTCATTGGCATAGAGGTGGAAAATCATGGTACGCGAGGACGGTAAGCGGAACTTCGTGCTCCGAGAGGAGGACGGTACAGAGACGAGTGTGTTTTCGGGCAGTATGCCGAGACAAGCGGCGCTCAAGGCGGCCCGACGACTCGACCCCGCCGGGTCCGAAGACGACGCGAAGTCGGACGCGGTCGAGATTCAACTCCGGGAGAAGGGGACTGACAAGGTCCACATCTTCGACGCGTGGGCGTGGAACAGCAGCGCCCCCGAGGACAAGCCCGGCTGGATGGAAGGGAAGATCACCAAAGGAAACGTTTCTAAGAAAGGAATCGAGCACCTCGACGAGTAGCGCGACCGACGTTCACATTCTTATCGTGCGCACGCACGTGTAGCACTCGAGTCGTAGTGCAGTCGATACGCCTTTCAAACAGCGCCGCCAGCGTCTGCTTGCGCGACCGACACCCGGTCAGACCGAACGTACGACGCGGGGGATGACCGACCGGCCTCCAGTCGCGCGATATCTACGTTCTCGAGAGTTATCCGTCTCCCCACGAGTCTATCATTATTTTATGAGTAATCCCGCCATGAAACCGCATGACGAAGCGCCATCGGTTCGACGGTCTTTTATGTATCCCCGGCATTCGGATTAATGCGAAGAAGCGCACGGGGGCACTCCCCCCGAACGCTTCCACCGAACGCCCCGACCCAAGGTCGTCAGGCGCTCACCGGGATGACACACCTTCCCGGGGGTCG